>JBDHQM010000008.1:0-83654 GCA_039807095.1 Kiritimatiellia bacterium
ACGGCCGTTAAGACCCTCAGCGGCGATGGTACTGTAGTGTAGGCTACGGGAGAGTAGCACGTTGCCGGGTTTATTTTTGAGGCCGCTGATCGAAAGGTCAGCGGCCTCTTTCTTTTGCGCTTGTGTCGGGAACCTCTCCTGATACAGTGCGCCCTTTTCCGTCTTCCAACTCGCCCGTTGCGAGAGGGTAGATGGCGCGTCTGTCCGTGTGGATGGAGCGAAAGTAGAGACATAGAAAAAAGTAACTCAGTGGCTAAATCAACAAAACAACCAGCTAGCGCGCCATCCGGAATGGCTGCGCTTTACGAAAAAACGCTTCGCGACTTCACGGAAGGCGCGATTGTAACCGGGCGTGTACTCGATGTGCGTCCCAAAGAAGTCCTCGTGGATATCGGATATAAATCCGAAGGTATTCTGCCGATTTCTGAATTCAAGAGTCCCGATGAGGTGAAGCCGGGCGACCCGATCGAGGTTCTCCTTGAGAAGCTCGAAGATGATCAGGGCATGGTCATGGTCAGCAAGCGCCGCGCTGAACAGCAGCGCAACTGGGATCGCGTTCTCGCCAACTACGTCGAAGGCGGGACGATCAAGGGCGCTGTCAAGGGCCGTGTCAAAGGCGGCTTGATTGTGGATGTCGGTGTGGACGCGTTCCTGCCGGGTTCGCAGTTGGATGTGGTGCCGATCCGGAGCCCTGAGGAATATTATGATCGCGAACTCGAGTTCAAGATCATCAAAATTAACCGCGAACGCCGCAACATTGTCGTTTCGCGCCGGGAATTGCTGGAAGAACGTCGCCGTGAGCAGAAGAAGTCGCTCATGGAAGACATCCAGATTGGTCAGGTTCGCCACGGTGTGGTGAAGAACATTACGGACTTCGGTGCGTTTGTGGACCTCAACGGCATGGACGGCCTGCTTCATATCACGGATATGAGCTGGGGTCGCGTGAACCATCCGTCGGAAGTCGTCAAAGTCGGCCAGGAGCTCGACGTGATGATTCTCGATGTGGATCGCGATAAGGACCGCATTTCGCTGGGCCTCAAGCAGATTTCTCACAACCCGTGGGAAGATATTGAGCGGAAGTATCCGGTGGGGACGCGCGTGAAGGGTAAGGTCGTGAATCTTGTGCCGTACGGTGCCTTCATTGAGATTGAAGAGGGCATTGAGGGTATGGTGCACGTATCCGAGATTTCCTGGACGAAGCGTGTTGCAAAGGCTGCGGATGTTCTGACAGTGGGTCAGGAAGTGGATGCGGTCGTTTTGAACGTCAATCAGGACGAACAGAAGATTTCGCTCGGCATTCGCCAGACGGAAGCCAACCCGTGGAGCAAGGCGCAGGAACACTACGCTATTGGCTCTCGCATCAAGGGTGCGGTTCGCAACTTCACCTCGTACGGCGCGTTTGTGGAGCTGGAGCCCGGCATTGACGGAATGATTCACGTTTCCGATATGTCGTGGACTCGCAAGATCAATCACCCGTCCGAAGTGCTGAAGAAGGGCGACGAAGTCGAGGCGATTGTTCTCGAGGTGGATGCGGCGAATCAGCGAATCGGTCTCGGCCTCAAGCAGGCGCAGAACGATCCGTGGAGCAGCATTACTCAGCGCTTCAAGGTCGGCCAGATGGTCAAGGGCAAGGTCTCGAAGCTGGCGTCCTTCGGCGCATTCGTCGAAATTGACGAAGGCGTGGACGGCTTGGTTCATATCAGCCAGATCAGCGAAGAGCGCGTTCAGAAAGTCAAAGATGCGTTGCAACCCGGCCAGGAGGTCGAGGCGCGCGTTATCAAGATTGATTCGGTTGAGCGCCGTATCGGTCTGAGCATCAAGGCGGCGAAGCTGCCGGATGATCAGTTCGTCGTTGATGATTCCATGCTGGAAGGGCTCCGCCCGGGTGAAGACCTGGTGGATCTCGCCGGTGCCTTCGACGAAGCCTTCGGTGGTGCTTCTCCGACGGAGGAGTGGCATCCGGGCCAGAAGAAGAAGGACGAAGAGGGAGCCTAATCCTTCACGTTCAGTGTGTTATGAAGCAGCGCCGGTCTTCGGACCGGCGCTGTTTTTTTCTGAAGGGGTGGGGGTCTACCGGAATGTGTACCCAGCGCGCTGTGCCGAGATCAGCGAGGCAGGCGCTTGCGGATGATCCTGCGATCTTCGTCGGTGAAGAGCCAGTTCCAGGCAAAGAGAGCAAATCCGGCGAGGAAGCTCGCGGAAACAAAGGATTTAATCGCCAGATGTGAAGGAATTGTCGCTGCGCCAAGCAGAATGAGCGTCAACAATGCGGCGGCGGAGACGCGGCGGAGTGACGCTCCACTGCCGGGCGCACGGCGGGCAGCCATCCATGCAGTCCCTGCGAGGTCAAACGATGCGCGTAGAACCCACGCCGCTGCGGCGCCGACAATGCCGTAGTGCAGAATAAGCAGCGATGCGCTGCCGAGGTAGAGTGGGAGTTCGATGAGGTGGAGTTTGGCTGTTAAGTCGGGTCGTCCGGTGCCTTGGAGGAGTGAGGTGGGCACAAAAGAGAGGGAATAAAGGAATACGCCTGCGGTGAGCCAGCGCATCACGGGCGCACTGCGAAGGCCGAATTCGGGGCCGAGCCAGAGGGTTAGGCCTTCGGGTGCAAATGTGACGAGCAGCAGGACTACGGGGAAAAGCAGCGCCATCAAGAGGCGTACACTTTGCGCAAAAAGGCGGCCGGTTGCTTCGGGACTATCGCGAAATTCCGCCGCAAATGTGGGGAAAAGTACGGAAACCCAGGCGCGCGGCAGAATCAGGATTTTGACTATAATTTCAGCCGGTGTGACGTAAAAGGTGACATCGGCTACCGCGCGGAGTGATCCGATGAGGAAGCGATCAATGTGGACCATCAGCGGTTGAATAATGTTGGAAACGGTCATCCAGCCGCCGAAGCCCAATAGATGGGGTGCTTCGCGGGCATGAAAAGAAAATCCGTTGCGCACGCCCGGAACGGCGCGCAGGCATGCGATGAAGAACAGAAACCATTCGATGAGGCGGCCTGCGAGGAGGACGAGAACCACTGCGTAGAGGCTTCGGCTGAATGGTAGCACCAGTAGCGGGCCGATGAACGTGAACGCACCCGTCGGGATACGGATCATATTGACCAATGGAAAGCGATGGCATGCTTCAAGTGAGCCGACGAGTCCGGTGACAGTGATTAGGACCGGGAGTCCCCACGCGACCGCACGGAAGGCGCGCAGTGTTTCGAGTTGTAGGGTCGGATCAATTTTGAGTGCCTTTGTGGCGAGCCACGGCGAGCCGAAGTAAACAATGAACCCGGCGAGGATGCCGAGTCCGAGCATTAGTGTCATTGCCGTCCAAAACGAGGCGGCAACTTCGCGCGGGCCGTGTTTGCCGATCTTTTCGGCAATAATTTTGGTCAATGCGCGCCCTAGCCCAAGGTCGAAAACGCCGAAATAGCCGACGAGCATCCAAACGAGCGAAAGCAATGCAAAGCGTTCGGTACCAAGACCTTTTATGAGAAGCGGAATGGCGAAAAGAGCGACTGCCATCGGCGCGCACATCCCGATGAGGTTCCAGATTGTGTTGCGCGCGATTTTTGATTTTGCAGACGGAGCGGGATCGAATTCTACTTCGTCAGCAGTGAGCGGAAGAGGTGCTGATGCTGAATCGCGATCTCCCGTATGGCGAACTTCTTCCTCACCGATGCGGCTCCGGCCGCAGCCCATCGAGCTGCCATTTCCGGCGCTTGCATCAATTCGATCATCGCTTTTTGCCATGCGTTTTCGTCACCTACGGGCAATAGGCGCCCGTCTTCCTGATCTGTAACAATATCCAGTATCCCACCTGTTGCCGAGGCTAGAGATGGCAATCCGCACGCCATCGCCTCGATCAGCGCTAACCCTAGCGACTCGCTCTCGGATGGAAATACAAATGCATCGGAAGCGCTCAAATAATCCGCCACGCGATTTGTGTAGCCGGTGAAAATTACGCTGTTTTGCAGACTGTTCGCTACGACAAAACTGCGGAGCTCCTGTTCACACGAAAGAAATTGGGTGCCGCCCGCACCGATTAGGAGAAGGCGTGCCGACGGATGTTGAGTGGCTACACCTCGCCATACGCGGAGCAACATTTCGAGGCCTTTCCCGCGATTGAGCTTTCCCGAATAGGCGAAGACGAAGGAGTCGCCAAATGCGAATTCCTCGCGAAGCGCGGCGCGTCGCTCTGCCGTAGCGGGCTGAAACGCGTCGAAATTTATGCCGTTTGTGATCGTAACGATTTGCGAGTCGCGCAAGCCGCCGTCTAAAAATTCATCCCGAATTACGCGGGAAATAGCGAGGAATCGGTCTGCTTTTCTGTAGAGGCGATTGCGCAGGGCCAGTGCCGCGCGAAGGAGTGGATTCAGCTTGCGGGTGGAGTTTCCCGCTCCGGCGAAGAAGAAGCCGCCAGACCATTCGCCGCACGCTTCTGAACGGAGGATTATCCGTTTATTGAACCAGCGCCCTGCGAGGACTCCGGCGATACCGAGGACGCGGAGCCCGCATACATAGATGATGTCGTAATCGGCTCTCGCTTTTGAAAGTGCGCGAATGGCGGCGGGGATCATCAAGTATTTGCCGAAACGTGGAAAGCCCGCAGGGCCGACCCGGCGTATCTCGACTCCGTCAACCTGATCGTGCGCCGGGAGGGAGGATTCATGTCGGCGCGTGAGGACGAAGATGGGTGTACCCAGCGCTTTGAGCTCATGGCTCAATAGGCGCGCGTGTGTTTCGCCACCTCCCACGCGAGGGTGGAACGTGCCGATGAGCAAGCAGACGGCCGGTTGCGACTGGGCAGATTCGGACATGCCGCGCATCATAGCGGGAGAGCGCTTCCTGCGCACAGTGTTTTTGATGTGCGGACGAAGCGCGTGATTATACAATGCACAAATGCTAATGGATGCGAAATGGGCTGCAGCGTTTGGCGTTGTTTTTGGGATGATGTGCTGGAATGGCGTTGCCGAAGAAACGAACTACTTCCTCAATGCGTTTGAGCGCGCTGACGGCTCCAAGGCGGTTGAAGGTGAGGGCGGCTGGTTTTATTCTACGGCCGAGCTTCGTTTCTTATCGCGCGGAGAGTTTTGGGGCGAAGCTGCGTTGGATGCCGGACTGGCGAAGAATCCTGCGCATCGTGATCCGTTGGGGCCGATTGATGATTTCAATCGCCAACTGCTCGATTTTGGAGCGCATCTGCTCGTCGTGCCGATCCCGTCGAAGGCCTTGGTTTATCCGGTGCCACTCGGGTGTTCGCGCGAGGATTCGTTATCCGCAGTTGAGACGCTGCGGAAATTCTACGCTGAACTGCGCGATCGTGAAATTGATGTACTCGACTTGACGGACGATTTTATCGCGGCGGATGCGCTTGAGGGCGGGGCACTGTTTTGCCGGACAGCGAACGGATTGTCCGGTGTCGGAATTGAGCGTACGGCGGAGCGTATCGCCGCGCATATTGAAAAGAATGTCGTCTTGCCTCCGAACGAAGGGGTGTTGTGGGAACTTGCCTCGCGCACAGTGAAGGTCCACGGCGATTTGGCCCGAATTCTGGGAGACGACAGCGAAGAAGAAATAGTGCTGAACGATGCAGTCGCGGCTGGCGGACAATCCACTATACAAAAGACGAGTCCAGTTCTGCTGCTCGGTGGTGAGGAGGTTCTTGCATATCACGACCCGGCAAAAGGGGAAGCGGCGGGGTTGGCAGATCATTTGGCAGCGCGACTCGCTCGCACGGTTGACTTGATCGGGGTGAATGGGTCCGCCGCAACGGCCTCACGAATTGCGCTCATGCGCGAGATGAACGCTTCCGAGAGCTACATCACGGAGAAGCGTGTAATTATTTGGTGCTTCTCCGCCGAAGAATTTACTCAAGCCGACGTCTGGCGGTTTGTTCCATTACCACTTCATTGAGCGCGTCGGAACGCGGCGAGGACGGGAGTGCCGAATCGGGCGGTGATGCCCAGCGCGCCGGGCATCGCCTCCAGTGCCCCTGACAGCGGGGGAGTTTTCATCGTGCGATGAATCACCATGGGCCAGAAAAACTGGCCTTTGCGTCCAGTGGGGCGGAAGCCGGTCTTGAAGAACGCGTCGAGAACTTCGGCGTGTGTGAAATTGCGCCAGGTTCGCGTATTTTTCTCCATTTTCTTCTTCGCGTTGAACAGCCACGGCGCGAGGGTGTTTAGGCCTGAGGCGAGGGGATAGTCAACGACGACGGTATTGCGCGCGACGCGGCAGAGTTCGCAGATAAGTTCCGGCCAGCGTTCGCAGTGGGGCAGAAGGCGCACGCTCACGACCGCATCGAATGAGCGATCTTCGAATGGGAGTTGAATCACATTTCCAACGACGAATTTGCAGCGATTCTCTGCGACGAGGTCCGCGATGCGCTCCTGACAGACCGGCGCGCTGCCGAGTACCGTGACATCGAATCCGGCATTCGCCATCGGTCGGGCGAGCTGGCCGTGTCCGCCGCCGACATCGAGGACTGTTTTCGCATTTGCCTTTCGGAGGAAATCCAGCGCAATCCGCTCTTGCCGCGTCAGCATCCACGCGCCGATTTTTCCCGCAAATCGCGCAGCATAGCTATCTGACGAAGTCTCGATATCAGCGGTTTCAGGAAATTGATTCTGCGGTTCGTTCACAGATGGAGCGTGCCAGAATTTCGGGTGCGGGCAAAAGGAAAAGGAGGGCGGCATGTGGGGCGACATGCGGGGCGACATGGATGTCGCCCGTACGGGGGGGGGCTATTTGAGGAGGGAATTGAGGGGCGGCATGGATGTCGCCCATACGGCGTGCAGCCAGGCCCAGGTGCGGGTGGTTTCTTGGGCGAGGAGGTGGGTGTAGTCGGAGAGGGTGGGGTGGGCGACGGCGACGAGCCAGCAGCCGAGGCCGAGGGTGTTGAGGAGGAGGATAACGGTGTAGGAGAAGAGTCGGCCGTGCTCTTGAATGTCGGGTTGGCGGATGGTGAGCATGGCGATGGTGAAGGTGACGTGGAAGGCGTAGGTGAAGCCGATGGCGGCGAGGATAAATCGCTCGTAGGGCTGAAGATCGTAGAAGAATCCGAGGATGAAGGCGGCGGCGATGACGAGCATGGTGTAGAAGGGGAAGAAGTACGGGGCGAGGGTGATGATCCAGTTGGATTTGGAGACGTTGACGCTGCCGCCGCGCGCGCTGACGCGGAGTCGCGAGACACGCGCGCCCATGAGCAGGGCCCAGACGGCGTGGGTGAGTTCGTGGCCGAGGACGTAGGTGCGCATAGGGCGCGGGAGGAGGAGATAGAGGAGGAGCCAGAGGAGGAATCCGCCCGCGAGCCACCAGGCGGATTGGGGGTGGCCGCCGAACTCTTCGAAGCGCAGCGTGGCGATGAGTCGCGCGGTGGCGCTAATGGCGATCCATGCGATAGGCAAAAGGAACAGGCCGAGAAGGAATTTTAGGGGCCGCATCGAGTTCGGATTTCGTTGAGAAGTCGTTTGCGTGTCCAGTCGCGAATTTTTTGTTCTACGGCGGGAACGCGCAGCCAGGGGTGGACTTCGGCAATTTCATTAAGGAAGAGCAGGCGCTGCTCGTCGGGTACCCAGGTGCGCAAGGATCCGTTGAGTTGGACGAGGTTGCGGAGGATTTGCCGGCGGCTTGGCCGGTGGCCGGGGTGTACGCTTTCGGGGTCAATCCACCAGAGTTTCATCGGGCTGTCGGGAGGGGTCTGGACGAGGATGTTCAGAGTTTTGGTGTCGTCGTGGTAGATGCCGTGGCGTCCGAGGTCGAGCCAGAATTCGCGCAGCGTATTGCGCCAGTGCGTCCACTCTTCCGGCGTCAGCGTCCGGTAGTGGCGCCGCAGCCAATTGTGGAGCGTGGTGGCATTGGGGATGAAGCGCATGACGAGACAGGAGGTAAAGGGGGCGATGCCGCTTGTGTATTCCACATAGCCGAGGGGTTCGGCGATGGGGAGGCCCTGTGCGCGCATGGCGTGTGCGGCGGCGAAGGAGCGTCGAGCGCGGCTGGTGCGGAAGAGGGCGAGAGGGCCGAGGTCGGAATAGAACTTGAAAACGAGGTCGGAATCGGGGCCAATTCCGCGCATTACGCGTTGGCGGGCGGTTGCTTTAAGGAGGGGGGCGGGGGCGGTCAGGGTTTCTGCTGCGCGCTGATTGAAGTCATATCCGGCGTTCCGTTTTTTCAGGTATTCGCGGAAAGCGGCACGCGCGGCGCGAAATACTGAAGAATTGTCGGTTGACTTCATAGTTTTGGCCGATAGTATGGCACAACTTTTTTCCGCAGATCAATGGCGATGCGGAATGGGGTGAAAAGCACCCGATTTAGGAGATTGATAATGGCACATTCGAAACAGGCGTTGAAACGTCACCGGCAGAGCGAAGAGGATCGCGCGCGCAACAGAGCGGGGCGTTCGGGGATCAAGCGCGTTCAGACTCAGTTCAAGGCTGCGGTGGCTGGAAAGGATTCCGCGAAGGCGGCGGATCTTTACAAGCGTCTTTGCTCGGCTTTGGACAAGGCTGCGAAGAAGGGAATCATCAAGAAGAATCAGGCGACACGGAAAAAGGGCCGTGCGGCTGATCATCTGCGCGCTGTCAGCGCGGCTTGATTTCTGTCGAAAGTTGAAACCAAACGAGCGGCCCTCCGGGGCCGCTCGTTTCGCTTAACCAATTTTATATCCGCCGTTCGCGCTGCGCGAGGCGGGTTGTCTCACCAGGCTTCGACCATCTGTTGAACAATGTTGCGGGCGAGGTCTTCGGCTGCTACGGGGAGTCCGATGAGCTTCGAGGAGGAGAGGTCGCCTGCGACATTGAAGACGCCTTCGCCGCGGACGGTGGGGCGTTCGACGATCACTTTGTCATCCACGCGCCGGGTCATCAGGAGGGAGGCGGTCATTCTGATGCGGTATTGTTTGACGTTGGACCGGCTGGTGGTGTCGTACACGACGGGTTCGATGCGATATTCGCGGATGCGCACACGTGCGATGGCATCGGCCGAATCCTCCGCCGCGACGCGGAGCGAGCCGTCGCGTTGGAGTGCGGCGAGCGTTGCGCGGTGGCATTCCACTTCGATGAGGGGCTCGGAGGTTTCGTTGAGGAAGGAGGGGATGTAGACCGTTTGGATGTCGGGCGGCAGCATGGAGCCGAGGCGGTATCCCGCGCAGCCGACGGAGCCGATCAGGAGGCCGACGATGGTGAGTGAGGTGAAAAGTTTAGTTTTCATTTTTGTTTCTCCACTGACGGGGACAACTCTTGCATACGCGTGCGGGCGATCGAGCTCCATTCCGAATCCGGGAACTGCCGCACAAAGTTATCATAAGCCTGGCGCGCAGATTCCGGACGCTTGGCAATCCGATCATAAAACACGGCTTTATCATAGGCGTTTTTTGCCCGGCGGCGGAGCAAATTATCGCGGTAGGCGCGGGCGAGCTCTGCGTCCTTTGATGTCGGGAAGGAGTTGAGGTAGACCACAATTGCGGCCCAGGCCTGATCGAGCGCCTCTTCATCGTTGGGGCTTTCTTCCGAGAGGCGGATCAGGCTGCGGGCGCGGCCGAAGGAGGCTTGCTCGGCCCAGGGCGAGGTGGGATAGCGATGTGTCGTGGTCATGTAGGCGACGACGGCGAGTTCCAGTTGCTCGCTGAGTTCATAGGCGTGGCCGATGAGGTATTGCGCTTCGGAAGCGAAGGGGGCGCGGGGTGCGTTTTGGATGACTTTCTCAAACATGGGGACCGCGCGCTCGGGGGCTTTGAATCCGCCGAAAATCAGGAGTCGGCCGCGCCGCTTGTCCATGATCGTCCGGGCGATTTCGAATTGGCGTTGAACGATGCTGTCGTAGGGATAGCCTCCGGTGAAGCGGGTGGCGAGGTTGTTATATTCGTCGAACGCATCTTCCAGCTTGCCGCGCGCGTCGAGTGTTTGGGCGAGGCCCCATTGTGCGAGGGGCGCTTCTGGGCTGCCGGGCCAGGTGGTGACCAGCGCGCGGTAGGCGCGTGAGGCGCGGCGGAGTTCGTTGCGGCTTTGCAGTTGGCGCGCCCAGATGAGTTGGTTGCGCGCGTTATTGCGTTCCGGCCGGTTGAAGCTGAACCACGAATGCTTCTTCTCCGTTTCTTCATAGGGCTTGGATTTGGCCCACCCCGTGAACGGGGCGGCGATCATCAGGCTGGCGAGGCAGCAAAACAGAAAGAAGCGCGACATGAACCGAGACAGTAGGTAGCCCGTGGGAGCGGGTCAAGTGGATTGCCGCGAGATTTCACTCGGAGAGACTTGATTCAGGGGGCCGGTGGCGATACCGTCGCGCTTTTCAGCTACCTAAAAAGGACGCCATGAAGAAGGTTTTGATCCCTACAAAATTGAATCCGGTTGTGAAGGAAATCCTCGACGCGAACGGGCACTATACCGTCGTGATGGAGGAGGTGACGGATTTGCTGGAGTTTGTCCGCCGCCATTCTGACGCCTATGCGTTGATTGTGCGCAGTGAGAAGGTGACGAAGGATGTCATTGATTCCCTGCCTTCGCTGAAGGTGGTGGTGCGCGCGGGATCGGGCTTTGACACGATTGATTCAAAGTATGCGCGCTCAAAGAATATTGATGTGATGACGACGCCGGGTGCGAATGCCAACGCTGTGGCGGAATCGGTACTGGCGTTGATTCTGGCGGACGCGCGCCATTTGATTCCGGCGGATGCGTCGTGCCGCGCGGGGAAGTGGGAAAAGAAGCTGTTCATGGGCCGCGAATTGAGCGGCAAGACGGTGGGTATTGTGGGCCTTGGCGCGATCGGGCAGACGGTGGCCAAACGGCTTTCGGGATTTGAGTGCACGCTGATCGGGCACGATCCGGTTATTTCGAAAGATCGCGCGGAGCAGATTGATGTGGCTCTGGTGGATTTGCCGACGCTTTTTGAGCGGGCGGACTACGTCACGCTGCATATTCCCGAGAACGCGGAGACACGCGGGCTGGTGAATGCGTCGCTGTTGAGCCGGATGAAGAAGGGCGCGACGTTGATCAACTGCGCGCGCGCGGGGATCATCAACGAGGCAGATTTTCGGCAGGTCAAGGCTGAGAAGGGCATTCGTTTTCTCAACGATGTATATCCGAAGGATGCGGAGGGGCCGAAGTCGGTCGCCGACATCGCGGACATCATGCTGCCGCACCTGGGCGCCAGCACAAAGGAGGCCAACACAAAGGCGGCTTCCCTCGCGGCGCAGGAATTGATCGAGTTCGATGAGAAGGGAATCTCGACCTACATCGTTAACCGCGACATTCCGGTGGAGCTGAACAAGGCGTTTGTGGAGCTGGCGTATATGCTGGCGAAGCTGACGCGCGCCTTCCTCGGAAAGAATGCGAATCTCAAGCTCATCGAGACGAGTTTTTATGGCACGCTGAAGCCGTTTGCCCAGTGGCTGTTTGTGCCGATTGTTGCGGCGTTGAACGAGGAGTATGATCGCTCGCTGGGGTTTGCGGAGGCGCGCAAATACATCGAGGCGATGGGCGTTGAATACACCAACCGCGTGACGGATGATCGCAAGGGTTTCAAGAATTCGATCACACTGGACCTGACAGGTGGCGTGGGCAAGGACATGCGGTCGGTCAGCATTCGCGGGACGGTCAGCGAGAACGCGATTATGATTTCGCGCATCAATGACTTTCACGATCTCTATTTCGTGCCGCGCGGCCACACGCTTGTCTTCACATACAAGGATCGTCCGGGCGTGCTCGGTCAGATCGGCGCGGCGCTTGCAGCGGCGGACATCAACATTGACGATGTGCGCAATCCGCACGACTCGAAGGATGTCGAGTCCATCGCGATCTTCAAGGTGAACCGGGCTGTTTCGCCGGAGCTATTGAAGAAGATTGCCGACAACATTCAGGCGCATGATTACTTCTGCATTGAGCTGTGAGGAATATGTCCGACTCAACGAAAGCATCCGCCGGTTTTGATGTTGCGTATGTGGCGCGCCTCGCGCGGCTTCATCTGGAAGAGGGAGAGCGCGCGCAGTTGCAGACGCAACTGGAGCAGATTCTCGAGTATGTGGATGAGTTAAAGGCAGCCGACGTTGAGGGCCTTGCGCCGATGGTGCAGGCGGTGGAGACGGAGAATATCTTGCGTTCCGACGAAGTGATGCCGGGGCTGGATCGCGATGCGGCGCTGAGCAACGCGCCGGAGCATCGGTTGGATTTGTTCATTGTACCGCGGATTCTTGAGTAGACCATGGCGACTCTTACTGAATTGACCCTGGGCGATGCGGTTCGCCTGCTGAACGAGGGCGGGACGACGGCGGTGGGCCTGCTGGAATCGCTGTTGAGCCGGATTGACAGACACGACGGTGCGATTGGAGCGTATCGTTTTCTGGATCGCGAAGACGCCTTGCAACAGGCGCGCGAGGCGGATGCGCGTCGGGCGCGGGGCGAGGCGGGAGCGCTGTTGGGGGTGCCGGTCTCGGTCAAAGACCTTTTTAATGTTAAGGGCCAGCCCTGTACATGCGGATCGCGCATGTTAGAGAACTATCGCGCGCCGTTCGATGCGACGGTGATCGCGCGGTTGCGCGCGGCGGGCGCGGTGATTGTGGGCCGGTTGAACATGGATGAGTTTGCGATGGGGTCCAGCACGGAGAACTCCGCGTGGGGACCGTCGCGCAACCCGTGGAATACGGAGTATGTGCCCGGTGGATCGAGTGGTGGCAACGCGGCGGCCGTTGCGGCGGACTTGGCGTTCGCCTCGCTGGGGACGGATACCGGCGGGTCAATTCGCCAGCCCGCATCGTTTTGCGGGTGCGTGGGGTTGAAGCCGACATACGGACGCGTCTCGCGGTATGGCGTGGTTGCGTATGCCTCCTCGCTCGACCAGGTGGGGCCGGTGACGAAGGATGTGCGGGACGCTGCGCTGTTGATGAACGTGATCGCGGGTGTGGATCCGCGCGACTCCACGTCGCTCGATGTGCCCGCGACGGATTTCACTGCGACGCTAGGTCGCGATTTGCGCGGGCTTCGTCTGGGGATGCCTGCGGAGTATTTTGATGTGGCGATGGACCCTGAAGTGTCGCGCACGGTGCGTGCGGCGATCGAGGTCTGTCGCTCGCTTGGTGCGGAGATTGTTCCGGTTCGCCTGCCGCAGACGCGGTTCGCGATTCCGACCTACTACGTGATTGCGACGGCAGAGGCGTCGGCAAATCTGGCGCGCTTTGACGGCGTGCGTTACGGCTTGCGCGCGAAAGCGGATGATCCGTTGGAGATGTATGAGCGGACGCGCTCGCAGGGGTTCGGTGCGGAAGTGAAGCGCCGGATCATTCTGGGCACGTACGTGTTGAGCAGCGGATATTACGACGCGTATTATCTGCGCGCGCAGAAGGTGCGGCGCTGGATTCGCAAGGGATTTGACGAGGTATTTCATTCGTGTGATGCACTGCTGACGCCGACGGCGCCGACGACGTCGTTCCGGTTTGGCGAGAAGAGTGCGGATCCGTTGCAGATGTATTTGAGCGATATTTTCACGGCGACGGTGAACCTCGCGGGCGGGTGTGCGATTTCGGTTCCGTGCGGATTTTCGAGCGCGGGTATGCCGGTGGGCATGCAGGTGATTGGCCCGGCGTTGGCGGAGGGGACGATTCTGCAGGTTGCCCACGCGTACGAGCAGGCGACGGATTGGCACACGCGTCGGCCTCAACTGAAGGGATGATTTTGACGTGAGCAGCACTATGTCCTGGCAAGCTGACATCGGCCTTGAGATTCACGTGCAACTGCGCACGCGGACCAAAATGTTCTGTGGGTGTCCGAATGCATTCGGCGCCGAGCCGAATACGCATGTGTGTCCGACCTGCCTCGGCTACCCGGGTACGCTGCCTGTCGCCAATGAAGACGCAATCCGCCTGACCGTGCGCTCGGGGATGCTGCTGGGCTCCACGATCGGGATGCGGAGCAAGTTTGACCGCAAAAACTATTTTTATCCCGACGTTTCGAAGAATTATCAAATCACGCAATACGATGCGCCGCTGTGCATCGGTGGGCATTTGGATATCGTGGTGGATGGCGAGACGCGCCGTATCGGCATCACCCGCATTCACCTGGAAGAGGACGTTGCGAAAAACACTCACTTCGCGTCGGACAGCGGGGTGGATTTCAATCGCTGCGGCACGCCGCTGATGGAGATTGTGACGGAGCCGGACTTGCACACCCCGGAAGAGACGCTTGCGTTTCTGCAGGCACTCAAGCAGGTGCTGCAATATGGCGAGGTGAGCGACTGCAATCTGGAGCAGGGGAATATCCGCTGCGATATCAACTGCAGTGTGCGTCCGGTTGGCGCGGCAAAACTTGGGACAAAGACCGAGTTGAAAAACATGAACACGTTTCGCGGTGTGTTTCGCGCGTTGCAGCACGAGATTCCCCGGCAGATTCGCGAGCTGGAGCGCGGTCGCTCGATTGTACAGGAAACGCGTCGCTGGGATGATGAGGCGGGTCGCACCGAGGCGATGCGCAGCAAGGAAGACGCGCACGACTACCGCTATTTTCCCGAGCCCGATTTGCCGCCCGTTCAGTTGACTGAAGAAGAGGTGGCCCGGTGGCGAGCGGAGTTGCCCGAGTTGCCTGCGGCGCGGCGCGCGCGGTTTGTCGAGCAGCAGGGACTTCCGGAATATGACGCGGGAGTGCTGGTTGCGGATAAGGAAGTGGCGGACTTTTTTGAAGCGACGGTCAAGGCGGGTGCGCCTTCGAAGGCGGCGTCGAATTGGATCATGACGGAACTGCTTGCCCGCGTGTCGGAGACGGGTGGCTCGATTTATTCGCTGCGGGTCACACCGGTGGCGTTGGCGGGTCTGTTGCAGTTGCTGGAGAAGAAGGCGATTAACGGGCCGACGGCAAAAGAAGTGCTGGCGATTGTGCTCGCGGAAGGCGGCGATCCTGCGGAAATTGTGAAGCAGCGCGGGATGGGGCAGGTGAGCGACAGCGGTGCGCTAGAGGGTTTTGTCGCGCAGGCGGTGTCCGCAAATCCGAAGTCGGTGAGCGACTATCAAGCCGGAAAACCTGCTGCTTTCGAGTTTCTTGTGGGGCAGGTGATGCGGTTGAGCCGTGGGAAAGCCAATCCTCAGCTTGTGCGGGAGTTGCTAAAAAAGCAGCTTGGCTGAAGAGCGCGCGTTGACATTGATGGGGGGAGCGCGTTAGGCTGAATCGCAGTACGCGCATTTCTATTTGCCTTTGATGTACAAACGTGACTGCTAACGACGAATACATAATCGAAATCCTGGAAGGCGTTGGTTTGATCACCCATCAGCAGGGTGCCGAGGCTTTGCAAATAGCTCAGGATAGCGACAAAAACGTTATTGATGTTCTGGCGGACCGGAAATCGGTGACGAAGCCGGACGTGTTGAAAGCGCTGGCGAATCAGTTCGGAATGGAGTTCGTCAGTCTATCCGGACTGGAGATTGATCAGGAAGTCGTGGACCTCGTTCCCGGCGAAGTGGCGCGTCGCTATCACATCATTCCTGTTTATCGCACAGAGTCCACAATTACAGTTGCGTTGAGCGATCCGCTGGACGTGGAGACGTTGGACAGCCTCCGCTATGTGCTGCGCTGTGACGTGGCGGGTGTGGTGGCTGTTCCGGAGGAAATTGAGGCCGCACTGCGGCGGTTTTATCCGGCGACGGGCAGCACCGTGGCCTCCATGCTGGACGAGTTGACGGAGGGATCTATCCAGACTCCGGGTGAAGGCACGCCCAAGCTGGAAGGTGAAGACACGGTGACGGACGCGGATGCGCCGATCATCAAACTGGTGAGCTTGATCATTCTGGAAGCCTTCCGCAGTCGCGCATCCGACATCCATCTGGAGCCGCTGGAACGGAAATTCCGCGTGCGCTACCGCATTGACGGCGTCTTACACGAGGTGGAGAGCCCGCCGAAGCGCTTGCAGTCGGCGATTATCAGCCGCGTGAAGATCATGGCGAACATGAGCATCGCGGAAAAGCGCCTGCCGCAAGACGGGCGTATTCAGATCAACGTGATGGGGCGCGATCTGGACCTGCGTGTGTCGTCGGTGCCGTGCAACCACGGCGAGACGATCGTCATGCGTATTTTGGACAAGGAGAGCCTCTCGCTCGGATTGCCCAAACTCGGGTTTTTCTCGGACGACCAGCAGACGTTCGAGCGCTTGATCGGGCTGTCGGACGGCATCATTCTGGTCACAGGTCCGACGGGGTCCGGCAAAACGACCACGCTCTATGCCTGTTTGAATCACATTAACAAGCCGGACCGGAAAATTATCACGGTGGAAGACCCGGTCGAGTATCAGATGACGGGCATTAATCAGGTGCACGTTCGTTCGGATATCGGGTTGACGTTCGGTGCGGCGTTGCGCTCGATTCTGCGTCAGGCGCCGAACATCATCATGATCGGCGAAATTCGCGACTTGGAAACTGCTGAAATCGCGGTAAATGCCTCGCTGACCGGTCACTTGGTTTTCAGTACGCTGCACACGAACGATGCGCCGAGCGCGGTGACGCGTTTGATTGACATTGGCGTGAAGCCGTTCCTTGTGGCGTCTTCCACGCGCGCGATTATGGCACAGCGCTTGGTTCGCAAGATCTGTGAGCGTTGCAAGGAGCCGGTGCAGCCGACGGATGCCGAGTTGCGGATTTTTGGCGGGTTGGCGGGGTCGCTGGAGTCGGTGCAGCTCTTCCGCGGTCGCGGATGCGCCGAATGCAAACAGACGGGATATCGCGGGCGACTGGGCATATTTGAAATCTTCCTGATCAACGATGAAGTGCGGCACATGATTTATGAGCGGGTATCGGCCTCGCAGCTTCGGGCGCGCGCGCGCGAATTGGGCATGCGTACGCTGCGCGAGGATGGAATTCGCAAGGTGATTGCGGGGCAGACGACCCTTGAGGAAGTCGTGCGTACCACGATGGGGGATGCGAACTGATGAGCATGCGCACCGAAGATATTCAGATGGGCGATCTGCTCGATCTGGTGATTGAGGAGGGCGCATCTGACTTGCATCTGGGCGTGGGGCTGCCGCCGGTGTTGCGTCTGCACGGGCGCTTGCAGCCGATTGATTCGGAGCCGCTGAAGGCGGAGGATACCGAGCGCCTGATGAAGTCGTTCACGCCGCCGGAGCATCAGAAACGGCTGGCCGAGAACGGTGGAACAGATTTTGGGTTTGGGCATCACGATCGCGCACGCTTCCGCGTGAGCGTATTCCGCCAGAAGGGGATGGTGGGGATTGTGTTGCGTTTGATCCCGTCGCGCCTGCTCACGCTCGAAGAGATCGGGTTGCCGCCGGGAATTAAAGAGCTGTTGTATAAACCGCGCGGCTTGATCCTGGTCACCGGGCCGACGGGCTCGGGCAAAACGACGACGCTCGCGAGTATGATCAACGTGATCAACGAAACGCGCGACGTCCACATCATCACGGTTGAGGATCCGATCGAATATTACCATGCGCACAAAAAGAGCGTGATTACGCAGCGCGAGGTGGGGATTGACGTGCCGGGCTTCGGCGAGGCGCTCAAGCGCGGTTTGCGCCAGGATCCGGACGTGATTCTCGTCGGCGAAATGCGGGATTTGGAAACCATTCAGGCTGCAATCACAGCGGCGGAAACGGGGCACCTGGTTTTTGCGACGCTGCACACGACCGGCGCTGCGCGCACGGTGGATCGAATTGTGGACGCCTTTCCCATGGAGCAGCAGAATCAGGTGCGGACCCAGCTTGCGGCCAGTTTGGAGGCTGTGATTTCGCAACTGTTGTTGATCCGGAACGATCGGCCCGGGCGCGTGGCGGCGTTTGAGATCATGGTGGCGACGCCGGCGATTCGCTCGCTGATTCGCGACAACAAGACCTTCCGCATCACATCCGACATTCAGACCGGCGCCAAGTTCGGAATGAACACGCTTGATGACCATCTGGTGGACCTGTTTGAGAAGGACATCATCGGCTACGAAGAAGTCATTACCAGCGCGCAGGATGTGGATACCACTGTTCAGAAAATTCAACCGAGGGGCCGACGTTAGGCAGCATTGTCATGGCGGATTCAGAGATAAACGATCCCTTGCTTCTGCAGCTTGTTGAGGACGGGCTTGTGACCCGGCAGCAGGCCGAGGAAGTTGTGGATGAGCGCGAGCGGACGGGGAAACCCGTGCGCGAGACGCTGATTGCAATGGACATCATCAGCGAGGCTGACCTGCTGCAGGCAATTGCAACCCATTTGGGAACATCGGTGGTGGATTTGATTCACTCCGATCTTTCCCCCGCAGTGCTCAAGTCCATTCCGGGCAGTGTGGCGCGCATGTACAGTGTGGTGCCGGTGGAGGCGGACGCGCATTCCGTTGTACTCGCGACGTACGATCTTTTGAGCCCGCAGTTGGTGGACGAACTCAACTTTGTGCTCACGCGCGATGTCTCGTTCGTGGTCGCATCGGAAGAGCACATTCGAGCGGTGCTCACGCAGCAATATGGCGACACGAGCGATTCGGTGAACGACCTTCTCTCCGAACTCGAAAACGAATTGGAGCACGTGGGCGAGGCGACGATCCGGCCCGGCGGCGCGGATCCGACCGCCGAAATTGAGGAGATGGCCAATCAGGCGCCGGTGATTCGTTTTGTGAACCTGGTGTTGTTCCAGGCGGTCAAGGATCGCGCGTCCGATATTCACTTTGAGCCGTTCGAGAACGAGTTTAAGATTCGGTATCGCGTGGACGGCGCGCTGTATGAAATGGCGCCGCCGCCGAAGCACCTCGCGCTGCCTGTGATCTCGCGTATCAAGGTTATTTCCGGACTGAACATCGCGGAGCGCCGTCTCCCGCAAGACGGGCGCATCCAGATGCCGGTGGGCGGCAAGCAGATTGACTTCCGTGTTTCCACTCTGCCGACGCAATTCGGTGAGAGCGTGGTGTTGCGCGTGTTGGATCGCAGCTCGATTCAATTGGATTTGCAGAACCTCGGAATGCCGGAAGACGTGTTCAATGCATTTTGCTTCGATATTGATAAGCCGAACGGCATTGTGGTTGTCACGGGGCCTACGGGATCGGGCAAGACGACCACGCTCTATTCTGCGCTGCGTCGGTTAAACACGATTGATTCCAAGCTCCTCACGGCGGAAGAGCCGGTTGAATACGATATTGAGGGGATTATTCAGATTCCGGTGCACGAGGCCATCGGCCTGACGTTTGCGCGGGTGCTTCGCGCCTTTCTCCGTCAGGATCCCGATATCATCATGATCGGTGAAATTCGCGACAAAGAAACGGCGGAAATCGCGGTACAGGCCTCGTTGACGGGCCACTTGGTGTTTTCCACGCTTCACACGAACGATGCATCCGGTGCGGTCACGCGCTTGATTGACATGGGGGTGGAGCCGTTCCTCATTTCCTCCACGCTGGAGGGCGTGTTGGCACAGCGGTTGGTGCGTACGATCTGCCAGGAGTGCAAGCAGCCGTACCAGCCGGACAAGGAAGTGCTGGAGTTGCTCGGCCTTACGCCGGAGCAGGTGCAGGATCGTCCGTTCTATCACGGAACCGGGTGCCTGCGGTGCAATGAAACCGGCTATAAAGGCCGCCGCGGTGTCTATGAGTACCTGCGCGTGGCGGATCCCATCCGGGATTTGATTAATGAGCGTAAGCCCACGATCGTGATCCGCGACAAAGCAATGGAGCTCGGTATGCGCACGTTGCGACAGGACGGCATCCGCTGTATTCTGGACGGCCTCACGACGGTTGAAGAGGTGCTGAAGTACACCTGACGCGGCGAAGCAGACTGTGCAGCAAGATGTTTGGCTTCTTGCAAAGGATTTGAGACATCGGCTAGACTCCTAGCCAGAGAGTTGAGATTCGAGAATGGCAAAATTTCAATATGTCGCCCTAGATTCACGAGGCCGCGAAAGCCAGGGAGAGATCGAGGCCGATTCGCAAACCAGTGCGATTGCGCGAATTCGTGAAAAAGGGCTGTTTCCGACCAGTGTGACGGAGGGGAACGCGAAGGCGCGCCGTCCGTCTGGCGGTCGCGGCGGCGGGGCAAAGAAGGGCGGAGCCCTGAACAAAAATATTGAAATTAAGATGCCGTCCTTCATGCAGAGCGTGAAGCCCAAGGAACTGATGGTTTTTACGCGCCAGCTCGCGACGCTGGTGGATGCGGGGTTGCCGCTCGTCCGCAGCTTGGAGGTGCTCGAGAAGCAGGAGCGCAACCCGCTGTTGCGCAAGTCATTGCGCGAAATGGCCGATTCCATTCAAACCGGCAGCACCTTCGCGGAAGCGCTTTCTCATCACCCGCGTGTTTTCAACAAGCTCTACGTCAACATGGCCAAAGCGGGCGAAGTTGGCGGTATTCTGGACAAAGTATTGATCCGTCTGGCCGAATTCATGGAGAAGGCGCAGAAGATCAAAAACAAGGTTACCAGCGCGATGGTATATCCGATCGTCGTCATGGTGATGGCGGTCGGTATTTTGATCTTCTTGATGGTCTTCATCATTCCGAAATTCAAAGAGATTTTCTCCGAATTGCTGGAAGGTGCGGCCCTGCCGGGGTTGACACAATTCGTGATGGGCATCAGCTCGGCGGTTGCCGGGATGGTGGATCTGGGCTTTGTCCGGATGCGGGGTATTCTGTTGGTCGCCATTATCGCGACGATTCTGACCGTTGTGCTCAAAATTGTGGCCAAGACGCGCTCGGGGTCTTATTGGATTGACCGGTTCAAGCTGAATGCGCCGGTGTTCGGTCCGTTGGTCAAAAAGACAGCCGTCGGACGCTTCACGCGTACTCTGGGCACCTTGATGTCATCCGGCGTGCCGGTGTTGCAGGCACTTAATATTGTGCGCGATACGGCGGGTAATGAGGTGTTGGCGCGCGCGGTTTCAAACGTCCACGACGCGGTGAAAGAGGGCGAAAACATGGCCCCGCCGATCGAGGCGACGAAGGTGTTTCCTCCGATGGTGATCAGCATGGTGCAGGTCGGCGAAGAAACCGGCGAGCTGCCTGAAATGTTGATGAAGATTGCAGATACCTACGACGACGAGGTGGATAACGCGGTCGCGGGATTGACCTCGGTCATTGAGCCGTTGCTGATCGTTTTTCTGGCGCTTGTCGTCGGTACGATTGTCATTGCGCTCTTCCTTCCGCTCATCTCGATCATCGGCAAACTGAGCTAATTGAATGGTGGCTCTGTGGCAACTCCACAAGCCAGCGTGACGACGACGCCCGGGGAACCGGCTTCCAGCGAGGGAGGGCGTCGCGGGCTATCATGGCCGGAGTGGGGGATTCTGCTGGCACTCGTGCTGTTGATCGCTGCATCTGTATTTCCGGCTTGGACTGCGTGGCGACGGCACAACCGCCTCGCTATGGCCCAGAGCGATATCCGTGCACTTCAAACAGCGATTGCCCGCTATCAGCGCGAGTATGGCACGTGGCCGGTTGAGGCTTCGTCGGGTGCGGTAGACATCCGATATGGCGGGCGCCGCCCGAACGCAGGGCTGATGCGCATTCTTCGATCCGACTTCGCCGCACAGAACCTCGAAGCGGCGCTCAATCCGCAACACATGATATTCATCGAAGTGGAGCGCTATCAAAAAGGGCTCTCGGGGCTGGACGAACGCGGCGAATTTTTGGATCCGTGGGGTTCGCCCTATCAGTTCGCTCTCGACAGCAACTATGACGGCGCTGTGCAGATTGAAAACAGCATCTACGGGCGTGTCTCCGGCGTTGGCATGTTGATCTGGTCGTTAGGCCCGGATCGCAAATCCGAAACGCGCGACGATATTCTTTCGTGGCGGCGGGAAGGGACGGGTGAATAATTTTCTCACAGAAATCGGACCGGTTGGCGGTATTGATTTTATTGGCGGGGTGAAATGTGTCGGGCGCGCTGTCTCTGGCGAGCCGCATGTAGTGCGTGATTATTTCGCCTCTCTCCGGCATGTTGCGGCCGAGTTCCGAATATTCTCCTGCGATAGTTGACTTTTATCGGACGGTCGGTAGATTACGAAACACAAGGCAGTTGCGGCTGCCTGTTTCTTTGATTGAAAAGGCGACAGAATTGGTCGGTATTTTATCGTGTTGATGTTGAGCAAAAGAGTTGAGTACGGGTTGATGGCGATTTTGCACATGGCTGAATTGCCATCGAGCGAATGGGCGACGGCGAAAGGGATTGCGGAGCGCTATTCGATTCCGGCGGAGCTTTTGGGGAAGGTCATGCAGTCCCTGGCGCGCGCGACCCTTCTGGTTTCGATGCCCGGCGCGCGGGGGGGCTATCGCTTACAGCAGCCGCTGGACCGGATGAATTTGGGGTCTGTGATTGAGGCCGTCGAGGGGCCTATTCTGCTGACGGACTGCCAGGAGAATCCGGATCGTTGTCCGCAGCTCCACACCTGCAACATCAAGGAACCGATTCAGCAGATTCACACGCAGCTTGTGCAGTATATCTACAACATTTCACTGAATTCATTTCGAACCCCATCAGTTATGGAGAAAGCGCAATGACCGACGAACAACCCACCCCGTCAACCCCCGCTGCCGGAGATGCTTCGCAGACCGATCCGGTTTCCTGGAGTTCGGATCAGATCCGCGATGCGCTGCGCGTGGTGATTGACCCCGATCTGCACATCAATATCGTGGATCTGGGTCTTATCTACGACGTGCACGTGGAGGGCGCTACAGTTTCGGTGCACATGACGTTGACCTCGCCCGGCTGTCCGTATGGGCCGTATCTGATTCACCAGGTGAAGGACACATGCCTGAACCTGAAGGGCATCGGCGATGCAAAGGTGACGCTTGTGTGGGAGCCGCCGTGGGGGCCGGAACAGATGAGCGAGGAAGCTCGTCTGGAATTGGGATTTGATGTCTGAGAGAATGTAACAATCACCGTAGGAGTAAGAGCAGTTTATGAGCGAGAAAACACCATTTTTTGAAATCCGCAATTTGCATGCGAAGACTGAAGATAAGCCGATTTTGAAGGGCGTGAATTTGACGATTCTGCCGGGCGAGACCCACGCGTTGATGGGCCCGAACGGCTCCGGGAAGAGCACGCTCTCCAACGTCATTATGGGGCATCCGGCCTATGAGGTGACCGACGGCGAAGTTATTTTTCAGGGACAGAATATTCTGGAGCTGGACCCCGACGCGCGCGCGCGGCTTGGGCTCTTTCTTGCATTCCAGTATCCGGTCGCGATTCCCGGCATCAGCGTCGCGAAGTTTTTGAAGAGTGCGGCGGACGCGCGGTTCGGGCAGGGGACAATCAAGCCCTCGCAGTTCATCAAGCAATTGCGCGAGGATATGAAGTTTTTGGAGATGAATGAGGCATTCATCAATCGCTTTCTCAACGATGGATTCTCCGGCGGCGAGAAAAAGCGGATGGAAATTCTCCAGATGCTCACGCTCAAGCCGGCGCTGGCAGTGATGGATGAGACCGACTCCGGACTCGATATTGACGCGCTACGGATTGTCTCCAAGGGTGTGAACCGGATGGTGGGTCCGAACTTTGGCCTGTTGGTGATCACGCACTATGAGCGCATTTTGCGCTACATCGCACCGTCGCATCTGCACGTGTTGATTGATGGACAGATCGCCATGTCGGGCGGGCCGGACCTGGTCAAGGAAGTAGAGAAGAACGGCTACGATTGGATTCGCGAAAAATTCGGCAAAGAAGTGCTCGTCTGAGCCTGTTGACGGAAGGATTCGACGAGGTAATTCATGAGTGATACAGAAACAACATTTAAGCTGGAGACCGACAGCGCGCTTGTGCAGGAGTACAAGTACGGGTTTGTTTCCGACGTAGAGGCCGATCAGCTTCCAAAGGGGTTGAACGAAGACATCATTCGCGCGATTTCGGCGAAAAAGAAAGAGCCGGAATGGATGACCGAGTGGCGTTTGAAAGCCTATCGCCGGTGGCAGAAGAAGGATTATCCAAAGTGGGCCAAGGTGGAGTATCCACCGGTTGATTTTCAGGATATTCGCTATTATTCCGCGCCGAAGATGAACCCGAAAGAAGGTGGTGAGATTGACCCGGAGTTGGCCCGCACCTTTGAGAAGCTGGGCATTCCGATTGAGGAGCGCAACCATCTGGCCGGCGTGGCGGTGGATGCAGTGTTTGACAGTATGTCAATTGCGACCACGCATCGCGAAATGCTGGCGGAGAAGGGAATTATTTTCTGCTCCATGTCGGAAGCCTTGCAGCAGCATCCCGAGCTGGTTCGTAAATATCTCGGCTCGGTGGTTCCGCCCGGCGACAACTTCTATGCCGCCTTGAACTCCGCCGTATTTAGCGATGGATCGTTTTGTTTCATTCCGAAAGGCGTGCGCTGCCCGGTCGAGCTTTCGACCTATTTCCGCATCAACGCTAAAGATACGGGACAATTTGAGCGCACATTGATTGTGGCGGAAGAGGGCGCGTATGTTTCGTACATCGAAGGCTGCACCGCGCCGCAGCGCGACAACAATCAGTTGCACGCGGCAGTGGTAGAGCTGATTGCGATGGAAGGCGCGGAAATCAAATACTCGACCGTACAGAACTGGTATGCCGGCGACGAGAACGGGCAGGGCGGGATTTACAACTTTGTGACGAAGCGCGGGCATTGCCGTGGAGCGAATTCGAAGATTTCGTGGACACAGGTTGAAGTCGGTGCTGCGATCACATGGAAGTATCCGAGCGTGATCCTCGAAGGCGACAATTCGGTTGGCGAATTCTATTCCGTGGCTTTCACGAATAAAAAAATGCAGGCCGATACAGGAACCAAGATGATCCATATCGGCAAAAACACGAGCAGTACGATTATTTCAAAGGGCATTTCGGCGGGTGAATCGGTCAATTCCTATCGCGGCATGGTTCGCATTCTGCCGTCAGCACTTAATGCGCGGAATCATACCTGTTGCGATTCGATGCTGATCGGCGACAAGTGTTTCGCCAACACCTATCCGGTGATTGAGGCGGAGACGAGTACGGCAATTATCGAGCACGAGGCGACAACGTCGAAAATCAGCGAAGAGCAGTTGTTCTATGTTCAGAGTCGCGGCATTGACGAAGAGAGCGCAACGTCGCTGATCGTGAACGGATTTTGTCGTGACGTGTTCAAGGAACTGCCGATGGAGTTTTCCGTTGAGGCGATCAAGTTGCTCGAACTGAAACTGGAACACAGCGTAGGTTGATGGAGAAGAATTGATGACTACTGCACAGTTGAGCGCGGAAAGCGCCTTCATTCCCGGATTTGATGAGTCGAGTTTGCCTGCAAACGGCAACCAGCCTGCGCTTCTGCAGGCCAAGCGGGCTGCGGCATTTGCACAATATCGCGAAGTGCCGGCACCCACTGCGCGCGACGACGAATGGCGTCGCACGGATCCCGCGAGTTTTCCCTTTGAGCGATTTGTTCCCGCTGCGGCCTTGGGCCCGCTTGAAGAGGCGCCGACGCCGGGTCCTTGGGACTCCGAGTTCGATGTCGTAGTGAGCGTGAGTGACGCCGGATTTCATATCAAAGACAATGCGGGGGTTCTCGGTGGCGACAAGCTCGTTGTGGAGACGCTGGCTGATGCGGCAATCCATCATTCCGAGCTGGTTGAGCGCTATCTGCAGGGGCCTGCGCGCGTGAAGCAGCCGCGAAAATTCAGTTCGCTGGGCGATGCGTTTTGGAATTTCGGATTGTTTATCTATGCACCTGCCCGCTCGGTCTTCACCCGCGGTGTGCTCATTCGCTATCACCACACGCGGTCGGGTCAGGCCGTTTTGCCCCGTCTCCTTGCCGTTGTGGGTGAGCAGGCGGAGCTTACTATCGCCGAATATTATGAATCGCCGGAAACAGCGGAGTTGCTGGCGATTTCGACGCGCGAGTTTTATGCCGGCAAAGGCGCTGTATTGCGCGCTGCTTCGCTGCAGGAATGGGGTGCGCGCACGTTTCATATCGGCGAAGACTGGGCGCGCGCTGAGCGCGATGCGCGGGTCGAATGGGTGACGCTGCTGCTGGGCGGCTTGGTCAGCAAGATGATGGTCACGTGCGATGTGAGCGAACCCAATGCGAATGCGTATTTGAGCGGGCTCTTTTTCGCGAATGATAATCAGCATGTAGATCAGCGCACCCTCCAGTTGCATTCATCTCCGAACACCTACAGCAACCTGCTCTACAAGGGGGCGGTGAAAGATCACGGGCACTCGATCTATCAGGGCATCATTGATGCCTCGCCCGGCGCGATCAAGGTGGACGCCTATCAGATGAACAATAACCTGATTTTGTCTGAAGGTGCGCGCGCAGATTCGCTGCCTGGTCTGGAAATTGATGCTGACGATCTGAAGTGCAGCCACGGCGCAACGTTCGGCAATCTGGATCCCAATCAGTTGTTCTATTTGCAGTCGAGAGGTTTGACGAAGGGTGTTGCTCGCCAGTTGTTGGTGATGGCGTTCTTCGAAGAGGTGATTGCCCGTGTTCCGCACGAGTTTATGCGCGAGCGGGTTCGCGAGGATGTGCGTCGCAAGTGTGGAGACTCTGTATGAGCGAATGGGTCGAAGTGGCAAAAGAGTCCGAGTTCGTCGGGCGGGACCGCAAGCTGGTGGATCTGGGCGGGACGAATCAAGTCGGTCTGTTCAAGCTGGAAGACGGCTACTACGCAATCAATGCGTGGTGCAGCCACCAGAAAGCGAATATGATCAGCGGTGACATTGAGGATCACGAGTTGGAGTGCCCGCTGCACGGCGCGCGCTTTTCTCTGAAGACGGGCGACCATTTGTGCCTGCCTGCTGTGCGCCCGGTGAAGCGTTATGATGTGAAGGTCGAGGACGGCCGGATTTTTCTGAAGCCCTAGGATTCCATGACAGCACCCTCATCCGGTTTGCCGCGCGTTTCGCTCGCCGATTGCCGGGCTGACTTTCCGATCCTGACGCAACTCGCACGGGGCGGGAAGCCGCTCGTTTATCTCGATAGCGCCGCGACGACTCAGAAGCCGCGGGTCGTGATCGAGGCTATCGAGCGCTATTACACCGAACAAAACGCAAATGTCCATCGCGCCATTCACGTCCTGGCCGAGCGTGCGACGGAAGCGTATGAAAACGCTCGAACCCGGGTGGCGAAGTTTATCGGCGCTCCGAATGAGCGAACAATCATCTATACGCGCGGGACAACGGAGAGCATCAATCTCATCGCGCGCGCGTGGGGCGATTGCGAGGTTTCGGCTGGCGATGAAATTCTCATTACCGAGATGGAGCATCACAGCAATCTCGTGCCCTGGCAGATGCTGGCGCGCCGCCGCAACGCGACGCTGAAGTATGTGCCGGTTACGCCCTCCGGCGAGCTGGATATGGATGCGCTCCACACGCTTTTGACGCCCAGGGTCAAGTTGGTGGCCGTGGCGCATGCCTCGAATGTGCTCGGCACGATCAATCCTGTCCGTGAGATTGCCAAGGCTGCACATGCAGTGGGGGCCAAGGTGCTGCTCGATGCCGCGCAGAGCGTTCCTCACTTTGCCGTGAATGTGCAGGAGTTGGATTGCGATTTCCTCGCATTTTCCGGCCATAAAATGTGCGCTCCGACCGGCATCGGAATCCTGTATGGCCGCGAGTCTCTTCTGGAGGCGATGGAACCCTTTCACGGCGGCGGAGAGATGATCAACAAAGTTTCTCTCGACTCTTCGACGTGGGCCGAATTGCCCCACAAATTCGAGGCGGGAACGCCGAATATTTCCGGTGCAGTGGGGTTGGGCGCAGCAATCGAGTATTTGGAGGCAATCGGTATTGATGCCATTGATGCCTGTGAGCAGGAACTCACGGTCTATGCGCTGGAGCAACTGCAAACCGTGCCCGGTCTGATGATTCACGGCACTGCGCGCGAACGCGTGGGGGCCATCTCGTTCTCGTTGGATTGTGCGCACCCGCACGATGTCGCGCATTTCCTCGATCAGGACGGCATCGCGATTCGCGCGGGGCACATGTGCGCACAGCCCCTGATGAAGCGGCGCGGTGTGCCTGCTCTGAGCCGTATCTCGCTCTATTTTTACAACACGCGCGACGAGATTGATCGCGCCGTAAAGTCGCTGAAGCGCGTGCAGGAGTTCTTTTCCCGTGCAACTCGATGATGTGTATCAGGAGATTATCCTGGATCATTACAAGCATCCGCGTCACTCCCGCATCATCGTGGAAGACGAGGCGTTGATTAACGAAGAGAACCCGACGTGCGGTGATCATATTAAGCTCAACGCGCGTCTGGAAAACGGCCGCATAGCCGATGTGGAAATTGACTGCCAGGGTTGCGCGATCTGCTCCGCTTCGGCCTCCATGATGGCGGAACGGGTAGTAGGGCAGTCCGTGGATGAGGTGTTGGCCTTTTCCGGTGCGCTGATCGAGATGATGCGCGGCGGCGCGGTGCTTCCGGAGTCGGACTTGGGTGATCTCGCTGCGCTGAGCGGTGTGCGGCAATATCCGCTGCGTGTGAAGTGTGCGACCATGCCGTGGCACGCGATCGAAAGCGCAATCAAAACACTGCAAAAATAGCCCGGTCTTGCGCGGTGCGTGCGGGTGTAGGCGGCGCGGTTATTTGCATTATTTGCCGTGTTGCCCTCGCTTCCCTTCCTGTGGCATTGTCGGCCCATGACTGCTTTTGAACAACTTTCTGCGCGCTCGATGGACTTGATTTCACGCGCGGAGCTGGAGGCGAAGCTCAAAGAAAATCGCCCGTTGCGCATTAAATATGGAGCGGATCCCTCTGCGCCTGATTTGCATCTCGGGCACGTCGTAGGGTTGAACAAGTTGCGCGAGTTTCAGGATGCCGGACATACGATTGTGTTCATCATCGGTGATTTCACCGCGATGATTGGCGATCCATCGGGGCGCTCGCAGACGCGAAAGCCGCTCTCGCGTGAACAGGTTCTGCAGAATGCCGAAACCTACAAGCGACAGGTTTTTCAACTGCTGGATCCGGCCAAAACAGAAGTGCGTTTTAACTCCGAATGGCTTGCGCCGATGGGGTTCAGCGAGGTGGTGAAGCTCGCAGCAAAAGTTACGGTGGCGCAGATGCTGGCGCGCGAAGATTTTTCAAAGCGCTACTCGGAAAATGCGCCGATATCGCTGGTTGAGTTTCTCTATCCGCTGATTCAGGCCTATGACTCCGTGATGGTGAAGGCGGATGTGGAACTTGGCGGTACGGATCAGTTGTTCAATCTGCTGCTCGGTCGCGAACTGCAAAAAGAATTTGGGCAGGCCCCGCAGGTGGTGTTGACGCTGCCGCTGTTGGAGGGGCTGGATGGTGTCCAGAAGATGAGTAAGAGTCTGGGCAATTACATCGGGATCACAGATGCGCCGCGCGAAATGTTCGGCAAGTTGATGTCCATCAGCGACGAGTTGATGTGGCGGTATTACTCGCTGGTGCTTTGCACGGACGCCGCAGAAATCGCGCGACTCAAGGAGCTGCATCCGCGCCAGGCGAAGGATGAACTGGGTAAGCGTGTTGTCGCCCGGTTTCACGGTGCGGCGGCAGCGGATGATGCATCGCAGGAATTTGCGCGTGTATTTTCGCAGAGCGAGGTGCCGAGCGACATCCCGGAATTTGCGATCGCGAGCGCTGAGCTGGGGATTGTGGCGTTGCTTGTACAGTGCAAGCTGGCAGGCAGCAACGGGGAGGCCAAGCGATTGGTGGAGCAGGGGGCGGTTCGGGTGGATGATCAGCGGATTGCCGATCCGCGCGCGAGTGTGGCGATACGTGCAGGCATGGTTGTTCGTGCCGGCAAGCGTGGGTTTGCGAAAATTTCAGCCTGATTTTGCGCCCTGTTGCGAAATTGTGATCACCTGCGTATTGTAGCGTTTCAAAGAAGGACGTTTCGGGCCCTCGTAGCTCAGCTGGATAGAGCATCGGATTTCTAATCCGGTGGTCGCAGGTTCGAATCCTGCCGAGGGCGCCAGAAATGACGATGTGTTGTGTTAGCTCCCTGGATTCAAATTGACCTTTCTGTTCTCGACCGGAATCTGCGCACGTTGCGGCAGTCGCTAGGCGCGCGCACAGCGTTGATGCTGGTGGCAAAGGCGAATGCGTACGGGCACGGATTGATGCCAGTTGCGCGTCAGGCCTCGCGCTCAGGCGTGCGCTGGTTTGCCGTGGCGTATGTGCGCGAGGCGATTCAGGTGCGAGCTGCGTGCGAAGATGCCAATATTCTGGTGCTAGGCGCCGTGATGCCCAGCGATGCGCGCGCGTGTCTGGATCATCGCTTGATTCCGGTCATTGTGGACGAGGCGCAAGGGCGCGCACTGGCTTCGATGGCTGCTTCGCGGGGCGAGGTGCTGCAGGCGCACTTGAAGGTGGACACTGGGATGGGGCGCTTTGGCGTGCCCTGGCAAGAAGCCGTAGCGGTCTATGAAAAACTCTCGCGGGAGCCGGGCATTGAGATTACAGGGCTGTGTACACACTTTGCGTCGGTCGAGCCGCGAAAGCCGTCGCTCGGTCCCGAGCAGATGGAGCGGTTTCGTCTGATTGATGAACAGATTCGCGGCAAAGCGGCCACGCAGATATTTCGCCACGTTTCGAGCAGTCGCGCGTTCTTGTATCAACCGGACTGGGATTTGGATGGTGTCCGGGTGGGTATCGCGGCATACGGCTATGGAACGCATGAGAAGGGGATTCGCGTCTCCACTGATCCGGTGTTGCAGTGGCGCACGGGTGTAATGCAGGTGAAAAAGGTGCCTGCGAACTTTGGAGTTGGCTACTACACGACGTACACGACACCCGCGCCGACAACGCTCGCGACGCTCGCCGTTGGATATGTGGACGGCTACCATCGTGCACTGAGCAGTAAAGGCTTCGTGCTGATTCGCGGGCGGCGCTGCGCGGTGGTTGGCCGGGTGAGTATGAACTGGATCACTGTGGATTGCGGTCCGGATTCAGACGTTGCAGCGGGCGATGAAGCGGTGTTGATTGGGCAGCAATCCGGGGAATCCATCTGGGCTGACGAGTTGGCGCGTTTGGCGCGAACCATTCCATACGAAATCCTCACTAGCATTCACGCGAACTGCGAGCGCCACTTCATCAGCGCGCCCAGCCTGCCGCTGTGATGCCGCTTAGCGGCGCATCCACCAGCGAGCGGTGGATGCGATGAAACAGACTCCCGATCCGACGATGGTGAGCATGCCTACAAAATGGATCTGATTCTCTTTTGAAAACGAATCGCCATATTCGTTCAAAATATACACGGCGACGGCACCAGCGATCAGGATAAGAAATCCCGTGATGCACAGCCCCCGCGCAGAATGACCCGGAATACGTTTCACAACGGGCGAGAAGGTAGCAGAATTAGATTTACTGCGCTACACGAACTATCGTGCATGCGGAAGCGGGCAGCCAGCCGACCTGAGCGCCCGATCGCACGCGCAGCCAGTCGCCCGTCTGTTCTACAAGTTGCAGGGTGGAGCCTTCGGGTGTATCGAAAAATCGGGTTGCATCGGGAAGAGGCGCGTAGAGTGCCTGCGCGCTTTTCGCTGTCACAACAACGGCGGGCGCCCGCACCTGCTGCCAGTTGTGTACCCGGCCTGCGAATGCAATCAGCAGAATTGCCAGCGAGATTATGTACCCGTTGCGAATCCATGCCGCGCGTCCCGGCAGGAGCCGGGAGACGCATAAAAATGCGGCGAAACCCCACCAGGCGATAATAGAGAGTAATCGCCACTCGCGAGGCGCAAGGTAGCCCAGTGCGCGGTCGAGCAGCGTTTGTTTTGGAGCGGGAAGTCCCGCGTTGGAGCGGACAAATTTAAGATTGGCGAGCGTGTCTGCATCGCGCGGATTCAACAGAAGCGCCGTCTCAAAACTTGCGATCGCTTCACCTGTTTTGCCCAGTCGCGCGAGGGCAGTGCCGCGATTGAAATAGACCTCGGCTGTTTGCCAGCCTTCGGAGAGGATGTCGTCATACTTTGCGGCTGCTGCTGCATAGTTTTCTGTGTCGTAAAGAGAGCGCGCAGCGCTGAACGCTGCATCGGGCACTGTGTGATCATCGGCATAGCCGCTGCAGGCTACGGCAAGGAGGGTAAAAAGAAGTATCCGTTTCATCGAGCCACCCTCTGGCATGCCGGAAGCAGTTCCATAAATTGCTGAGTGATTCGCTCCAACTCTTGTTTGGCTTCGGCCGTGCTGCCTGCTGCGCCGGGTCCGCTATACCGCAGGCGTTCGCAGACGGAAAATACGTCGTGCAGCGAAGTGCACTGTGCCTCCGGGAGGCCATTCGCCTTCATCCGGTGGCAGATTTCATCGGATGAAATGCGTCCGGGCGGAAGGTCGAGTAGCGGGCCGAAGAAGCGGTTTAGCGCATCGGAAAGCGCCTGTGCGGCGCTGTGGATGTCGCCTTCCTTGAGGAATGCCTCGCTGCGCGACAACGCCGCGCGCGCGCTGCGTGGAGCGCGACGGCGCAACAGTTCCAGCGGGTTTCGCTCGGATCGTTCGCGGCGTCGCGCGTAGCCGAATGCCAGCAGGATTGCGAGGGCGGGCACGGTGTTTACCGCGATGCGGATCGTTCGCGTCTGCGCGGTCTCAGGCGTGCGCATGTGCCAGTGATCCGGCGCGCGCTTGAGGTAAACCAGATCGTGCCCGAGCGGAGCAGGGGCGGCGGGGGCGGGGCTGCCCGGAGATTGAATCACGGATGCCGTGCCGGCGGACGCTGTAGCGCTGAGTGCCAGCGGAAAGGGGCCGCGCACGATGGTTTCGTAACGCTCTCGGGTGGGGTCGAAATAGGAAAATGAGACCGCGGGAATTTCAGATGCGGAACCGTCGCGCGGAATCAAAACCTGCTCGAAGACCTTCAATCCCGCGTTGGGCTGCTGCTCAATCAGGCGCGCGTCGTAGCTGCGGAAATTGTCGGGAACCGTGACGATCGGGGCGCTGATTGCATCCATGTTCCCGCGCCCTTGAATGCGCAGTGTGAGAGTGATGGGGTCGCCAACTTTGAGCTGAAGTGGCGCGGCGGTGACATCAAACGAATATTGGCCCACAGCGCCGGAAAATGAAGGCGGGCGCCCGTCAGACGGCAACTCGTGGATTTGGAGCGTGAAGGGCCTGCATTCCACCGTCTGCGGGCGAGTCTCGACGCGGCTGAAGAAGCCCTGGAAAAAACTATCGGCGAACGGATCGTTCCGGCGAGAGCGATTGCCGTCTTGAACAATAAGATTCACCTGCAAATTTGGTGAAAGCGCGAAGTTGCCCGACGCAATTGCCAGCGCCCGGGTGCGGAAGCGGCGCACTTCGTATAGCTTGCCAGAGACCGATTCTCGTGAAGGCGGCAGTTCTTCAAAAGGGCTCAGCGTCAATCCAGTTGTATCGAAGTTGGAGAGGCTAATGTTGCGGTCGAGATTTAGCCCCGGCTGTGTGTAGAGGCTCAGCACGAGGTCGAAAGCCTGATGCGCATAGATGGTGGGGGAATTGACCGTCACTGCCGCAAACATCAAGTCGTCCCAGTTTTGCGCGCTGCCTCCAGCCGCAGGCTCGCCGCGCGCGAGAACCTGAAGCGCGACGGCCGGAATATTGATCAGCCCACTTCCGGTGTCGTATTGAAACGGGCCGATCTGAAAATCGCCCGCCGCCAGCGGGGTGAGTCTGAATGTATAGGAAACTTGCGAGGATTGTTTACCGTTAACGATGCTGTAGCTCTGTTCGCGTCCGAGAGAGTCAATGTTGAATCCCGAGAGAGCGGGAAGGCGCGGGGGTGGCGCATTGGGAGCGTCGTGCAGAGTGATTCTGGCCACTGCCGCTTCGCCGAGTTGCAACACCTGCGGCTCGATATCCAGTGTAACATCCATCGCGAGCACGCTCTGTGCAACAAGCGCGGCCAACAGAACGAGAAAGAACGTGTTCAGTATTGCGCGGATTCTATGGATGGTTCTCTTCATCACCAATCCTTCTCTACCACAGGGAGAGAGCGTGTTTCGCGCCGAATTTGATCCTCGGCCATGCGCGCGCGTTCCGCTGACTCCTTTTCGCGCATCGCATCGAGTATCCGCTCCGCCTCTTCCGGCGTCATCGCTTTGCCCTGTTCGTCACCCTTCTTATCGTCCGTAGCCTCTTGCCCGGGATTATTCTCCGGCTGTTGCTGTGCGTTTGGTGACTGCTGGGCCTGTTGTTTTTGCTGATCCTGCTGATCTTGGTCTTGATCTTGATTCTGATTCTGCTGGTTCTGCGAATCGCTGGACTGATTTTGCTGCTGCTGCTGTTGTTGCTGCTGCTGTTGCTGCTGTTCGAGCAACTGCTTAAGCTCGATGAGGGGGCGATCGCCCGGGTAAAGCTGTAGTCCTTCATCCACCCATTTTCGGGCCTGTTCAACCTCATCGCGGGTGTACTGCTCTGCACCGTTGTCGAAATAGTCTTTGGACGAGTCGTCCGCCGCCAATGCTGTACTGGCGATCAGGAGTGCCAAAATGACGGGGATTTGAATCATGGCGAGAGGGCGGGGGGATTATTTGTTGAGCGGGTCAGGATTTCAACAATTTGACCGGTTCGCTCGACATATTGTTCGAATGTTTTTGCCTCGGGGCGACCGAGTGCTAGCACGGGAGCGAGTTGCTGGCGGGCGTTGGTGAGGAGGGCGTTCGCCTTTGAAAATTCGTGCGCGGCGATCAATTGATCTGCATTTGTAAGGGCCTGCTGGAGACTGAGGATAGCGCGTTGAAGTGCAGCGCGTTGCGCCAGGGCGAGCTCCAGATTGGTGCGTGTGTCGGGTTGATTTGGATAGACGAGGAGAGAGCGACCGAAGAGTTCGATAGCTTCAGTGAGATGCGTTTCGAGGTTGGTTCCGCTTCCCGATGTGAGCGCGTCGGCCACCTGCTTCATCCGCGTGACGCCTGCATTGTAGAGTGCAATGCCCTGGAGTTTCATGTCGGCGGTCTTTTGCGCGGCGCTAAAGGCTTCGTATGCGGCGTCCCACTGATGGGTGTGGAAAAGGGCGACGCCACGATTGAACCGGGCCGGACCGGGGTCGAGCTGTGCCGCAGGGGCCTCTTCCGCCGCGGCATCGAACCGTGCGATTGCGTTGGTGAATTGGCCCTGTTCAAAAGCTTTTGTCCCCTCACGCATTGCCAGCCGCGGCTCGGCGCGCGCTGAGAAGGCGAGTGGCAGCAGTATGAAGAAGGCGACTCCAGAGAAAATCTTCATTTCGATGCGTCTCCCCGCCGCTCGCGGACGGCGGATTCCAGCGCGAGTGCGCAGAGTGCCAGTCCGATGAACCAACCGGCGCGCTCTTCCCAAATTTTGGCCAGACGCGAGTCGTTTTCTTTGCGCGAGAGGGACGATAGATGCTGTTTGATCAATGCGTCCAGGCCGAGATCGCCCGGTACAGTCCGGATGAATGAGCCGCCGGTCTCCATTGCAAGCGTGCGGAGCGGATCTTCATGCAGCGCCGAGAGAATTACATTTCCGGACGCGTCCTTCTGGAATCCTGCTCCGCCGTCGGGCGCGGGGAGTGGCTCGCCCTGTGCAGTGCCGACGCCGATGGCGTATACGCGGATATTCTTCTCTTTCAGTTCCGGCAGCCACGCTTCGATTCGTCCCTCATGGTCTTCACCGTCTGTGATCAGGATGATGACGCGATCAGATTCCGCCTGTTTGTCGAACGTTTCCACCGCAGATTTCAATGCTGACGAAATAGACGTTCCGCCTCGCGGGATCATTCCGACATGAGCATCTTCCAGGCTCATCAGGAATGCGGCGTAATCAATGGTGAGCGGACACTGCAAATATGCCGCGCCTGCAAAGGGGATCAGCCCCACGCGATCGCCGCGCAGTTCGCGGATGAAATCGCGAATGCCCCACTTGGCTTGCTGGAGGCGGCTCGGTTTGAAGTCTTGCGCCAGCATGCTGCGTGAAGTGTCGAGTGCGATGAGGATATCTAATCCGCGACTGGTACTCTGTTCCCAGCGGAAGCCCCATTGCGGGCGCGCGAGCGAAAAAATGAGCAACGCGATAGCAAGGAGCCAAAGCGCAAGTCGGCGCGCGCGACGTTTCGATCGCCAGCCCACCGCAAGTTTGGAGAGGGCGTCGGTGGAGAAAAATGCGTGAAGCTGGCGCATTCTACGCCGGTAGAGTGCGATGCAGAGCAAGGCAAGAGGCAAAAGTATCCAGAGCCAATTCAAATAGGATGGGTCGCCAAAGTTCATGGGAACCGCTCCAAACGTGCGAGACCGAGAAGTTGTTCGAGCGCGAGCAGTGCGACGCCCGCGATGATGAAGGGCTGGAACCGCTCGTCATAGCGCGTGTATTGCTCGACTTCGATTTCCGTTTTTTCGAGTTTATCAATCTCTTTGAATGTGCGGCTTAGGCTGGCCATATCGGTCGCACGGAAATAGAGGCCGCCGGTCAGCTCTGCAACACGCGTGAGCGATGCTTCGTCAATATCGTTCCGCTGCTGGATGTAGCGTGTGCCGCCGAATGGGTCGCGAATTGGAATGCGCGAGATTCCGCTGGATCCTGCGCCGATGGTATAGACCTTGATGCCGAGCGCTTTGGCGGCGAGTGCGGCATTTTCGGGTGAAATGTCGCCGGTATTGTTCACGCCGTCTGTCAGCAGGATCACAATCTTGCTCTTCGCCTCGCTTTCGCGCAGGCGGTTGACGGCGGATGCCAGTCCCATGCCGATGCCCGTGGCGTCGCCAAGATCGCCTGTCTGGAGACGCTCCAATTGCGTGATCAACCAGCCGTGGTCGAGCGTCAATGGCGCGATGGAATAGGGCAGGGCAGCAAACGCGACGAGTCCGATTCGGTCATCGCGCCGAGCGCGAATAAACTGGTCTGCGATTCTTTTTGTAGCGTCAAGGCGATTGACCTCCCGGTTGCCCTCGGAGAAATCAATTGCCGCCATGGAGGGCGACACATCCACAAGGAGCACAATGTCCACGCCTTCTGTATGAATGCGGTGTTGGCCCAGGCCGCGTTGCGGTCGCGCGAGGCCTACGACGAGCAGCACGAGACCGATTCCGAAGCAAGCGGGCAGAAGCGGGCGCAGTGCGACTGCCCATCCCGTTCCGATGTTGGAGAGTTGCTGCACGCCGCTAAAACGCACGGGCGCGCGCAGCCGTTTCCAGCCATAGCGCAGATAGAGCACGGCTGGAATCAGCAACGTCAGCAACAATAGCCATGGATAGCGGAACGTCATGATGCCTGTGAAGTGGGGGATGCGGGTTGCGTCAGGGGCGGCGGCTGCGTTTCTTGGACAAGGCGCTCCGCGGCATCCAGCGCGGCGGCCATGTCGCGCTGGCCCGGTGTGTGCCGTGCAAATTTCACCAGATCGCTCTGTTCAAGGAACGCAAAGACCAGTTGCTGGTGTTCCATCGTGAGTGAGCGCGATGTTGTGGCGGTGCGAATGAACTCCTCCGTCGTTTGTTCCGGCGCACGGAGATGGAACGCGCCCTCGAGGAAGCGCCGGACAATATTTGAGAGTGCGACATAGAATGACTCAATGCCCTCTGCATCGGGCCAGCCTTGTTCGCGCAGAGCGCGAAGCGCGCGCAATGCGATTTCGTGCGGTGGAAGCGGCGGCGCCTGGGGCGTGGCACGCTCCTTTCTGTGTAGCAGCTTGCGCGCAATCAGTGCGATTGCGAGCGCCAGGAGTGCTACGGCGCCCAACGCGGTTAGAAGTCGGGTCGAGATTGCGCGCGGCCACTGCTGAAGGCCCGCGATGTCGCGGATAGCTTCGTCGCCCGATGAAAGAGAAGAGACGACCTGCACTTCGAGCGCGGGCGGAGGAAGCAATGTCTTTTCTCCGGTTGCCGAGATACGCGTCACTGCGCTTGTCCAAACGGGAAATGTGCCGGGGCGCAGGGCGATCAATTCCCACTGGCGCGCGCGGTAGCCTGCGGGAACTCCATCGCTCAGTTCGTGCGAGTTGCGTTGCACGAGTGCGGGAGGGATACCCGGAGTCGGCCAGTCAACCCGGTCATCCGGCGATGCTTTCACCGTTGCCGTCATGCTGAAGAGTTGCCCGATTTGCACTGAATTTGTGCTGAGTGCCGCGCTGACAGGAGACGCAGGGTCAGACGCGAGCGGCAAGCGATTGCCTCCGCATCCCGCCGCGATGGAGATGGCGATTAGCAGGGCAGTGATGAAGGTGGTGCGCTTCATGATGCCACCCGCCGTTCGCGCGCTTTGAAAAAGCGGATCAACTGTTGGACATACGGTTGATTCGTCTCGAGCTCGATGACATCCACACCCGCACCGCGCAGTTCGCGCGTGCGCGCCGCGCTGGTTTCGTCGCTGTGTTCCAGGAGACGCTTCCGCACGTTGCGATCTGATGTATCCACTAGTACCCGCTCACCGGTCTCGGCGTCTTCCAGCTCGATAATTCCGGCGGCAGGCCAATCCGTTTCACGACGATCCCGCAGGTGGACCGCAACGAGATCATGCCGCCGTGCCGCCGCGCTCAGGGGTTTGAGGTAATGCGTGTCCAGGAAATCGCTGATGAGAAAGGCGACGCATTTCCGGGTGGTCACGCGGTTCAGATAATTGAGCGCTTCTGTGATGTTTGTTTTTTTGCCGCGCGCCTTGTAGTGCAGCGTGTCGCGGATGACGCGCAGAACGTGGCGTGTGCCTTTGCGTGGCGGGATGAAATGCTCCACCGTGTCGGTGAATAGAATCAGCCCGATCCGGTCGTTATTCTGGATGGCTGCGAATGCGAGAACGCCAGCGAGTTCTGCCGCGAGGTCCTGTTTGAATTGTGCGCCGCTGCCGAAGCGCTGCGATCCGCTCATGTCCACCAGCAGCATGACCGTCAGCTCGCGCTCTTCGATATATTTTTTGATGAAGGGATGGCCCAGGCGCGCGGTGACGTTCCAGTCAATTGTGCGCACATCGTCGCCCGGCACATATTCACGGACCTCGTGGAACTCCATTCCCTGGCCCTTGAAAACGCTTTGGTACTGCCCGGCGAAGACGTCGGAGACAATCCGCGAGGTGCGGATCTCGATCTGCCGAATCTTTTTGATAATGTCTGCGGGGAGCATGTGAGTACCTATGCGATTGGGCGAAGGCGATTTCCTCCGATGTGCGCAGGTCAGGGCACGGGCAGGCTGTTGAGGATGCGGCCGACAATATCGTCCGGGCGCATCTCTTCCGCTTCAGCCTCGTACGAGACCATGACGCGGTGACGCAGTACATCGGGCGCGATTGATTTCACGTCCTGCGGTGTGACATATCCGCGGCCTTGCAGGAATGCGTGTGCGCGCGATGCGAGCGTCAGATTCAGAGTGGCGCGCGGCGATGCGCCGTATCGGATAAAGGGCTTGAGGTCGAGATTGAACGACGAGGGATCGCGCGTGGCGAAGACGATGCTGAGGATGTAATCCTTGATCTTATCGTCCACATAAATTTCATTCACTACCTTGCGCGCGCGCAAAATCGCATCCGGTTCAACGACCGGGCGCACTGCTGTGTTGGCATCCGTGACGGCCATCGCGTCCATAATGCGCCGCTCTTCGTCGCGCGAGGGATAAGTCACCAGCAACTTCAACATAAACCGATCCACCTGCGCTTCGGGCAGTGGGTAGGTGCCCTCCTGTTCAATGGGGTTTTGCGTCGCGAGGACGAGGAATGGAGAGGGGAGTGAAAATGTCTCCTGTCCGATTGTAACCTGGTGTTCCTGCATTGCTTCGAGAAGCGCGCTCTGCACCTTTGCCGGGGCGCGATTGATTTCGTCCGCCAGGATGATGTTTGCGAAAACGGGGCCCTTCCGGATGAAAAAGCTCGCATCCTTCGGGTTATAGACCTGCGTGCCCACGAGGTCGGCGGGGAGGAGGTCCGGGGTGAATTGGATGCGCTGAAAACGGGCGTTTACGGCAGAGGCCAGTGTTTTGACCGTCAGCGTTTTTGCGAGGCCCGGTACGCCTTCAACAAGAAGGTGCCCGTTTGCCAACAGCCCGATAATCAATCTATCAATGAGATCGTGCTGGCCGACGATGACGCGGCCGATTTCCGCCTTCAGCGCGCTGACAAATGCGCTCTCTTCCTTGACGCGTTCATTAATCGCAGTAATGCCTGTAGTCATGGTTGGTTCACTCCTGGTCACTCACACAAGCCTTCGACCGCATACATTTCAGAATGTTCAATCCGTTTTGGGTGAGTGAGAAATTTTTATAAGCGCGCCGCAATTTGGCGCAAAGCCTCGTAGATCGCGATCCCTGCTGCGGTAGAGAGGTTCAGCGAACGGACGTGATCAGCGCGGAGGGGGATGCCCAGTTGGTTGTCGGGAAATCGCGCGAGCAGATCGGCGGAGAGGCCGCGTGTCTCGGATCCGAATACCAATGCATCACCCGGCATGAAATCGGCCTCATACAGAGAGCGCGTTGCGCCGGTCGTAAAGAGCCAGCAACGCGGATGGTTGGCAGAGGCGAGGAAGTGATCGAAATCGGGGTGGGGTGCGAGTGCGACGGAATCCCAGTAATCGAGGCCCGCGCGTTTGAGTTGGGCGTCGGTGATGGTGAAGCCAAGGGGCTCGATCAGGTGAAGTGGTGAACCGGTTGCCGCGCAGGTACGCGCGATATTGCCTGTATTCGGCGGGATTTCCGGCTCGACGAGCACCACGCGCAATGGCGGCGATGGCCATGGAAAATCGAGCGGACAACGCCGCGTGTGCGTGTGTTTCATCGGCAATTTGGCAGCGCGCGACTCCGTGGGAGCGGGTTCGCAGCCTCACTCCTCGGGCGCTTCGTAGACGACATCGCGTAGAGCGCTCGTCATCTTCTTCGCGATATCCTGCGCCGCTTTCTTGAGCGCTTCTTTACCTGCCGCGCGGACTGCTTGCCCACCCGCTTGTGCGTTGGCATCTTCCACCGCGATGACCGCGCCATCGCTCACGCGCACCAGACGCATGGTGATTTCCGCATCGGCCCGGACGACATTCACTCCATACGCCTGGCCTTCACTCGACCGAACAGCAGTCGCTTTGCCCGCAATCACATATTCCGCGCCGAGGTCTTTCGCCTTGATGACGGCAGTCTTGGCATTGACGAGATCATCGAGGTTGCGCCCCGTTCCCAGCTCGGTCGCATCAACGACAGAGAAACCAGCCCGAACGAGCGATTTTTCGATTGCCGTTTGGACGACGTGCTGACGGCCGCCGCCCCAGGAAAACCAAAACCATTCACCCTCGATTTGCTCCGGCGCAATCACTGCAATTTTGGGCCCTGTAGCCACAGCCGGCGCCGGTTCTTTCGTCGCCTTTTGAGCGAACGAACTTCCTGCAATCAACAAGCCCACCCCCAACAAGCCGACACGCAAGATTGATTTCATCGAACGTCTCCTGATTTCGCCTAATTGTCCGATTTGACCCCTATCTGTCAATGTCAGAACAGCGAGTAGCGCTTCGCTCAAAAGAGGCGGTTTCTCAAGTTGCAGATACCTCGCTTGACCCCGCTGCTTGCTATCTCTCGTTCCCGTACACGTACTCGTGCCCCGTTCACGTACCCGTTCACGATTCATCTCTTCGAGGACAGGCACACGATGAAGGCCAAACCGCGAAATTCAAAGCGACGCGGTAATCAGTCAGCCCTACGTGGCTAAGCTCCATTCGCGCCTTCGTGGACGGAGAACGTGTACCGCTTCGCTGAGAACGTGTACGGCCGCCCGGCCGAGTGGTATACCATGCTGGATGCGAATTTTCTGCGGGTGAGCGGCGCTTTTGGGGGGGGCGGTAGTTCGCGCTCCTAAACCTTTAAAACTAATCTGAGGCCGTCTTCGACCTGATTCATGCACTGGACGTCTAAACTTTTGACGCGTTCTGTCAGTACGGTTTTGTCAATGGTTACGATTTGAGACACGTTAATCACTGATGGCTTTGGCAATCCAGAGCTGCGGGGTGAAATACGCACATTTCCAGGTGCGGCTGCCAGGTTTTGATTGGAAGAAATCGCGACACAGATCACGGTTCGGATCGCACTTTGATTGAACTCGTCCGATTGTATAATGAGAACAGGTCGCCTGTATCCCGGCTCTGATGCCTTGGGCTCGCCAAGAGATGCCCACCATATTTCACCTCTTTTCATCACCACACTTCTGATGAAAAGGCATCTGATTGCAGCTTCGACAATACAGGATCGAGAGTTGAATTCTCTTTGGCGTATACAGCATTGAGGCGCTCTGTAATGTCTTCTCGTTGACGCTGTTTTACGTATTCCTCTGCTGCTGCAGCAAATACCGCGCTTCGAGAAACCTTGTGGCGCCGTGCAAAGCGATCAACGCGAGCAAAAACCTCGTCAGGAACCGATATTGCTGTTTTCATGCTGTTAGAGTATTACCTAAGTTATACCATGTCAAGGCCCGGTATTATTGTGTAATCATCACGGCAGGTGACACGATGGAGGTGAGGCGAAGGTTATTTTTGAAGACTGATTCCGGAGCTTGATTCGACTCCCATCTGCCAATGTCAGAACAGCGAGTAGCGCTTCGCTCAAAAGAGACGGTTTCCCAAGTTGCCGATACCTCGCCTGACCCCGCTGCCTGCCACCTCTCGTTCTCGTTCTCGTTCTCGTTCCCGTACACGTACTCGTGCCCCGTTTACGTACCCGTTCACGATTCATCTCTTCGGGGACAGGCACACGACGAAGGCCAAACCGCGAAATTCAAAGCGATGCGGTAATCAGTTAGTCCTACGTGGCCAAGCTCCATTCGCGTCTTCGTGTACGGAGAACGTGTACCGCTTCGCTGAGAACGTGTACGGCCGCCCGGCCGAATGGTATGCCATGCCGGACGCGAATTTGCTACAGTAAGTAGAACTTCGCTCAAGAGAAGCGTTCTCCAAGTCGCAGACAGCTCGCTCGACCCCGCTGTTTGCCACCTCTCGTTCTCGTTCTCGTTCTCGTCCTCGTACCCGTTCACGTACCCGTACGCGATTCATCTCTTCGGGGACAGGCACACGATGAAGGCCAAACCGCGAAATTCAAAGCGACGCGGTAATCAGTCAGCCCTACGTGGCTAAGCTCCATTCGCGCCTTCGTGGACGGAGAACGTGTACCGCTTCGCTGAGAACGTGTACGGCCGCCCGGCCGAGTGGTATACCATGCTGGATGCGAATTTTCTGCGGGTGAGCGGCGCTTTTGGGGGGGGCGGTAGTTCGCGCTCCTAAACCTTTAAAACTAATCTGAGGCCGTCTTCGACCTGATTCATGCACTGGACGTCTAAACTTTTGACGCGTTCTGTCAGTACGGTTTTGTCAATGGTTACGATTTGAGACACGTTAATCACTGATGGCTTTGGCAATCCAGAGCTGCGGGGTGAAATACGCACATTTCCAGGTGCGGCTGCCAGGTTTTGATTGGAAGAAATCGCGACACAGATCACGGTTCGGATCGCACTTTGATTGAACTCGTCCGATTGTATAATGAGAACAGGTCGCCTGTATCCCGGCTCTGATGCCTTGGGCTCGCCAAGAGATGCCCACCATATTTCACCTCTTTTCATCACCACACTTCTGATGAAAAGGCATCTGATTGCAGCTTCGACAATACAGGATCGAGAGTTGAATTCTCTTTGGCGTATACAGCATTGAGGCGCTCTGTAATGTCTTCTCGTTGACGCTGTTTTACGTATTCCTCTGCTGCTGCAGCAAATACCGCGCTTCGAGAAACCTTGTGGCGCCGTGCAAAGCGATCAACGCGAGCAAAAACCTCGTCAGGAACCGATATTGCTGTTTTCATGCTGTTAGAGTATTACCTAAGTTATACCATGTCAAGGCCCGGTATTATTGTGTAATCATCACGGCAGGTGACACGATGGAGGTGAGGCGAAGGTTATTTTTGAAGACTGATTCCGGAGCTTGATTCGACTCCCATCTGCCAATGTCAGAACAGCGAGTAGCGCTTCGCTCAAAAGAAGCGCTCTCCAAGTCGCAGGCACCTCGCTTGACCCCGCTGCTTGTCGCCCTTTCGTACCCGTACTCGTGCCCCGTTCACGATTTCGCTCCTTCAGGGAGCGGGCATGCTGTGTAGGCCCAAACCGCGAAACTCAAAGCGACGCGGAAAAATATCTCGCTTTTAGTGGTCCAATTCTCGTCGTGGCCTCGTGGACGGAGAACGTGTACCGCTTCGCTGGAAACGTGTACGGCCGCCCGGCCGAATGGTATGCCATGCCGGCCGCGAATTTGCTACAGCGCTGACCACTCCGCTCCCTTGTTCGTCGCTTTATTCTCGTTCCTTCAAGGCATCTTCGCGAAGCCTTTGTTCTGAACGCATCACAAACACAATCAAGATGTCTCGCCCTTCCGAACGATAGAATATGCGACAGGGCAGAATAACGATCTGGCGATAGGGTAGATGAGGGATTTCGGGTGGAATAGATCCCGATTTCGGGGAATGAACCAAACGTTCAACGGCTTCAAGTACTCGTCGCATGTACCGTCGTGCCGCATCCGGTTTATCGAGCGCAATGTATTCGGCAATTCTTTCAAGATCGCTAAGTGCGGGCTCGGTCCAAATCAGGCGAGCCATCGCTTCATCCTCTTCAGAGCCTGATCGTGCGTAATCGTGCGCTTCTCCTGGGCCGCCCGTTCACCTCTGGCTATTCCTTCAAGAATCTCAATTCGGCTTTGCTGCTCGTCGAAAGTCTGCACATCAACGAGATAAGCTGCCGGTCTGCCATGCTCGGTAATGAGCACGGGATTGCGGTCTTCTTGTATTTCCGCGATCAGGCGCGTCGCCTGTCGCTTGAGGGTAGTGACGAGCTCTGTTCTCATAGTGATACAATAGTATCACTTGTGCGGTTTGTCAATTTTGGCGAGCGCTCCGGTTTAGCGACTCCCTCACTCTGACAACCCGTGAGTGTCATTTATTTTTGAGTCAACGGGTTGCTGCGGGGTGGACGGGGGCGGGGTCTGTGATTGGCGGGGCGGATTGATTTTTGCGAATGAATAAAATGTGACCGATGAGACGTATGCGTCTGATGGTATCTTTCCCTGAAAACATGCCGGCTTCTTTTCCGGCTTGGTGTGTTTGGTGTCTTGGCAGTTCAAATTCTGGTTCATGTTAGTGATTGAATTTCTTCGGCAGCAGAGTGCCCCGCCTGTAATGCTGCGCGGCATGGCGGGCAGGCACTGATTTTCACGGATGGGAAAAAGAGACCGGATAACAGGATTGACCGGATGGACGGGATTGGGGCTGCTGCGTTGATGATGGAGGGTGAGCTGGAGTTTTCCTACTATCGTCGAGTGTCAGTCGCAATGCCTAAACTCGACGGTTGAGCAGATTGCTCCTCGTACCCGTTCACGTACCCGTACGCGATTCATCTCTTCGGGGATAGGCACACGATGAAGGCCCACGCCGCGGAATTCAAAGTGACGCGGTAATCAGCCAGCCCTACGTGGCCGAGTTCCATTCGCGTCTTCGTGGACGGAGAGCGTGTACCGCTTCGCTGAGAACGTGTGCGGCGTTTCACTCCCAACTTCTATCTCCTTTTTCCAATCACGGATTTCCCGCCTGCAATGCTGCGCGGCATGGCGGTCAGGCGGAGCGACAGCACTCCATAGTTTTGTCTGTCTGGTGGTAGTAGCGCTGGATTTTTGGCGGGTGCGTGGCATTGTGGCGGAATGGAACGGAGACAAAACGCGAAAACGCGGGTCACGACGAGTGTCGCACTGGCGGCGGCGCTTGTTCGCGGCGGAGAGGTTGTGGCGTTTCCAACGGAGACGGTGTATGGGCTGGGGGCGTTGGCGCTCGATGCGCGGGCAGTTCGCAGGATTTTTGCCGCAAAGGGTCGTCCATCGGACAACCCGCTGATTGTGCATATCGGTGATCGCGAGCAGGTGCGAGAACTGGTCAGGAAGATGCCCGTGATGGCGGAGCGGCTGATGGATGCGTTTTGGCCCGGCCCGCTGACGATTGTATTGCCGCGCGCTGCGATTGTGCCGGATGAGGTGACCGCGGGATTGGATACGGTCGGGATCCGGCTGCCCGCTCATCCGGTCGCGCTCGCGTTTTTGCGAGCAGTGGGTGCGCCGGTGGCAGCGCCGTCGGCGAACCGGTCGGGTCGTCCGAGCCCGACTTCATGGCAGGCGGTGAAGCAGGATTTGGATGGGCGGATTGCGGGTATTCTGAAGGGTCCGCGCAGCCACGTGGGATTGGAATCCACAGTGGTGGATTGCACGAGTCGGGTGCCGGTGGTGTTGCGATCCGGCGCGGTGACGCTGGAGCAATTGCGCGCAGTGGTGCCGGGCGCGCGACGCGCGACGGGATCGGATGTTGCGCGCGGGCGCAGTCCCGGTCTGAAACACCGGCATTATGCCCCGCGCGCATTGGTGCTGGTGGCCGATGCCATTCCGGCGCGAATACCAAAGGGCTCGGCGTGGATTGGAATCGGCAGAGCGCCGCGCGGGTTTGTTGTGTCGCGATCGTGCCGCAGCGCGCGCGACTATGCCCGGGCGCTTTTTCACTTCTTTCGACACTGCGAAGCTGCAGGGATCGAACGGATTTATTGCCAGCCGGTTGATGCGGTTGGAATCGGCACGGCGCTGATGGACCGGCTGCAGCGTGCGGCAGCGGGGAGCGCTACGCAGACTGGTTGAACGTTTCCTGCGCGCGTCCGTTGAGTCGCTTTGTGAGGGCGAGGTGAAGTTCGCGACTGACCCAAGCGTCTGTTGCGGCGTACATAATCTGCGAGGGAGTGAGCTGCTGGCGCGCCCAATTGGAGCGCTGCTCGCGCTTGGAAATGCGGAAGCCGAGGACGAGTCCCGCCAGTGTGCGGAGTCCGGTTTGGCGATAGCCGAGTTTTTTGGCGAGGTCGCCGATCTCGGTGAAACGTGCGGGCTTGAAGTCCTGCACTTCTTTGAGCTTCTTCAAGTCGTCGGCAAGTGCGACACCCGCTTTGGTGATCGCTTTGTCGGCCAGTACAGCAAAGAGTTGATTGAGTCGGCGCAGATGTTGAAGCTGAAAAAGCCACGCCTGTTCTTCGCCTGCCAGTTGCAGCAGGGCAGGGGGATAGGAAATACCTGCACGAAATACCGGTTTTGTTTCTGTATCAAATCCCAGCAGCGTTTCGCGACGAAGTTCCGCAATCGCAGCATCCATTTCGTCGTCGTTGGTGACCAGGACGACCGGCCCTTGATATGCCCGAATCGGGAGCGCATTGAGCTCGTCCCTGGAGATCGCAATACCCAGCTCGGCCTGCTCGCGCGGTGGCGCTTCGAGCAGGTCAACCAGGGGAAGAGAAAGTTGTTCCGGGCTTTCGGACATGCCCTACTGATACCATATCCGGGAGCCCTCTGTTAATAAAATGCTGAAAATAAGTGTAATTTGATGAATACCAGCAGGTTGTAATTGTTGAAATCTTCAGTTACGGGGCATTTATCCAGCCGGAATCGCCATCGGCATAGAATTCCTTTTTCCAGATGGGCAGACGGCGTTTGAGCTGGTTGATGGCAAATTGACAGGCTGCGAAGGCGGCATCGCGATGGACAGCGGTGACTCCGATCCAAACGGAAGTCTCGCCGGGGGTCAGATGTCCGACGCGATGGGCGCAGTGGAGGCGCAGGATGCTGAATGCCGCGCGTGCCTCGGTCTCGATCTTGTCGAATTCTTTTTTCGCAAGTGCTTCTGCGCCTTCGTATTCCAGCGCGAGGACCGCGCGGCCGTTGTTCAGGTTTCGCACGGTTCCGGAGAACTCAACAAGGGCGCCGCCCTCCGGCGCAAGAATGGCCTTGCGCTGCTGTTCGGGGTCAATCGGGGTGGCGGATAGTGCAAACATACGGGTTATCCGCCTGCGACCGGGGGGATGACGTGTAGGCAATCGCCATCGCGCACGGCATCGCTCCAGTTGGAGAAGGTATCATTGATCGCCACGCGGAAGTTTTCCGCCTTCCACGGCAGCGCGAACTGTTGTTGCAACTCGGCATAGACGTCGAGCGCTGTCTTGGCAGACGTTGTGAGCGCGACTTCGGATTGATTCGCCTTTTCGCGGAGAAGCGCATACAGGCATACACGAATGACCTGCTTCTTTTGCGGCGCTGTGCCGAGTGTTGCCGTGGTGCCGGCGGCGATCGCCTGGCGCGCGGTTTCAAATTCTTCCGGCACATTCGCGTTTTCAAGCGCGCGCGGATCGGGCAGGTCTATGAGGTGCGTGTTGGATCGAATGAGCGCTTTGCGAGGGCAGGTGATGCCATCTGCAACGAATTGTTGGAGGCGCGCGCGCATCGCGGGTTCATAAATTGCGCAGAGCGGTTCGGGAAGGCCCTCAAAATGCTGGCTCCGAAACGCAGTCGCATCGCAAGCGGAGTTTCGATTTGTGATGAGGGTGTCGAGCGTGGCCCGATTCAGGAATGGCAAATCGCAGGCGACAACGAGCCACGCGCAGTGTGGATGGGCATCGAATGCTGTCAGGATGCCGCCTGCAGGACCAAGATCGGGATAGCGGTCATGCAGTTGCGGTTTGCCGGAGTGTCCCGGCGCGCAGGATTGGTCGCTGCGATTCGAGACGAAGGTTTGCACGCAAACGGAAGAGAGCAGTTCAAAGACCACATCAATTTGCAGGCGCTCGCCGTAGACCAGCGAGGATTTGTCGCGCCCCATTCGCGTGCTGCGCCCACCTGCGAGTACGAGGCCATACAGCGGAGGGGGAGCGCCCACCTTATTTTGTCCGGCGTTGCCCGACATTGCGGCGGCCTCCTGTTTTGCTGAGCAGTTTTACGTTGCCGATGACCATTTTGTGAGAGAGCGCTTTGCACATGTCGTAGATCGTCAACGCGGCGACGGATGCGCCAGTGAGCGCTTCCATTTCGACGCCGGTTTTGTGGTGGACGGACACCTCGCATGTCAAGATTGCGTTGCCGCGCGCGTCGAGTTCAATTTCGATCCGGCACTTTTCAACCGGCAGCGGATGGCAGAGCGGAATTAGATCGGCCGTGCGTTTTACAGCCTGTGTGCCCGCGATGATTGCCGTCTGAAAAACGGGTCCTTTAGGCGCGTGCAGTTCGCCGCCGCGCAATACGGCGCGCACTTCAGCAGGGAGCCGCACGGTTGCTTGCGCTATTGCGGTGCGGTGCGTGACGGCCTTATCCGCGATGTCAACCATGCCCGGTTGGTTTTTGCTGGTGATGTGGCTGAGCGACGTCTTCACGGTTCAATCGAAATCAGAAATTCCACGGATGATAGCAGAGCGGCGTCTCTGCGGGAATGATTTGTGTGCCCGGCGAAACCTCGATGAATCCGTCGCTCTCGCCGAGCGCTGCGTAGTCGCCCGATCCGTGATATTCTTGCAGCTCGGCGCCATCGGCAGTGCGGCGGACAGGGAGAAAGAGGGTGAGCGCGGGATGAGGCTTGATCGAGGTTTTCAGCGCGGTGGTTTCGGATGGAGCGTCCTCTGCGCCGAGCGTGCGAAGTATGAACGGCTTCACGTATCGGTGGAAACAAACTAGCGTGGAAACAGGATTGCCCGGGAGCGCGAAAACAGGTTTCTGATTTGCCGAAATTCCGAACCACATCGGTTTTCCCGGTTTCTGGCTGACGCGATGAAAATCGAGCACGACGCCGAGTTTTTCAAGCGCGGCGGGAATGAAGTCGAATTTTCCGCGCGAGACGCCACCGCTCAGGATGAGCCCATCGTTGCGCGCTAGGAGGTCTGCGAGTGTGGTTTCTATGGTGGCCGGATTGTCCGGCAGTGTGATGAGTTCGACGTTTGGACAGCCGAGTCCAATGAGCGCAGCACGAATGCCCCACGCATTTGAGGGGCGAATTTGAAACTGCGCGACCGGGCGGTCGGGCTCGATCAGTTCGTCGCCGACAGAAATTACGGCGAACGAGGGTGGTTTTGCGACGGTGACTTGCGTGGCGCCTGCGGAAATGGCGATCGCGATTTGTGGCGAGAGCAGGCGTCTTCCGGACGGGAGCAGGGTGTCACCCGCCTTCCGGTCCTCGCCCTGTTTATGGAAAAATTGTTCGCGTTCCACCGGTGGCGTGTCCGAAACTCGCGCGGTGCCGTTGGCAATTTCAACTTGCTCGTAGGGGACGACGGTATCGGTTCCGATTGGGCGCATTGCGCCGGTCATGATTTCGAGCGCGCATTCGGCGGAGTGAGTCAGCGTTGCGGCGGGCTGGCCTGCCGCCTGAATACCCACGAGACGAAACTCGCGACAACCTGCGGCAAAAGATGCGTATGCGATGGCGATTCCGTCCATGGTTGCGCGATCAAACGGAGGCAGATCGCGATCAGTCGAAATGGCATCCCGCAGAATGCGGCCGGTTGCTTGCGCCACTGGCACGCGCTCGGTTGCGGACAGGTGCGCATGAGTTAAAATGCGAGCGAGCGCCTCGTCAACCGTCAGCAAATTTTCCTTCGCCTTGCCCACGCCGGTTCAGCCTCCTATTTCCGACATCACGCGGTGTGTGGGATACGCGCGTTCCGCGAGGCCGTGGCCCCAGGGTTTGTACCAGATGCTCTTTTCGATGTGAGCCTTGAGTTCTTCGTCGCTCGCGCCGCCGCGCAGGAGGCTCATCAAATCCATTTCCTTATCGCGCAGCAGGCAGAGTCGCAGTTTGCCATCCGCCGTGAGGCGCGCGCGATTGCACGCGGCGCAGAAAGGTTTGGTGACGGATGAGATGAAGCCAACCGTGCCGGCGGCATTCGGGAGCTTGAAGACACGTGCCTCGCCGTCCAGTTGCCCCTCGTTTTGGAGCGTGAGAGGGCCAAGTGCGGATTCGATGTTCGCGCGGAGTTCATCCTCGGTGACGATGTGGCTCAGTTGAAAGTCGGAAATGCGGCCGAGCGGCATCATTTCGATGAAACGTACCTGCCAGGGATGATCGAGCGTAAGCTGTGCGAGTTGAACGATGTCCTCCTTGTCGTTCACGTCGCGCACGACGACGGTGTTCAGCTTGATCGGGAATCCTGCAGCTTCGGCAGCCGCAATTCCGGCGAGCACATCGTCCACATTGCCCCAGCGCGTGAGGCGGCGAAAAGTTTTGGGATTGAGCGAATCAATGCTGATGTTGAGTCGGTGCAGGCCCGCATCGGCCAGCGGTTGCGCGAGGTGTTTCAGCAGGATGCCGTTCGTTGTCATCGCGATTTCGCGAACGCCGGGGAGTGCGGCGAGTTGCTGGACGAGTTCGGTGACATTCTGCCGGATTGTCGGCTCGCCACCGGTGAGGCGGAATTTGTCGAATCCAAGTTCAGCGAAGATGCGGGCCAGTCGAATCAGTTCGCTATCCTGCAAGAGGGCGGAGGACGGACGAAATGACATATCCTCCGGCATGCAATAGACACAGCGCAGATTGCACTGGTCCGTTAGCGAGATACGCAGGTAATGAATGCTGCGCCCATATTGGTCCTGAATCATTGCTGTTACTGTACCACATTTTCGCGACATGCCGCGAAAATGTGGGCGCGCGCCGCGACATTTTTTATGCGTGGGTCAGCGTCCGCCGGCAACGGGGAAGAACCACACGCTGAGCACGAGAGCGATGCCGAGCAGGAGGCCGACGAACATGGGCCATCGAAGGCGTGGCCAGGCTGCGGTGCGGAGCCAGCGCCAGTGGAGGATCAGGTGGGCGAGCACCGCGGCGCAGACGGCGTAGGCGAGCCAGGCGTGCAGGTCGCCCCAGTCGTGGCGCGACCAGCCCCAGATGCTCAGTCCGTGCCCGCCTTGTCGCCCCGGGGGGAGGCGATAGCGGATTATGAATCCCGTTGCGAGCATGCCGCAGAAGGCGATCCAGAGGAAGAAATCAACAATGCGGTTTAGCCAAAGCTTCATGTCGGTTCCTGTACTGAGATAACGCGCGAGCGCGCCGTTTTAGTTTGCGCGCGCACTAATCGAAGAAGACCGCCACATCGAGGCGTGTGGAGGACCCGCTGGAGACATCGAGGACGGTGAGGCGCCCCTCAATGATGTCCACATCGTCGCGCCAGTTGGCCCAGCCGTGTCGCTCTTCAAGCACAACGCGGTACACGCCGCCGGTGAGATCGAACGCGCGGTCTTTATAGGCGCTGACTTTGCCGACTTCGACGCGATCCACATACACGCGCAGATCGCCACTGGTCCGGTTGTCCACTAGGAGAGCGCCGTGTCCTTCGGCCGGTTTGTGCCTGTAGCGGTCGTCGTTCCAATCGCACGCGGCGAGAGCGAGTCCGATTCCGAGGAGCAGGAAGGTTGTCAGAAGTTTTTTCATGGCGGTTTCCTTAAAATGAGACGCGCACGGAGGAATTCTATTCATTCGACCCGCGCGATGCGAGGAAAACCCGGAGTTTACGCCGCTGTGGGGCGGAGTTCAGCGGGGCGGAGGCGATTCATTCCGTGCTTTTGTTCGGGCGGGGCAACGGGCATGCTGTAGGAACGCGATTTGGAAGGATAGCGAAATGGCGACGATTTGGGTGATTGATGATGAGCCGGCAACCTCGGACATTCTCGCCGCGATGTTGCACGAGCTTGGACACGATGCGCGGGTGTTCAATCAGGCGCGCGAGGCGCTGGCGGCGTATAAACCCGGTTGCGCGGATATTGTGATGACGGACATTCGGATGCCGGGCCTGGATGGATTGGAGTTCACACGCGCGCTGAAGGAGAAAGATTCGCGTGCGACGATCATTATTCTAACGGGCTTCCCTTCGGTGGAAGACGCGGTGGAGGCCATTAAGATGGGCGCGGCGGATTACATGACGAAGCCGTTTCGCCTCGAAGAAATTCGCCTGCGTGTGCTCCGCGTGCTGGAGGCGCGCGATTTACAGGATCGCTTCCGGCGCAATCGCATGTTGACGTGGCTGTTGATCGGATCGCTGCCGGTGTGGTTTTTGCTCGGCATTGTGTTGGCCTACGTGGTCGCCCGATAGCGCACGCCGCGCGGGCCCCGCTATTGCGTCGGCGCGTCGGGCCGCATACCATAGCGACCGGTTCTGCTCAGTATGCGCTTCTTCTTCTATAAACTTTCGGCCTGGATTCGCGACACGCGGCGCACGGACTATTTGAGGCCGATTTCAATTGCGGTGTTGGTGACTGCCGTGCTGATCGCGCTCTACGTGGCGGCGGAGGCGTATCTGTTTCCGGGAATTACGCTGTGGGAGTCGCGCCTGGCGGGGGCGGCGATGAGCTGCCTGCTCACCGGTGCCATGGCGTATGTCGCATTGCGCCTGTATCGCCAGATGGCGCAGGATACGATTGATGAATTGCGCGAGCGTCTGCGGCTCAGTGAAAAGTTGCTCGAGGAGCGAAATTTGGTCAACTCGCTGATGCAGAACTCCGCCGACCGCATTTTCTTCAAGGATTTGGACGGCCGCTATCTACGCGCAAGTGCATCCGCTGCTGCCGCATTTGGCCTGTCGCATGCCGGCGACATCGTGGGGCGCAGCGATTTTGATTTTTATGAGGAGGGGTATGCCCGCGCGCTGCGCGCTGATGAGCAGGCGGTGGTACGCACATCGCAGCCGGTGGTGGGTCGGTCGTATGGCGAGCGCTGGCGCGACGGGCGCGAGACGTGGGCTTCGATCAGCATGGCGCCGCTGCATGACCGGCATGGGCAGGTGATCGGTATTCTCGGCATTGCGCGCGATATCACCGCGCTGCGCGCGCAGGAGCAGCAGGTGCGCCAGCTCTCGCAAACGGTGGAGCAGAGTCCGCACATGGTGATGATCACCAATGCGGCGGGGCTGATCGAGTACATCAATCTGCGCTTCTGCGAAATCACGGGCTATCGGGATGACGACGTGTGCAGGCGGGTTCCGGATTTTCTGCACGCGGAGGGGGCCGCAACGACGCTGGTCGCACAGTTGCACGCCTGTATTCAGTCGGGCGAGGGCTGGCGCGGCGAATTGCAGACGCGGCGGAAGAACGGTGAAATCTTTTGGGCGCGTTTTGGAATTTCGCCGATTCGGAATCGCGACGGCGACATCACGCATCTGGTCAGCATCGCCGAAGATATATCGCGCGAGAAAGAGATCGCGGAGGCGATTCAGGTGGAGCAGCAGCGCCGCCGCGAGCTGGAGCGCATCATCACCATCAGCCCGGCCATTGTCTTCCTCTGGCGCGCGGAGGCGAATTGGCCGGTCGAGTACGTGTCGAGCAACATCGAGCAGTGGGGCTACTCGGTCGAAGATCTGACCGGCGGACAGGTGCCATACAGCTCGATTGTGCATCCGGACGATTTGCCGCGTGTGACGGAGGAGGTCGAGCACTTCCGTAGCGGCGAAATCAACAGTTTTGTTCAGGAATACCGCATCGTCCAGAAGGATAAGACGACCCGGTGGATTGAAGACCGGACATGGGTGCGGCGCGATGCGCGCGGCGTCATCACGCATTTTCAGGGCGTTGTGTTCGACATCACGGAACGCAAGCATGCCGAGACCGCGCAACAGGCTCTCTCGAACGGAATGCGCACGGTCCTTCAGTTGGCCGATGAAATGATTGCCTGCCCGGACGAGGATGCGCTCTACCGCCGGGCGGTGGAGCTGGCGCGGTCGCGGCTGGGATTGGAGCGTTGCGGAATTCTGATTCGCGACGGCGATTTTGTCCGTGGCACGTATGGCACCGGCGCGCACGGTGAGACAACAGACGAGCACGCGCATGGATTCCCGATGGATGACCGTTGGCGCGAGCGCCTTCGAATCCGGCTTCCGGAAGAGAGCCGCTGGCAGCTCGTCGAAGAGCCGTACCGCGTGTGGCAGCGCGGCGAATTTGTGGACTGGGGGTCGGGCTGGGTCGCATTAACACAGATTCAGTCCACCACGCGCGAGCCGATCGGCCTATTTTGCAACGATAGCGCGATTTCTGCGTCGCCTCCTGATTTCATCAAACAGGAGATCGTGGCGGTTTTCTGTTCGCTGCTGAGCACCATGGTCGCGCGGATGCGCATCGCCAAGGAGCAGCAATCCGCCGTCGCGCAACAGCGCGAAATGATGGAGCGCACGGACCGGCTGAATTCACTCGGATTGTTAGCCGCAGGCATGGCGCATGAAATCAACAATCCGCTTCAGGGCATGATGAGCCATGTCCGCGCGGTTGAACGCGGGCTGCCGCAGAACGCGCCTGCGAGGAATAGCCTGGCCATGGTTGCGCGCGGGATTGAAACCATCGCGGGCCTGGTGCGAAAACTTCTCGTGTTGGGCACGGCGGAAAAGGGGACCGATACGGCGGATGCCAGTGAGTGTGTGGAACTTGTGATGCAGTTGCTCGGCGCGCCGCTTCGTCATGCGCGTGTTTCGGTGGAAACGACATATTCTTCTCAGCGCTTGATTCTTGCGATCCCGCGTAGCGAGTTGATCCAGGTGCTGCTGAATCTGGCCATCAATGCGCGCGACGCGATGCCGGACGGCGGCGTAATCCGGATCCATGTCAGCCGCCAATCCGGGTTTGGAGTCATCCGGATCGAGGATTCCGGCAAGGGGATTCCATCCGATATTCTTACGCGAATCTTTACGCCCTTCTTCACGACAAAAGGAGTGAAGGGGACAGGGTTGGGCTTGAGCGTGGTCGAATCGCTGGTGCGGAGCAATCACGGGCAGATTTCGGTGGAGAGCCCGGCCGGGCACGGCGCGATATTTACATTGAGTCTTCCACTTGCATGAGGTGAGGTTGGCTGGAAATGAGTCAGCGGATTTTGATTATTGATGATGATGAGTTGGTTCGCTCCGGTCTGGCCGCGAATCTCGAAGTGGACGGCTTCCAGGTTTCGTCTGCAGAGAACGGCGAAAAGGGCTTGGCGATCCTGGAGCGCGAGACCTTTGATCTGGTTCTGTGCGACCTGGTGCTCGGCGATTTGGATGGCATCGAGGTCCTGCGCCGGATCAAACAACAGTGGCCCTCCATCGCCGTCGTGATGATCACGGGTCACGCCTCCATTCGCAACGCGCTCGACGCGCTGCGGGCGGGCGCAAGCGATTACATTGCCAAGCCTGCTGATCCCGACGAGGTCGCGCACCGCCTGCGCTCGATCCTGGATACCGAGCATTTGCGTCGCGCGTTGGAAGCCGAACGCGCCTCCGCCGATGAACGGCAGCGCGAGACTCGCGACGCGCTTCGCCGCGCGGAGCGGATGAGCTCGCTCGGCGTGCTCGCGGGTGGCACGGCGGAGGATTTGAGCAATATCCTGTTACCTGTCGTGGCGCACGCCGCGGCACTGCAGGATTTGCTGGGAAACACACACGCCGGACGCGAGCTTGCGCAGTCCATCCTGGAAGCGGGTCAGCGCGCGACGGCGGTGTTGGAAGACTTGAAGGCGATCGGCACGAGCATCAAATACACGAAGGAGCAGGTCAGCCTGAACCAGCTCGTCTCGGAGTTTGTGGAATCGGAAAATTGTATGCGCCTCAAGGCCGCATTCCCCGATATCCGTTTTGATGTGAAACTTGGAGATGCGCTGCCTTCTGTTGCAGGGTCTACGCATGCATTGGGACGCAGCGTTGGGCATTTGCTCACATTCATTGTGGAGTCCATGCGACGGGGCGGCACGCTCAAGATTGAAACTCGCGCCGAGCGGTTGGAACGCGCGGTCGGTCGCTACGGTGTTGCGATTCCGGGTGAATATGTTGTGCTGACTATCACGGATAGCGCCCCGCCGCTGTCGGAAGAAAACATGGAGCGACTCTTCGAGCCCTTCTACAACCGCAGCGTGATGGGCCGCCAACTGAGCAGTGGCCTCGGAATGACATTTGTTCATCGCGTGGTTACGGATCACGGCGGCTTGATTGACCTCCATCCACAGGCCGGAAATGGAAACGTTTATGAGGTCTATCTGCCGATTGAACGGGATGCGGGTAGCGAAACGGAATCGAGTCCGGACTATTCGGGGCGCGAATGCGTCTTGTTAGTGGACGATTCCGATGTGCAGCGGGAAGAGGCGAGTGAGATGTTGCGCGATCTCGGGTATCGCGTGTTGACAGCGGCTAACGGGCGCGAAGCTGTACGCCTGTTTGAAGCCGTGCTACGCCAGCCCGACCAGCAGGTTGACCTCGTGGTCATTGACCTCGTTCTCGGCGACGACTTTGATGGAGTGGACGCGTATGCGCGCATGGTGGAGCTGTATCCCGGCCAGCCTGCCGTTCTCGCCAGCGGTTTCGCCGATATGTTCCGCATCAGCGAAGCGCGCAAACTCGGAATTCGCCAAGTTATCTCCAAACCCTACGCCGTCGAAACGCTCGGTGCAGCACTGCGCGCTGCATTGAATCGTTGACCGCAGCGATTGCGCGGCGCGGGCGGGGGCGGAATACGAATCTTTCGGCATGCTGTACCGCAATGCGGCATTGCGGTCTGAATACCGGTGTTATAGATTTTGAAAACGTAATACGTGATTGCAATCGCGGCGTTGTTGAAGTTGTGGAGAAAGGAAGATTGGCATGCACATGGCCGATGCGCTGATTTCGCCCGCGGTGGGTGGTACGTTGTGGGCGGTTTCAGGAGGGCTCATTCTGTACTGTGCCCGCAAGGTGCGCGAATCTGCGCGCGAGATATTGGTTCCGTTGATGGGGGTGATGGGGGCGTTTGTCTTTGCGGCACAGATGATCAATGTCGCAATCCCGGGTACGGGATCGAGTGGGCATTTGGCTGGCGGATTGATGCTCGCAATTCTGCTCGGCCCGCATGCGGCATTCCTTGTGATGGCATCTATTTTGACCGTGCAGGCGCTCTTCTTCGCGGATGGCGGCTTGCTGGCGCTCGGGTGCAATATCTTCAATCTCGGTTTCTTCGGCGCTTTCATTGCGTATCCCTTGGTTTATCGTCCGATAGCGGGATCCAGCACGAGTGGAGCGCACACGTCGGTGGCTGCGCTGGTAGCGGCAATCGTCGCGCTGCAGTTGGGCGCGTTGGGCGTGGTTGTGGAGACCGTGGCGTCGGGCATCACAGATTTGCGTTTCTCGACGTTTGCGCTTCTGATGCAGCCGATTCACCTCGCGATCGGCGTGATTGAAGGTATTGCCACAGCAGCCGTAGTGGCATTTGTGCGCCGCGCGCGCCCTGAAATTATTGTGGAAGCGCCTGTTGCTGCGCCGCGCGGGTCCGCCACATTGCTGTATGGAGGATTGATCCTCGCGACGCTCGTTGTCGGTGGCGTGCTGAGCTGGTTTGCGTCGTCGCATCCCGATGGATTGGAGTGGTCCATCCAGCAATTGACCGGACAGGAAGAACTGGCGGCGCCGGAAGAGGGGATTCATCTGCGCCTCGCGACGATTCAAGAGAAAAGCGCGTTTTTGCCTGACTACAGCTTCAAATCGGCGGCAGAATCGGAGCCCGAGTCCGAAACGGAAGTATGGCCTGCCGTGAGTGCGGGCACATCCGTATCCGGCGTTGTAGGTGGCGCTCTGACGATGATTATTGCCATTCTGATCGGCATGCTGTTCCGAAGACGGACGGCGGGTCCGCCGGTGAAGACGGGATGACGAATGAGAGCTGAAGCGCGATGGCTTGAGTTGGGGAGAATGGACGATGCGGCGCGGATGGATTCCTCCATTCACCGCTTGGATCCTCGCACCAAAATTATCGGCACACTGGCCTTCATCGTGACGGTGATGTCGTTTGATCGCTACACCGTTTCCGCGCTCACACCGTTCGTTCTGTATCCGTTGCTTCTCCTCGCGATCTCGCGCATTCCGGTGGAGCCGATACTGCGCAAAATTCTGATCGCGGCACCTTTTGCGCTGCTGGTGGGTGCGTTCAATCCGTTCTTCGATCGCTCGCCGATGCTGCACATTGGCAGTTTCGCGGTCTCAGGCGGTTGGATCTCATTCACCACCATTGCGCTCCGCTTTTTTCTCACGGTTGCAGCGGCGCTGATATTGATCGCAACCACGGGTATGCACCGTCTGTGCGCAGGACTGGAGCGGTTGGGAGTTCCCCGCGCATTTGTCACGCAGTTGCTGTTTCTCTATCGCTATCTCTTCGTGATTTCGGGGGAGGGGTCGCGCATGGTGCGCAGCGTTCAATTGCGCGCGGGCCCGTCCGCCTTACCGGTACGCACGTATGGCACGCTGGTTGGCACTCTGTTGCTGCGTTCTTTTGATCGGGCAGAGCGCGTGCATCAGGCGATGATAGCGCGCGGATATGATGGCTCGATGCGGCGTTTGGAATCGCAGCGATTTGGGTGGCGCGATGGGATGTTTGTCTGTGGCTGGATTCTCCTTTTTGTCGCGGCGCGGCGCTGGAATCTGGCGGAGCTACTGGGCAACGTTCTCGGGAGGATCGCCGCGTGAAGACCTCTGCGATAGATGTTCGCGAATTGTCGTTCGCGTATCCCGATGGCACACAGGCGCTGCGCGGTGTTTCGTTTCGGGTTGAGCCGGGTGAATCCGTCGGCCTTGTCGGTGCCAACGGAGCGGGGAAGTCAACGCTCCTGCTGCACTTGAACGGATATCTCCCCGTTCAACGAGGGAGCATTGACGTCGCGGGTATTCCGCTCACCGCTGCCTCGGCAAAAGAGATTCGTCAGCGCGTCGGCCTCATTTTTCAGGATCCGGACGACCAGTTGTTTATGCCGACCGTTGAGGAGGATGCCGCGTTTGGCCCGCTTCAGATGGGGCTTTCGAAGGAAGAGGTCGAGCGTCGCGTTGCGGATGCGCTGGAGCGGGTGGGGCTGTCTGATCGCCGCGCGCGCCCGCCGTATCGGCTTTCCGCGGGTGAAAAGCGCGCTGCTGCCATTGCGACGGTGCTGGCGATGTCGCCCGAGGTGCTGGTGATGGATGAGCCTTCGACGCATCTGGATCCGCGTTCGCGCAGACGCTTGATCGAATTGCTGCGCGCGCTACCGCAAACGCGCATCATCGCGACGCACGATCTGGAGCTTGTCGTGGAAACCTGTTCGCGCGTGCTGGTTTTGTCCGGGGGCGAACTTGTTGCTGACGGGCCGACCGACGCTCTGCTCAACGATGAAGTGTTGATGCTGCGCCACGGATTGGAGCGCCCGCATATTTTGCAGCATCGCCATCCACACGAAGCGGAGTAAAAACTTCTTGCATACCTGCGCTCGCTGTCTTATAGGAGCGCCATTCGACAGGGGTGCGAACGCCTCGCAAGAGACGCGCGCTGAGATGCCGAGAAGGCAGACCCTTAGAACCTGATGCGGTTAGAACCGCCGTAGGGAGTCGGCTTTCTTAACTTGGAATGTCGGCCCGCTTCGTTCAGAGCGGGTTTTTTATTTCCAGTTTTCAAATCCGGCTTCCCGGCAGAGAAAGGAAGATCGGTTATGACTGGAATATTGCCACTGGCCACGTTCGACTGGACAGCGTTGTTGGGGACGACGCCCCTCGAAATTATTGCCACGCTATGCTCCGTGCTTGGCGTCTTTTTGATCGCGCGGCAGAACATTCTGGGCTGGCCGCTTGGTTTGGTGTGGGCGGGGATTTCCACCTACCTCTGCTTTACCGAGTGGAACCTGGTATCTGACGGCATCCTGTATCTGACGTACATCCCGATTCAGATTTATTGCTGGGTCGTCTGGGTTCGGCGCGGCGGTCAGCCGGAAGAAAAACCGTTTCTGCCGACGTGGCTTCCGCTTCGCGTGCGCACGATCGTAATTGCGGCGGCGCTGCTTTCGATTCTGGGGTGGGGGTTAGGCGTCTCGTCTCTCGCGGCGCATGTGGCGTGGATTCCGACGCCTGCCTTGCTCTGGCGCGATTCGACCACGACCGTTCTTAATTACTACGCACAGTTTCTACAGGCGCGGAAGCGGATGGAAAACTGGATTTTCTGGGTGGTGGTGAATGTTTTGGGCATCCACATCTATTGGGTCAAAGGCTCGCCGATCTATTCCGCGCAGTATGCCTTCTTTCTCGTGCTGGGGCTGTACGGCTGGCTCGCCTGGCATCGCTCTCGCGCGGCGCAGTTGAAAGCGGCGCAGGGAAGCGGCACCACGGGTGTGGCGGTGGCGCTTCTTGCGGTTGCACTGACAAGCTCAACTGCACTGGCAGCGGAATCGTCCGATGCGAATACGGATCGCGCTGTGACGCAGCCGAAATTCAGCACTGCGCTCACGCTGGGATATGACAGTCGTTATACGCTCTATGGATTCGGGTTGAGCCGCCATCTTTATCATGCGGACTCTTATTCGACGTATGCGCTCAGTGATCGCACAACGCTGTGGGGCGGCGCGTGGTTCGGGTATCTGACGGATGGCACATATCGCGAGTTGGACGGCTACGTAGGGGTGGATTATGCGTTGCGCGAAACGGTGATCGCCGGCGCTGCGGTCTCGTTCTTCCGCTATTTCGAGGTGCCCTTCACAGACAAGGATTCAGACGAAGAGCTGAGTACCTATTTGACATATCGGACGGAGCGCCTGCAGCTCTCCATCCGCGATCATCTCAGCGATCTGGCGCGCGGGCATCTGCTTCGCGGCTTGGCTTCATACACCCAGCCGTTGAACGACCGGGTCAGTGCGGAGCTGAAAGCGGAATACGGATACGCCTTTCGCTACTATATCACGGATAATCGCCCGCAATATGCGCTGTTTCGCGCGAATCTGCCGGTGCGCGTGACGGACACGCTCTACGCCACGCCGTTCATTCTGCATACACTCGCGCTCTCTGCGATTGACGAGTATGAGCGCGACCGGACAATTGGCGGCCTCTCGTTCACGTGGCTATTCTGAAGAAGCAATGGCGATACAGCGCATAGTGTTGACGGGCCCGGAATCCACGGGGAAGAGCGTGCTGACCGTGCACCTTGCGGAGCGGTTTGGCGTGCCGTATGCACTCGAATATGCGCGCAAATACCTCGAAGAGCACGGTCCGGAATATTCATACGAGCAGCTTCTCCCGATGAGTCGAGGTCACCTCGAGTTTCAGCAGAGCTTTGTTCCTCCGCAGACCCCGTTGGGGATATTGGACACCGATTTGATCAACTACAAAATCTGGTGCGAAGTGGCGTATGGAAAGTGCCAACCCGAAATCATCGCAGCGATGGAAGCCGAGACGACACACAGCTATTTGCTGTGCTATCCGGACATCGCGTGGGAGCCGGACCCGCTGCGGGAACATCCGACCAGCCGCATGATGCTGTTTGACCGGCATCTGGCGGAGATCGAGCGCCTAGGACGGCGCTACGAAGTTATTCGCGGCGAAGGCCCCGCGCGCGCTGCCGCCGCAGAGGCGGCGTTTCTCAAGCTGACTCATTCCGGCTGACGGGTCTGAGCGTCACCAGGAATAGTCAACTGTGTACGTCAACACGGACTCGGAATCCGCGTTGACCGGAACGCGGAATTTATTCGACTCCATTTTATTTTCGGCATCGAAGCGGCTTTCGCATCAGCGCGAGTAGACAACGGATCTCTTGTTTTTTCTAACGATGGGTTTGGCAGATTTGCGCAAACTGCCAGCGATATCCCACTTCCCCAATAGACTTTTTTTGAGTTCTGCCACGGCGTTCCAGTTGTGGTAGCGAGAAAAAACACTAGATTTTTGCTTCTCTTGCAGTTTGATCAGGGCTTCGGTCCAATATGCAATTATTGCGCGCCTAACCCCACTGAGATCGAGGAATTCAAGAGCAACCTCAAAGTCGCCCTCGAAAAAAATCGAGGTCGATCGCTCTAAACCACTTTTATAATTGTTGTCTTCCATTGTCCCATTTCTCTTCTTAACCCATGAGCGCACTTCCTCGAAGTCTTTGACCAGACTGTCCATGTGAATCATATGAACGGAGGGGTAATTGTTTTTGGCTATTGTTGCAAAGGCGACTTCATGCGGGCCGATATTTATAGTGTAGTATCTGCCTCCATTTGTATTGGGGAATAGGGAAAATGTCCAAGCGCCCTGCAGGTCAAGCCAGTTTGTGATCGCGGTAAATTGAAATAATCGAATGAGAAAATTGGAAAACTGTTGGTCTTGAAACATGCGGTCAATCTTTGGCTTTTTAAGAATCAAAGATTCGTCGATTCCTTCCAAGCATCGCGATGCTTCGACAGGAGACAGAGCAAACAGCTCTCTTTGGCCGGGAATGGACCTTACTAATTTACTTCTGAAAGTATAGTGGAGCACATACTCGACATGATGCCAGTCGGCCACTTGCCTGAAGTCGTGCAACGTCCACGGGCCGAGTTCTTCGTACGGCTTACATGAGTTAATTTGTTTTATACGATGGAGTGGAGCAAAGTCAGTGCCGCCGATCTTTATGTACTCACAAGTCGGTGAGACGAGTACGTATACGTATCCTTCGGATTTCTTTGTTGATGTCACTGCAAGGATTGCTTCTATAGACCTATCATTGATGGGGGCTGTGCGTCACCAGGAATAGTCAACTGTATACGTCAGCACGGATTCGGAGTCCGCGTTGACCGGAACGCGGAATTCGATGGTGTGTGAGTTGATCTTGGTGTAGGGGAGGCTGCTCTCGCGGATTTTCCAGTTTGCCGCGCGGTAGAGCGATTCCACCACCCGGATTTCGACCGCGTCCGTTTCTTTCCGGTTCCGCAGTTTGATCTCGAACGATTCTTTCATCCGTTTCCCCGTACTGTCCACGTTGAAGTCCGTGCGCTTGCGTTCGCCGACGAGATCGAACGCGTTGCCCATATCGAGCTTCAGCAACTCGTTTTTGGGGAGGTGATCAATTGCGTTTTCGCCGGTGAATTCGCGGCGTCCATCCACGCTATCCGTGCGATAGACGCGCATGGTGCCCTTGGGCAGCGGAATGCCGAGGTTGTTCGTCTCGCTGTTCGAGATTTCGACGCGGACGCCGACCTTTTTGCTATCCGTGAAGCCGTAGTCGGAGTCGGTGTTCGCGCCGCGCCCGTAAGCGCGATAGGCGACGGTTGGGTTGTAGATGTAGTAGCGGGAACCTTTGACGTTATCGGCGCGGAGGAATTCGACCTGTTTGAGCTCGTTGTTGCGAACGTGAACGGGGCGGGGGAGCGTGTAGAGGTGAAACTCGTCAAACGCGCGCTCCTCGGGCATTCCGCCAAAGCTATCGGATCTTAGCGCCATCGGGGCGGCTATCTCTCTCCTCATCCTTGGCGCGGGGCGGATTTTTTGTACATCGCCTGCGATGAGTTTCACGGAAGTATCTTCGAAGTCTTTGCCCGTATAGTTGCGCAAAGAAATCCAGCCTGACACAGTGAACGTGTCGCCGCCTTCAGCGGGCATCACAAGATTATAGGTTGCCTCCCACGACATTCCGGCCGTGATGTAGGCAATTTCGACTGGAGCAGAGCCCGCTTTCTCCGATCCGATCTGCCAGAGCAGGGAGGGCTTTAGAAAGGCGTTAGGGTCGAGTCCCTCGAAAACTGGCTCGCCCGGTAGGGAAAAGCGAATGGCGCCGTCTTCTTCGATGATGGGTTGTTCCGCTCCGCCGCCGGGAATGTAGCCGCTGCGAATGACCTTGCCGACGTGTTCTTTGATTGTTCCGTCCTCGCGTTTTTCTTCAAAGCGGACGTCTTTGCCTTCCATCTGGTAGAGCATCAGCCCTTGTGTGAGCGGATCGTTTACAAAGCTCTGCTCAAGGATGCGAATGCCGAAGGGTTCATCCGACAGCTCGCGAAGCATGACGGAGTCGGGTTCGAGCTGGCGCGACATGTCGGTAACGCGGATTTCGGAGATGCCTTTCTGAATGTCGAGTGTGCGCTCTTCTTTCACAGTGGCGAAGCCGTCGTTGTAGATAGTGACCTGCGGCCCGGCGGCATGGGCGATGAAAGGGAGCAGGGCGGAGAGGAAGAGAAATTTTTTCATGACATTTCCTTTCGCGGAGCAAATGCAGACGTGAACGTGGCCACCGTATAACAACGCCGAGAGCGGTAGAAGTCTAAACCGCTTCCACTTCGTATCGCGAGAACTGCAGCGTGTGGCGCCAATAGTCGGGTGGGAGACCCGCCTTGCGTTTGAGCTGGCGGAGGAAATCGCGCGGGTCGGGCAGGTCATCCCAAACGGACGGGAGAAATGTCGCGCGCCGCGCGCCGTCGCGAAGAATGAGTCCGTCAATGCCGGGGCGCAGTTGTTTCACGAGATCGGCTTCGTCTTTGCATGGCAGGTCAGTCGGCGGATGCAACAGTGAAATGTGAATGCGCAGATCTGGTGCTTCGTCAGTGGCGAGCGGAGGAAAGCGGGAGTCGCGGAAGGCCGCTGCGTAGGCATTTTCGCTCACGTCCTTTGCCAGTGGCCGGTATGCCTCCAGTGTGCCAATGCAGCCGCGCAGGTGGGTGCCGATGTGGAGCGTGACGAACGAGGCGCCCGGATCGCGCAATTCGGGCGGCAGCCCGGTCAAATCCAGCGTAAGTGCACGGCCGTGCGCGAGGCCGTGCTGAATGGAGTTGCGAGCGATTTCGTGCAGGCGTGCGCGGCTTGCGTCAGTTAAAGGCATAGGCGCCGTAGCCGACCACGCGGGATCGGTCTCCCATGGTGTCGCCGGAGTTGCGGACATCGAGCGCGCGCGCGGTGAGCTTGTGGCGTCCCGCGAGGTGGAGGAGACCGAGGATCGGGATGCGCCCGCAGGCCTGGTCCGGGGCGATATCGTGCGGGAAGTTGTTTTCGATTGCCCGTGTGGTCAGTGTGTCGAGCTTCACCGCTTCGTCGTAAGAAAGGAAGTGGCTCAGGTCGGAGCTGACGGAAAAAACGGTGTCCGGATCGTCCCAGAAAAGATTGAATGCCTGCGCAATATCGCGAGGGGATGCCTCGCCTACGACGAGCGGGATGAGGGAGAACTCGCCCAGCGCCTCTTGTAGGAAGGGGAGATGTGTTTCGATGCTGTGCTCGTGCCGGAATGCGGAATCCATTTCGGTCACTTGAGGGAAGGCGCGCAGTTTTTCCAACGCATCAGCGTCCAGCGGAACCAGGCCCAGCGGCGTGGCGAAATAGTCGGCGGTTGGAATCGCGATGCCCTTGAAACGTTGCCGGTGCGACGGTCCTGCGACCACCACGCGTTTGATAGAACCGCGTGCCGCCTGCCACGCGGCGAATGCGGAACCCGCGATCGGCCCGGAATATGTGAAACCCGCATGCGGCGCAATGACGGCCTTGGGCGGCGTGTCGGCGGCACGCCCTTCGCGCAGAAACCGCTGCACCATCGCGTGCAATTTTGCTCCGTCATCCGGATAGAATATCCCTGCAACTACCGGTTTTTGTATGGACGATGTTTTCATGCTGCCCGTTACGTAACGTGCCCCGACGACCCTGATCTGTCAATGCGTGCGGGATGGGGTATAGTTACGGAGAGAGGCCGGATGTGAGTATTCCGCATACTGATACGGTTGAGACGAAGTACTGGGAGGCGCTTCCGAACGGGCGTGTCCAGTGCAACGTGTGCCCGAATCACTGCCGGATGGCGGAAGGCCAGCGGGGCGCGTGCTTTGTGAGGATGAATCAGGGTGGGCGGGTTGTGTTGACAACGTATGGACGGTCCAGTGGGTTTTGCGTGGACCCTATCGAGAAGAAGCCGCTGAATCACTTTCTCCCCGGCACGCCGGTGCTGTCGTTTGGCACGGCAGGGTGCAATTTGGCTTGCGCGTTTTGCCAAAACTGGGACATCAGCAAATCGCGAGAAATGGACACGCTCGCGGATTCCGCCTCGCCGGATGCCATTGCGATAGAAGCGATTCGCCTGGGCTGTCCGAGTGTCGCGTTCACCTACAACGACCCGGTCATTTTTATGGAGTATGCCGTTGATATCGCCCGCGCCTGCCACGCGCGCGATGTGCGCACGGTTGCCGTGACGGCGGGGTATATTTGCGAAGAACCGCGCGGTGAGTTTTTTGCGCACATGGACGCGGCGAATGTGGACCTCAAGGCATTCACCGAATCATTTTATGAGAAACGATGTGGTGCGCGGTTATCTACTGTGCTGGATACGTTGGTCTACCTGAAACGCAAAACAAACGTCTGGCTTGAACTTACGACGCTTCTCATTCCCGGCGAGAACGATAGCGACGACGAATTGGATGCCATGACGAAATGGGTCTATCGCGAGCTGGGCCCCGACGTGCCGCACCATTTCTCTGCGTTTCATCCAGACTACAAAATGATGGATATCCCTCCGACCCCGCCGGAAACGCTGACACGCGCGCGCGAAATCGCGATGGGGAACGGACTGCGCTTTGTCTATACGGGCAACGTACACGACGAAACGGGCGGCAGCACTTATTGCCCCGGTTGCGGCGCGTGTGTGATCGGACGCGACTGGTACGAAATCACTCGTTGGGCGCTGACGGCTGACGGGCGCTGCGCCGCTTGCCAATATCCAATTCCGGGCGTGTTCCAGGGTCCGCACGGGCGATGGGGTAGCCGCCGCCTCGCGGTTCGTTTGGGCAAATAAAGCAGTCGGCGAAATTATATTGCGGAGAGTACCGAGGGAGCCGAAGAAAATTTCGTGCCTATATCGGTACGCGAGGGCGCGTACCGCAGCACGCTCCGTCTTCGTCCCGTGCGGGACTTCGCCGAGACGCAGGAGGGCGCGTGTGCTCCCCGGATGGTAGGGCGACCTCTCCCGGCTTCATCACGCTACGCGCGATTACGCCGTGACAAGCCGAGGGAGCCGAACAATCGAATCGGCTCGCTGGGGACAGCTCGCCCCACCAAATTGAAAGACCGCCCTCACCGCGGGCGGCTACAGTTGAGTGCATCCGCTGTTTGGAGGGCCACGCTTTGTCGTGGCCGACGCTGTAGCTCCGGCACTCCGCTGCCGGAGGCTTGTGACGCTTCGCGAAGAGCAGTGCTCGGGGGAAATGGAAAACAGGATCGCGGGGTTGATTCACGAAATAGAAGATGCTCTCGGTTTCACGTGTTCGCCATTCTTCAAAGTTGCGTTCCATCAGATGTGAATCCGCTGCGGGCTCACGACAATCAGGATTCTGTGAGTCGGATTCAGTATCTTCGACCTACTCTGATGATGGGTGATCTCCAGAATCGTTCCTCATCATTTAGCACCTTTTGAACTTCCCCAGTAAATAACTCTATAAGATCAAGTCTCGCCTGTGCTTCTTTTCTCAGGTCCGAATTGACCCATTGAGTTTTCTTCAGCGATTCAACGGGCGCAAGTGGCAAGCTGCGAAATACGGTTTCGAGTTGTCGACGGGAATTTTTAACAGATGCCGACTGTTCGACGAATTTAGTTCGATTGATCCAATAATCTTTGTAGCGATACATGAAATCATCCAAATTGTTTGCCCATCGTTTTGTTTGGTAAACGGTTTTGCGATTGGCGGATGCGTATTGTTCAAATTGAGTCTGTGCGTCGGTAATCCCTTGATATTTTCTCCAGCATGCAAGAATCGTAAATAGATCGCCGAGATAGGCGGCTGTCTCGTCAAGCAAGTTAACTTGCGAATTGAACGTCTTCCACGAGATCGGAATCCATTGCATGCCGTCGGCGACGCGAACCCCGAACCTTCTGACGGTCTCAAAACGAGTTCCTCTCGTAACCCAATCCTTTCCCGGTGTATTCATCGTCAAGTACGTTGCGACGCCAAAGACGCCACCGTTCGCGGAGACTATGGGGCTGCCGCTGTTTCCTGGAACAAATCCTGCACTAACCTCGATTACTTCTGGTCCGATGCCAAGAATCTGTCCATCTAGTTTTGTTACCGCTCCTTGTCCCCCGCTATTGCCATAGACCAATACTGTTTGGGACAACGTCGGTTGAGTATCCGCCAGTTGCAGAGGAACGAGTCCGCTGTCATCAGTGATCAAAAATCGCACTAAATCCTGAGAATCAGCAACTTCTACTGTTTGAGGGTGGATGACTTGGCCGTCGACAAGCCTGAAGTCAAGTTTCTGCGCCCCCTGCACAACATGCCGATTTGTGAGTAGAAATACCTTTCCGTCGAGCTGGATGATGAAGCCGGACCCACTGCCTGATTCGGTTTCAATCACCACCAAAGATGAACGAAGGCTATCGAATTTCAGTTGGGCATGAGTTGTGAAGAGTGCAGTCAAAAGAACAAAGCCAAATAGCAAAGTTGATTTCATCGCTCCTCCTTTTTCTCTGAAGACACGACTATAAAGCACGATGGATATCTATTGGAGCCGCGTACCATTGGTTATGTTTTAGCCCTCTCTTGCGTCAGTCACACTACTGGGCGGGGGTTGGGGCTGTAAAGGGTTTTGCGGGCGCGCACGGGCGATGGGGCAGTCGCCGCCTCGCGGTTCGTCTTGCTAGACCGTAGACTGCGGGTCTCGTTCAAGGAGCGTGCGCCGGAATACCCGGCCCTCTGGGTTTTGGGCGCCTTCGGCCTATTGAATGCCGGAAGTAGTGCAGTTGACTGCCGCAATAATAAAGATATAGTATTTATACCGAAATGGATTTTGATTTCGACAGTGTTAAAAGCGCGAGCAACAAGAAAAAGCACGGTATTGATTTTATTGAGGCACAAGCCGCGTGGGCAGATAGCGACCGATTGGAAATTCCTGCCATCAGCAAAGATGAACTGCGCGTGTTGGTGATTGCCAGAATTGGGGATAAACACTGGACAGCCGTAATTACCTACAGAAATGACCGGGTCCGCATCATATCGGCGCGCAGGTCGCGGAAGGGAGAAATCAAGTTGTATGAAAGCTAAAGACTTTGATGCCAAATTTGAACGGGGCGAAGATGTGATCCCTTATCTGGATCTGACGAAAGCGCGCAGACCCGGGCAGGAACAGCGCCGAGTGAATGTTGATTTTCCCAACTGGATGATTCAGTCGCTTGATCGCGAAGCGAGGCGGCTCGGCGTCACAAGGCAATCAATCATCAAAGTGTGGATATCGGAACGCCTCGCACAAAAGACAGCGTGAGGCGTAGCGGGCAGACGCGAATAATCGCGGGTGAGGAAATTGCGAATCTCGGATTCCGGATTGCGAATGTGAGAGAATAAGAAATTGTGCTGTGGCCCGGCTTCGTCCCGTCCCGACTCTTGGAGGTCGGGACGGAACTACGCCGTGGCGGGCCCGGCTTCGTTCTCGATGACTAGAACTACGCCGCGACAAGCCGGAATTGGAATCGGATCACTTTGCCAGATTGGAAGACGGCCTTCAGCGCGTGTGGCCCAAGGGGTAGGGCGACCTTTTCCGGCTTCATCACGCTACGCGCGATTACGCCGTGACAAGCCGAGGGAGCTGAACAATCGAATCGGCTCGCTAGGGACAGCTCGCCCCACCAAATTGAAAGACCGTCCTCGACGAGAGCGGTTGTAGCTCCGCCTTTCCGCAACGTGGTGTGTAACCGCTGGCGGCTATTCGTCGGTTGTTACTTTCCAGAATTTTACGGGTACGTTTACGGCCGAGTCGGTGTAGGAGTTTATCGCTGGGGTTGCGGGGATGTTGCTCTGCAAGGCGGTGAATCCGGTGAGCAGGTTTGTCGAATAGTGAATCGTATAGAGCTTATTCGTCGTGCTGCTCCAACGCAGTACGATGCCGGTGTTTGTGGGCGACAATGTGCCGGAGAACACGGGCACCTCGTTTACATCGGTGACACTGATGGTGAAGGCCTTTTCAGTTGCGAGCCCGCCTTGATCGGTTGAGCTAATGCGAATGCTGTAGTTGTTTTTGGCTTCGTAATTGAAAACGGCCGCCGTCAGCAGGTTGCTGCCGCTGATCGAAAATGAACCGTTGTCGGCATCACCTGCACCGCTGGCGAATTCATACGTGAACGTGTTGTTAAAGTCCGGATCTTGTGTGGCGAACGATCCGATCTTTGTGGCGACCGGCAGATTCTCCGCAATCGTTGCGTTGGAGAGAATAATGTTGGTCGGGCTTTCGTTTACGTTCGTGATGTGGATGGTGAATACTTTTTGCGTGGAGAGTCCGCCCTGATCGGTGGATTGAACGCGAATGCTGTAGTTGCTCCTGACTTCGTAGTCGAAGGTAACGGCGGTTCGCAGGTTGCTGCTGACTATTGTGAAAGAGGAGTTATCTCCGCTGCCCGGTCCGGAGACCAGCGTGTAGGTGAACGTGTCGCCCGGGTTCGGGTCTTGCGTAGAAAACGAGCCGACATCCATGTTTGGCGAATAGTGTTCCGGCACAGTTGCGTTGGAGAGAATAATGTTGGTCGGACTTAAATTGGCAGCCGGCGGGGGTGTGTTGGTCAGCGCTTTGTACGCATTGATCCGGCCATAGCCGTAAAAGAAGTTGGTTCCGCCAGCTCCAGATTCTCCACCGCTATACGTGCCGCCGCCTATTTTGTCGCAACTCTTCAGGAGGATGCTGCGAGCCTCCGTTCTTGTCAGCGTTGGATTCTTCGACAGAACCAACGCACCAATTCCAGCCGCCAGCGGAGTTGCTGACGAAGTGCCGGAGAATTCCGTATAATCGCCGCTGTCGTAACCATCGTCATCTGTGCGATCCGTTGTATAGATTCCTTCATTTCCGCCGCCGCTCGGCGCGAGCAGATCCAGACCGGCGCCAAACTGACTGTAGTCCGAACGATAATCAAAATCGGTGGAAGCCCCAACGCCGATTACATTGGTGTGTCGAGCAGGATAGCCGGCGCCAAGTGTCCATGAATTTTCGCCGCCCGGGTCCCAAGAATTTAGAACTCCGTCTACATAGCAATTCAGCACATCGTAATTGTACTCTGTTGATGTCCAACTGAAGGAAATTAGATCGCCAGCGGAAACTGTTACCGTGCCCTGTAACCAGGTGCTTTGTGAGTGACTGATGCTTCCGCTCCGCGCGGACTTCGTACCTGTTCCGCGTACGTAAGTCGGGTCCGTATTTTGTGTCCACAGCGCATTGCCTCCGGTAGTCCAGCCAGCTGGCGGGAATGTGCCTTCCCATCCCTGTTCATAACCACCCGGGAACCAGAGGTCGTCCAGCCATACCGCATCCAAGCCCTTGGATAGCGAAGCATCCTTTTTATATTCGAAGCGAAATGTATGTGTGCCTGCAGTAATGTTCGTAACACGGAATACATACCAGCCGCTACCGTCATTGCCAGCTGCTGCAAAAATCAGGCTGCCTTTCCCGTTTCGTCCCGAGGTGGAGGCGTCAATGATTGCGGAATCGAAAACCGCGCTCTGTGAAAAACTCAGGCTTATTGAAATGACATCCGCGCCCCGCCACGGCTGCGGGCTTGTGAGCCCCGCGGCATAGCGCAGAGCGGAAGCGATGACGGAATCGGTCACGAACGAATTGCCGTCGAATACCTTGACCGGCAGGATGCGGCATCGAAAAGCGACTCCGACGACGCCGGTCGCGTTGTTGCCGGTTGCTGCGGCTACGCCTGCGCACGCAGTTCCGTGCACATCGTCATCATGGGTCGGGGTGGGGTCGTTGTCGTTGAAGTAGAAATCCCATCCGTTGTAATCGTTCGTGTAGCCGTTGTTGTCGTTATCGAGTCCGTCAACCAGCTCCCCGGTGTTGGAGAAAATATTGACGACGAGGTCGGGATGCGCGGTTTGCACGCCGTCATCAATGAACGCGATTACGATTGCATTGGTGCCCTGAGTGATATTCCAGGCCTCTGGCGCATCCACGTCGGCATCTACTGTGGCGCCGCTCTGCCCGGTGTTGTTTAGATGCCATTGATACGGATAGAGAATGTCGTTGGGTGTGTAGTGGCGCACTATCTCCGAAAGAAAGTCCGGCTCGGCCCAGGCTACGCGCGGGTCGTCCATGCGGCGGTTGATCTCCGCCAGCACGTCTTCGGCCTGAAGGTTGGCCAAATGCTCGACAAATTGATTGCGTGTGCCCGCGAGCGGGCGAACATCCGGCCATTTGTCTCCGAAATATTCTGCGGGATCCACGCCGTCTTTCAGGCAAATGATGATGTCCTCCGTTACCACCAGCATCAATCCGGATTCAGGGTCCACGAAAACGGGGTTCACCAGATCAGTGCCGTTTGCGCGAAGCATTGCTGTGCGGTCGGCGGATTTATCGGAATCGCTTGATCGAGAGGCTTTGCCGTTGTCGGGCGGTGTAAAGATGATCCAGCCATTTGGGTGTTCACGTGTCGCAAAGTTTGCGAGAGGTCCCTTTGCTTTCGTCACGTCTGCAATCAGGCGCGATGCCTTGCCCGGTTCCGCAGCGCGAATGGCGACTGCCTCCGGATGGCGGAGAAGTTTTCGCTCGCCGCTTTGCGTGCGATACGAATCGCCGCGGTCCACGCTTCTCACAACCTGTTTGAGACGATCCACTCCTTCCGGAGGGCGAAGGTCTTTGCTTAGCACCGACTTCGACGCCGTCTTTGCCTCTGGTTTTTCGGCTGCAAGGAGGTCGTTTTGCGTCGCCCACAAGAGCACGGCAAAAAGTGAAATTCCGAGCTTCGCACAACTGTTGAGCGCGCCGTTTTTCGCTACACTCATTTTGAGTCTCCCGTGTGTCTTATCGCAAAGACGAATTTTCGCTTGTGGAGTCTGAAAAGCGCGAGTGGCCTCTCGACTCAAGCTCCGCATGAACTTTTCGATCAATCATGCCTAATCCTTGCCCGGCTACACGCGGCGAATTAGGCGCACCCTCTATGGTCTTGATACTGCCCAAACCGGAAGGGCGCTGTAAAGAATTATGCGGTGCGGAGCGGGATCCCAAGGAGGATCAGAAGTTGCAGCAATAGGAGCAGAGGAAGTTGCCTGCTTTGGCGGTGCACTTGAGATTTTCGCGGGTGCCTTCGGGCATTTCGAGGAACTGCAGCCAGACGCGGTAGCGGTTGGAGTTGGTTTCGCGCTGGCAGCGCACGACTGCACCGGTACATGCGATCTTTTTCAGGCTTCCGTCTTTCTCCGGAACTTCAATATCCACGCTCATCACGCTGAAGGGGACGAGCGCTTCCTCGGAATAGAATTGGAGGCCGAGCGGGCAGAGCTGAAAGTGGTCGGGCTGTGAAAGCTCCGTGGTGGAATCCGTTGCGACAACGACGGGCTGGCGTCCCGTTTCTTCGCTTTTCTCTCCTGAAAACTCGCTCACCCGATCGTCTCCTTGCCGCACACTACTTCACAACCGCCGGTTGTCAAACGGCTTTCGTCATCGCATTCGATGAATCATGTAGCCGCCGATTCCGAGATAAAGCCCGTTCACGAGCCAGGGGCCGATCCACGCGGGGATGATCATGTTCTTCGCCATGGAGAGGCCGACGCGGGAAAGGACGTAGTAGGAGAAGAACAGGCCGAGCGAGAGCGTCACGCCGAGCATCGCGCCTTTGCGTCCGGTTTGCGCGCCGAAGGGGATGCCGAGGAGCATCACGATCATGCACGCCCAGGGCTCTGCGATCTTGAAGTGGAGATCGGCGCGGATTCGCGCGAGGGCGGCGGGGTCGCGGCGCTTGTTCATTTTCAGATATTCGAAGAGTTCGCTGGAGGTGAGATATTCAGGATCCTTTGTTTCATTCAGGAAGAAATCGGGCGTCTCTTTGAAGTCCGTCATTTCTTGTGTCATGGTGAAGTGCGGCGCGCCCATCGGATTGCTTTCCGAGTCGTACGCCTGTTGAACCGCGTCGCGCAACCACCAGTGCCCGTCTAGCCAGCGCGCTTCTTTGGCCGTGATCTTCCATTCGTCGGATGAATCCTCGCGCTGCTGCGTGATCTCGATGCCGCGCATTTCGAGTGTGCGGATATCAAACTCGCTGATCATCCACGTCCGGCGCCCGCGCTGAAATTTGGCCGCGAGCTGTTTTTTGACATAGACGAGATCCGGATCGGCGCGTTTTTGTTCGCGGACGAAGTTATGGCACCAGTAGGCCGCAGGCGGGCCGATTGTTTCGTGAATGCTTGCGACAAAGATGCTGGCGAACAGGCCCACCGCCATGTACGGGGTCATCAGGCGGGTGATGCTGATGCCGCTCGCGCGCATGGCGGTCAGCTCGTTGCTCTTGGTCAGAGTGGATAGGCTGTACAAAACGGCCAGAAACATGGAGACCGGCACAATTTGGACCCAGACAGACGGCAACAAGACCACGTAATAGCGCAAAATGAGGGCGAACGGCGTGTTGCCTTCGAGAAAATCCCCCAAATTGTCAAAAAGGTCGAAAATCACGTACAACATGCAGAACGCCAGCAGGATGTACGCAAACGGCACAAAAAAGGTGCGCAGCAGATAGCGATCAATCAATTTCATAGGTCAGACCGCACGCTACCTGTGAACGCGGGCGGATACAAGCCCGCGCGTCGCCATCAGGAATTCCCTGATTTCAGGAGGATGCTGTTGACGCTGCCCGAGGCATGCGCTATTCATCGAACTTTATTTGCGGGCGGCTTTACGTCCGTTTCGCAAGGTAACCGAAGGCTATAACGGGAGAGTATCATGGCGATTAAGGTAGGTATCAACGGATTCGGTCGCATTGGCCGAATGGTATTTCAGGCCATTTGCGATCAGGGCCTGCTCGGCAAGGAAATTGACGTGGTGGCAGTGGTGGACGTCTCCACCGATGCAGACTACTTCGCGTACCAGATGAAGTACGACTCCGTGCACGGCAAATTCAAGCACACGGTCAAGACCGAGAAGAGCGATGCAGCGGCTGCCGAAGCGGACACGCTGGTCGTGAACGGTCACAAGATCAAGTGCGTCGCGGCGACGAAGACGCCCGACCTGTTGCCGTGGAAAGCGCTCGGCGTGGAATATGTGATTGAGTCCACCGGCCTCTTCACCGATTCCGAGAAGGCCAAGGGCCACCTCGCAGCGGGCGCCAAGAAGGTGATCATTTCCGCACCGGGCAAGGGCGATGTGAAGACCATCGTCATGGGCGTCAACGAAGGCGAATATGACAGCGCCAAGCACAACATCGTGTCCAACGCGTCTTGCACCACGAACTGCCTCGCGCCGGTTGTCCACGTCCTTCTTAAAGAGGGCTTCGGCATTGAGACCGGTTTGATGACCACGATTCACGCCTACACGGCGACGCAGAAGACGGTGGACGGCCCGTCCAAGAAGGATTGGCGCGGCGGCCGCGCAGCGGCAGTCAACGTCATCCCGTCCTCGACCGGCGCAGCCAAGGCGGTGGGCGAGGTGCTCCCGAGCACGAAGGGCAAACTCACGGGCATGGCGTTCCGCGTTCCGACGCCGGACGTTTCCGTGATTGACCTGACCTTCCGCACGACGCGCGACACCTCGATTGAGGAAATTGATGCGGCGCTCAAGAAGGCTGCGGGTTCCTACCTCAAGGGCATTCTCGGCGTGACGGATGAAGAGCTCGTTTCGACGGACTTCATTCACGACGAGCGCTCCTCGATCTATGACTCGCTCGCGACGCTCCAGAACAACCTCAAGGGCGAAAAGCGCTTCTTCAAGGTTGTCTCCTGGTACGACAACGAGTGGGGCTACTCGAACCGCGTGGTGGACCTCGTTCGCCACATGGTCAAAGCCGACGCGAAATAACAATCAACCTTCACCATCCAGGACAGCGGCGGGTCATCCCCGCCGCTGTCGGGAGTACACACCGTGAACAAGCAAACCATTGCCGACATTGACCTCAAAGGAAAACGCGTCCTCATCCGCGTGGACTTCAACGTCCCGGTTGAGAACGGGCACGTCTCGGACGACACCCGCATCCGCGCTGCGCTGCCGACAATCAAGTATGTGCTCGATCGCGGTGCCTCCGTGGTGTTGATGAGCCACCTAGGCCGCCCCAAGGGCGGAAAGGCGGAGCCGGAGTTCAGCCTCAAGCCCGCTGCTGATCGTCTCTCGGAATTGCTGCGCCGCCCGGTTCTCTTCGCGCCCGATTGCATTGGCCCTGAAGTCAAGGCCATGGCGGAATCGCTCCGCCGCGAGCAGCACATTCTCCTCCTCGAAAACCTGCGCTTCCACAAGGAAGAAGAGGGCAAGGTCAAGCTGCCGGAAACCGCAACGGACGAAGAAAAGAAAGCCGCCAAGGCGGAAATGAAGAAGAAGCAGGAAGAATTCGCCCGCCAGTTGTCCGAACTCGGCGAAATCTACGTCAACGACGCCTTCGGCACTGCGCATCGCGCGCACGCTTCGACGGCTGTAATTTGCAAGTTTTTCAAAACCAACGTCGCCGGATTCCTGATGGAGCGCGAGGTGAAATATCTCGGCCAGGCGCTCGCAAATCCCGAGCGTCCGTTTGTCGCCATTCTCGGCGGCGCGAAGGTCAGCGACAAAGTCAATGTCATCAACAACCTCCTCAACAAAGTGGATGCACTGTTGATCGGCGGCGCCATGGCCTACACGTTCTATCGCGCCAAAGGCATTCCGACCGGCAAGTCGCTGGTGGAAGAAGACAAAGCGCCGCTCGCAGCGGAGTTGATCAAGCTCGCGCAGGCCAAAGGTGTGAAGCTGCTTCTGCCGGTTGACCACGTCATCGCTGACAAGTTTGATGCCGCCGCGAACCACAAGATCGTGGGCGAGGGCGGGATCGAAGACGGTTGGATGGCGCTCGATATTGGCCCGAAGACGGCCGAGTTGTACGCGCGTGAAATCAGCGGCGCGAAGACCGTTGTCTGGAACGGCCCGATGGGCTGCTTTGAGATGGCGCCCTTTGCTGAGGGCACCATGTCTGTTGCCAGGGCTATCGCCGCGACGCAGTGCTTGAGCATCATCGGCGGCGGCGATAGTGTTGCCGCGGTGAACAAGAGCGGGCTCGCGGACAAGATGAGCCACATCAGCACCGGCGGCGGGGCCAGCCTCGAGTTTCTCGAAGGCAAGGCGCTTCCGGGTGTCGTCGCCCTGTCGGATCGAACCTAATTCAACCTCTAAATCGGAAATCAACTTATGCGCCAACGCAAACCCATCGTCGCCGGCAACTGGAAAATGAACAAGACCGTGGCCGAGGCTATTGACCTCGCCACTGCTATCAAACGCGAACTCGGCGACTGTCGGGATGTGGACATCGTCCTCTGTCCTCCCTTCACCGCGCTCAAGGCGGTCAGCGAGACCATCACCGGCACCCACGTTGATCTCGGTGCGCAGAATATGCACTGGGAAAAGAACGGCGCCTATACCGGCGAAGTCTCCGCCGGCATGCTCCGCGAGCTGTATTGCCACTACGTGATTCTCGGCCACAGTGAGCGCCGCGCGTATTTCGGCGAGACCGATGAAATCGTCAACAAGAAGACCAAAGCCGCGCTGGCCGCCAATCTGCAACCTATCGTCTGCATCGGCGAAACTCTTGAAGAGCGCGAAAGCGGTCGCATGACAGAAGTCATCACCACGCAGGTTCGCGGCAGCCTGGCGGATCTCTCCACGCGCGATCTCGTGAGCTGCATTCTGGCATACGAACCCGTCTGGGCCATCGGCACCGGCAAGACTGCCTCGCCCGAACAGGCGCAGGAAGTCCACGCGCTCATCCGCAACCTTCTGCGTGAATTGGCGGATGACGCTGTTGCGCAATCCGTTCGCATTCAGTATGGCGGCAGTGTGAAGCCTGCCAATGCGCGCGAGTTGTTCAGCCAGCCCGACATTGACGGCGGATTGATTGGTGGCGCGGCGCTGGAAGCCCGCTCATTTGTCGAAATCGTGCGCGGCGCAATCTAAAGGTAAGAGGGGAAATCCATGGGTATCCTACGTGTTCTATTGATCCTGATTGAAGTGATCACCTGCCTGCTGCTGGCAGGCGTTATTCTGCTGCAAAAATCCAAGGGCGAAGGCCTCGGCACCGCATTCGGCGGCGGCATGGGCGAATCGCTCTTCGGCTCGCGCGCGGGCAACGTCCTCACCAAGATCACCGTCACCCTGGCGCTGATCTTCCTGGCCAATACCGCCGTGCTGGGGATCATTTTCGCGCACCAGAGCGGAACTTCCTCATCCATCATGGATCGTCGCGCTGGCGCAATTCCGGCCGCGCCGATTGCAGCGCCGTCGGGAGTTCCGTCTGAAGGCGTACCGCCGCCGGCCGAAGCGACCGGCGCAGCCCTGCTGCCCGATTCCGCGGCCCTTGCCGCTCCCGTCGCCGAGTCGGTCGCCGCTGAAAGCGCCGAACCTGTCGCGCCTTAATTCAGCAAAGTTTCCAAGGGTTGGAAGTGCGCAGTCGCGCAAGTTCCAACCCTTGGAAGTTTAAACCGGTACGGGAGAGACAGCTTCTGTGCTGCCCTCTGCACGATCTGCTGTTTCCGATCAGAATTCGGTGAAGCGCACGAAGAGTGTGCCGACGAGACCGCTGAGGTCGCCTTGTTCCACGCCTTCGATGTTTTCGTTGCTCGGGTCGGCGTGGCGATAGCCGATGCCGATGCCGAATTCACTGCGCTGCGTGATGTTGAGCACGATGTTGAATTGCGGTTCGATGACGAAGAGGTTGAGCTTCTTGTCTTTGCCGCCGACGGTGCGGTCGAGGCGGATCTGGCCACCTCCGATGAAGCCGCCGAATGAGGCGTGGATCAATTTGTCGGAGTAGAAGGTGTAGTCGAGCGCCAATCCGCCGTAGCTGAGGTCAAAGGCCTCGGGGTTGTTGTAGCCGTTTGGGGCGACGTCCACTTCGTTGAGAAGCGTGTAGCCACCGAGACCGATGGAGAATTTCTCGTTGAGGATTCCGCCAACTTGTACGCCGCCGAGGAAGCCGGAGTCGCCGCCGAAATCGGAGAACTTGAGGTCGAGTCGCGTATAAAGATTCCACGTATCGTCCTCGCCAAAGAGGGTTTTGTCGGCAGCGAACGCGGGCAGGGCGAGTGAACATCCGAGCAAGAGCATCAACAATCGGCGCATGAGGTTCTCCTTCAAACTCGCGTCAGCATAGAGGATGGCGCGGTGGTTGAACAGTCTTGCGTGGGCACGGGTCTCTACGATTTTTCTCGCTGAGAAGAGTGTACATCGCGGTGTGGATTCGCCATTATGGAGTCGAGCGGCGCGGGAATATGATTTCGCTGCCCGTCGCGGAAACGGAATCGGCTGTGGAAAGGATGGCGCGATGAACGATAAATTCGGGGTGACGAGCATTGTGGTGCTGGGCCTGATTCTTTCCTGTCTTGCGCTACGGAATCCGGTTCGCGCCTCTGCGGATGCGGAGCCGGGTACTCCGGTGTTTTCAGCCAATCTGCCCCTCAACAGTGCGCATGCGGCGGACGGGGAAGACGGGCAACCGATGGTGACGCTTACGGTCGAGGATGCGCTTGTTTCCCAGATTCTCAGCGCAATCTCGCGACAGACGGGGCGGAGCATTGTCATTGGCCCGGAGATCACGGGACGAACGACGGTCCGCTTGAATAATGTGCCGTGGGATCAGGCTTTGGAGTCGGTGCTCAAGCCGTTTGGCTATGGATTTTATGAAGACGGCGATACGACAGTTGTCACAGGCACGAATCCGCTGCGCTCGCGCGTAGTGACATTGAAATATCTCGATGCGTCAGATGTGGAGCCGGTGCTGGCGGCGCTGCTTTCACCGCGTGGCAAGATTGCGCGCGTGACGAATCTGGGGCAGAGCTGGGGCTCCGGCGCGTCGCAGAGTGAAGCGGTGTCGGACGGGCGAGGGGGTAATAGACGTGCACGCGTGGCGGAGGACCCGAAGGTTACGCGCAGCAAGACGCTGGTCATTACGGATTCGCCGGATGTGCTCAAACAGATTGATTCGTTTCTGAAGAGCATTGATGTCGCGCCTGTGCAGATTTTGATTGAAGCGCGTTTTCTCGAGCTGAGTCCAAGTGTGTTGCGCGATGTGGGTTTAGAGTTTGGAAGCGGCGGCACGTTTAATGACGGAAAGTATTCATACGGCGTGAATCAAGCCGGCAGCGGCGTTCTGCCGGGGAATTTCGAGCCGCGCGCCGCCAATTTGTCAGGAGTCGCGCCGTTCAATGCGGGTGCGAACCTCGCATTTCAACGACTCACATCGAGTCAGTATTCCGTACTGCTGCACGCCCTGCAGGAGGATGCGTCCGCCAATGTGCTGTCCGCGCCGCGCATCATGACGTTGAACAATCAGGAAGCGGTGATTGTGGTGGGGACAAAGTTTCCGATCATCAACTCGGACGCTTCCGCCGCTGCGGCGGGCGGTGCGGCGACGATCACGACATCGCTGCGCGGGTATGAAGACATTGGAATTCAGCTCAACGTGTTGCCGCAGGTGAGCGAGGGGAACATGATCAACATGATCGTGCGTCCTTCGGTGCGCGAACTGGTGGGCACGCAGTCGGGCAAAGCTGTGTCGGCGGATGTGACTGCAATGACGGACTATCCGGTGATTTCGACGCGCGAGGCGGAGACACAGGTTGTGCTGCCGGATCGCGAGACGATTGTGATCGGCGGCCTGCTGAAAGATCGTCAGACAAAGAGCATTGTGAAAGTGCCACTGTTGGGAAGCATTCCGTGGATTGGCTGGTTGTTCCGCCGCGAAACGGTGCGAAACGAAAAAATAGAGCTATTGATTTTCGTCACGGCAAGTATTGTTCCCGCTGAGGGGTCCGAACTGGTCCGCGCCAATGTGGATAGCCTTGCAAAGCGACCGAGCAATTTGCAATCCGCCCCTGCGATCGTGGCCAATAGTGCGGATTCCGCCTTGAGTCCGTATATCGAACCCGGACTCAGCACCGTGTCGGCGAATGCGCCGCTCCCTTCCGCGCCAGTGGAAGGGAAGAAGAATGCGGGCAAATAGAGGCGCGTTTCTAGAGAGGCACGCTCTTTTTCCCCGGTACTGGAGGGGCAAGCTCCGACTTGCCCGCTCCTCGACGCGGGAGGGGCAAGCTCCGTCTTGCCCAAATATAGGCCCCGAGCAACACAGAACCTGCCTCTCCGGCAGATAGGCTAACGCTTATTAAGCCGCCCTAATTGATGTTTGCGCCAGCGGCGAGCCAGCGGGCGAGGGTGGCGCGTTCGTCAGCGGTCATGCCGGTCATGTTGCCGAGGGGCATGGTGTCCTGATCAATCGCGCGAATCTTGATGCGTTCGGCGTAGGACTTGATTTGTTCGGGGGTGTCGAAATGGACGCCGCCGGTTGTGGTGGCGAGTGCTGCATACATCGGGTCTGCCGTCGAGGGGGTGACGGAGTGGCAGGGGAGGCAGCGGTTCTCAATGATGGTGCGAGCCTCGGCAAAGGTGACGGGCGGGCCGTCGGTCGAGACGGCGGCTGCCGGGTTAGCGTGGGCAGGTTTTGAGCCGAAGCTGAATACGAAGTAGAGAAGGATGCCCGCGATGACGAAGGTTGCGGTGCACGCAGCGAACCATGGCTTCCAGTTGAAGCGGATATTCATGAAGTGGCGGATCAGCGCGCTCATGAAAACCAAAATCAGAAGAATGACCCAGTTGAGCGGGTGCCCGTAGAGATTCGCGAAGTGGTTGCTCATCATCGTGAAGATGACGGGGAAGGTGATGTAGTTGTTGTGGATGGAGCGGGTCTTGGCGCGGGTGTAGAGCGCCATGTCCTGGTCGTGGCCGGACTCGATGTCCGCCATCATTTTGCGCTGCGAGACCATGATGTGGAAGAAGACGTTGCCGGACATGAGGGTTGCGAGCAGCGCGCCGACCATGAGATACGCGCCGCGTCCGCTGAAGGTGTCGGTCGCGAATTTTGTCGCGAAGACGAGCAGGATGAGAGAAATGACGATCTTGATGCCGCTGCCTTTTGAGGGGATGCGCCAGAGGATGTCATACACCAACCAACCGGTGGCGAGGAACGCGAGGGCGGTTGCTACGCCTTCGCCGTAGGAGAGACCGTTGGCGGGGTTGAGGAGAAATGCGCCGCGGCTTTGGAAATAGACGAGAATCAGAAGGGCGAACCCGCTGATCCACGTGGTGTAGGATTGCCACTTGAACCAGAAGAGGAGCGGAGGGACGGTGGATGCCTGGGCGCGAAATTTTTCGAGGCGATAGAACCCGCCGCCGTGCAGCATCCAGAGTTCGCCGAATTTGGTTTCGTTGTGGTCACGTCCCGGTCGGAGATTGCGATCCATCCAGTTGTACAACATCGAGTTGCCAATCCACATGATCGCGGCAATGATGTGCACCCATCGAGCCAGAAGGCTCAGCCATTCAACAGTGTGTGTTTCCATCAACTCCCCATGCTATCAGGGAAAACATGAGCCTACAAGCGCGGAGCGTAAATTCATGAATTTTCAGGCGATGCATCCGTCTGCAATTTCTCTCCGTGCACCGGACGGGACGTCGGCCGTTGCTGTGCCAGCCTTGGGTGGAATCGTTTCCTCGCTCTGTTTTGCCACCGCGACAGGGCCGCGTGAGGTGCTGTTTCGGCATGAGCATTTTTGGGATACTGCGACTCATGCCACGCGGGGTGGAATTCCACTTCTCTTTCCGGTGTGTGGGCGTTTGGAGCGCGGAGAATATGAGCGCGCGGGCCGCGTATACTCACTGCCGATCCATGGCTTTGCCATGCGGCGGCCGTGGCGCGTGGAGAATCAAACGACCAGCCGGGTTGAATTGTCGCTGGATGCGACTGCTGAAGAGAGTTATCCGTTCTCCGCACGGCTGACGATGGTTATTGAGGTGCGGGATCAATCTCTGCTGATGGCGCTGGAGATTGAGAATGCGGGCGCTGCAGCGATGCCGTTTAGCGCAGGTTGGCATCCCTATTTTTTGACGCCTGATGCGGGTCCCGAGAAGGGCGGCGTCTCCGTTCGCCTCCCTGCCCGAGAGGTAGGGCGGTATAACGAAAGTTACACGGGTATCACGTCGTGGGAAGAACCGCTGCCGAATCCGCTTGTGCCTACGCATCCGCTCTTTAAGGAAGTGCTGCATCGCGTAGATTCCGGTTCTGTCGAGATACGTTGGCCCGATGGATTTGCGCTGCAGTTGACAGCAAAATTGGATGGGGGAGCGCCGTTTCCTTTTTGGCAGATGCATACGGAGCATGGAAAGCCATTCGTTTGTGTTGAGCCGTGGAGTAGTCCACCGAACGCGCTGAACAGCGGCGAGTCACTTCTTCATCTCGCGCCCGGCGCTCGATGGACGATGAGTATAGATTTTGAATGGAGATGAATTTCCGCCAACTGAGTGGCCCGCCTGCAGCGCTATGCGCAGCATTGCGGGCAGGCGTAACTACAGCGGGCGGAACAGTGTGCTGTAGCTCCGGCACTTCTATGAGAAAGCTGATCTTGTCAAGGAATGTCCGCCGTGGCGGAGACCTTTTGGCTCG
>JBDHQM010000039.1:0-20746 GCA_039807095.1 Kiritimatiellia bacterium
CGTATGGATCGAACGAAGGCTGGCCCGTTGCATGTGGAGGACCTGTGTCAGCTCACGGACAAATTGACGGAGCAGAAGTACCGCAGTGCCATGGAGCAAGTGGGCAAGGCTGTGCTCCGGTATTCCAGCAACCCGGGATTTGATGCTCTGCGTCTGTTTGAATTGACGCTCTTTTGCTTCCTGACCGGCAATGCGGACATGCACCTCAAAAATTTTTCGCTGTTGTATGAAGCCGATGGAGTGATCCGGCTGTCACCCGCCTACGATCTGCTTCCAACCAAACTGCTCATGCCCAAAGATCAGGAAGAATTGGCGTTGCCTATAAACGGTAAGAAAAGCCGCATCCAGCAACGGGATTTCGAGGCCTTCGGAGATGCGTTGAATCTGACGGAGCGACAAATTGCCAACACCCAAACCCGCCTTCGGCGCAATCTGAGCAAAGCGCTGGATGCGGTCCCTATGCGATTCCTTAATGCCGGAAAGCAGCGTGAATTTCGAAAAATGCTCAATGCCAGAATGGCTCGGATTTGGAGTTGATTGTGCTCCGGATGCGGTTGGCACCTTGTATGGAAAAAAACAGGCTGGTCGAGTGACCAGCCTGTTTTGCTTTTAGCCTGAATTTGCGGTCAGGTTTCTGCCGGCGTTTCGCCTTCGCTTTCACCTTCATTTTCGTTTGCCGGCGGGTCGTCATCATCCGGGGCGACGGGGGTCGCAGAGACGACGCGGTCGCCTTCTTCCAGGTTGATGATGCGGACGCCCTGCGTGTTTCGGCTGATGACGCGGATGTCGCGGACACCGATGCGGATCATTTGACCCTTCTCGGTGATCAGCATCAGCGCGTCGTTGTCGCGGACGGCGTGCGCCCCGACGACCAGGCCGTTCCGGTCAGACGTCTTCATCGTGATGACACCCTTTCCTGCGCGGTTCTGCGCCGGGTATTCATCGAACGAAGTCCGCTTGCCGTAGCCGTTTTCTGAGATGCAGAGGAGCGTCGCGGCGGGGTCTACGCTCTCGATCGCGACGACCGCCGCGTTTTCCTTGGAGAGCTTGATGCCCCAGACACCGATGGTGTCGCGGCCCTGATCGCGCAGTTGATCTTCCGAGAAGCGAATGCTCATGCCCTGCTGAGTGACGAGGAGGAGTTCGCTTTGGCCGGTGGTGAGTTGAACGCCGATCAGGCGGTCGCCCTCTTCGATCGAGATGGCGATGATACCGCCCGCGCGCGGATTTCCGAATGCGGCGAGGTTCGTTTTTTTGACGAGGCCGCGCTCGGTCGCGAATACGAGGTATTGATTTTCGGGGAACTCGCGCACGCGGATCAGGGCGGCGATCTTTTCGTCGCTGCCGATTTCGAGGAAGTTCACCAGCGCCTTGCCGCGCGCTGCGCGACCGGCTTCGGGCACTTCATACACTTTCTTCCAGTGCACGCGTCCGTGATCTGTGAAGAAGAGGAGATAATCGTGCGTGGACGCGGTGAAGACGTGCTCAACGTAATCTTCTTCCTTCGTGTCCATCCCGACGACGCCCTTGCCGCCGCGCCGCTGTTGGCGGAACGTGGAGACCGGCATGCGCTTGATGTAGCCGCCGTGGCTGAGGGTAATGATGCAGCCGCGATCGGCGATGAGGTCTTCAATCGCGATTTCGCCTTCGTCCGGCACGACATTCGTCCGGCGCTCATCGCCATACTGCTGCTTCATCAGTGCGAGGTCTTCTTTGATCACGCCATAAATCTTTTGCGGGTTGGCCAGGAGGTCTTCCAGGCGGTTGATCTCCATGATGACGAGGCGATATTCCTCTTCGAGTTTCTCGCGTTCCAGCCCGGTGAGCTGATAGAGACGCATGTCGAGGATGGCGTTGGCCTGAATCTCGGAGAGACCGAAGCGCTGCATCAACTGAGCGCGCGCGTTGTCGCGATCGCGCGATTCGCGGATGATCTTGACCACCTCGGTGAGGTTATCCACCGCGATCTTCAAGCCCTCCAGGATGTGTGCGCGCGCCTTCGCCTTGGCGAGTTCGAATTCGAAGCGGCGCGTGAACACCTCGAAGCGATGTGCGATGAAGCAGGAGACCATGTCCTTCAGGTTCATGACCTTCGGGCGGCCTTTATCAATCGCGAGCATGATGGCGCCGAACGTGGTGGCGAGCTGCGTGTGTTGATAGATGTTGTTCAACACGACGCGCGGCATCGCGCCGCGCTTGATATCAATCACGATGCGGATGCCGTCCTTATCCGATTCGTCGCGGATGTCGGAAATGCCTTCGAGCCGCTTGTCATTGACGAGGTCGGCGATGGACTCGATGAGATTTGCCTTGTTGACCGTGTAGGGGAGGGAGGTGACGATGATGCTCTCTCGGCCCTGCGCACCCTCTTCGATTCCCGCATGGCCGCGCACTTTGAGCAGTCCGCGCCCGGTCAGATACATCCGTTTGATTTCCGAGAGGCCGCAGATCATGCCGCCGGTCGGGAAGTCGGGGCCCTTCACGAACTGCAGCAGGTCTTCCACCTCGCATTCGGGGTTGTCAATCACGTGGACCGTCGCATCAATGATCTCGCCGAGGTTGTGCGGCGGGATGTTCGTCGCCATACCGACGGCGATGCCGGTGCTGCCGTTGACGAGGAGGTTGGGGATACGCGCGGGCAGCACTTTGGGTTCTTGCAGCTTTTCGTCGTAGTTGGGCTGCATGTCCACGGTGTCTTTATCAATATCCGCGAGCATTTCGCCCGCGAGTTTTTCGAGACGACACTCGGTGTATCGGTATGCCGCGGGCGGGTCGCCGTCCACGGAGCCGAAGTTTCCCTGCCCGTCAATGAGCAGATAGCGCATCGAAAAATCCTGCGCCATGCGAACGAGGGTGTCATAGACCGCTGCATCGCCGTGCGGGTGGTAGTTACCGATGACTTCGCCGACGACTTTCGCGCATTTGACGAACGGTTTGCTGTGGTTCCATCCGCGTTCGCCCATGGCGAAGAGGATGCGGCGGTTGCCGGGTTTCAGGCCGTCGCGAACGTCGGGGAGCGCGCGACCGACAATGACTGACATGGAGTAGTCAATGTAGGCCCGCTGCATTTCGTCTTCGATGTTGACGAGGTCAACGCGATCTTTCTGGTCGTACATAATGTTTTCTTTTTGTTATCGCCGGATATTTAGAGGGGAGAAACGTCTTCTTTTGACGCGTTGTCAGATGTCCAGATTCCGCACGTTCAGCGCGTTGTCTTCGATGAACTGCCGGCGCGGGGAGACTTCGTCGCCCATGAGGGTGGTGAAGATGTCCTCTGCCTTGTAGGCGTCTTCCACGCGAACCTGAAGGAGCTTGCGCTTTTCGGGATTCATGGTGGTTTCCCAGAGCTGTTCCGGGTTCATTTCGCCCAAGCCTTTGAAGCGCTGGATGCTGAGGCCCTTCTGGCCGTGCTCGCGCACCTGGCTCAGCAGGTCGCGCAGCGAGTGAACCGGGGCCGCGTTCTCACCGCCGTTCCGGATGAAGAAAATCGGGTCCTGCTGCTCAAAGAGGTGCTCCACCTTGAACTTCCGCTTCTCCAGCGCGGCAAATAATTTGCTCAGCGACGGAGAGGCATAGATTTCGAGGCAGCGCAGTCCCGATGTTTTCGCTTTGGCGTCATCTTTTCCGCCGTTGAGGAGTTCGAGCTGTTCGCCGTTCTGCGAATCGAACTCTTCGTTGACCGCGCGCAGTTCGGCATCGGAAAACAGCCAGCGCACTTCGGAGTCGTCCGCCTTGGGAACGGTGACGTGATAGAGCGGCAGCGTTCCGTCGTCCTTGCGCTGGGCCAGAAACTCTTCGATGTTGACGCCGCGTCGGCGCACGCGATCGAGGTTCGCCTCAATGTCCGCGAGCAAGTCGAGCATTTCGCGAAGCGCCTTGTCCGCGAGCAATTCTTTCTCTTTGCCGTCCACCAGTTTCACGTCCTCGCACCCCAGGTCGAGCAGGATGGTGGTCATGTGCTGATCGCTCTCGACATATTCCTCACGCTTCTTGCGCGTAACTTTGTAGAGCGGCGGTTGCGCGATGAAGATGTTGCCGCTCTCGATGAGCTGCGGCATCTTGCGGAAGAAGAACGTCAGGAGGAGTGTGCGGATGTGCGATCCGTCCACGTCGGCGTCGGTCATGATGATGACCTTCTTGTAGCGCAGCTTTTCGAGATTGAAATCCTCGCGCCCGAAGCCCGCGCCGATCGCCGTGATCATGGTGCGGATTTCGTTGTTATTGAGCATCTTGTCGTCGCGCGCCTTTTCGACGTTCAGCACTTTGCCGCGGAGCGGCAGCACTGCCTGAAAACGGCGGTCGCGCCCCTGTTTTGCCGAGCCGCCTGCGCTATCGCCCTCGACGATGAATAGCTCGCAAAGCTCCGGATCCTTTTCTGAACAGTCTGCCAGCTTGCCCGGGAGTCCGCCGCTGTCCAGCGCACCTTTGCGGCGCGTCAAATCGCGCGCCTTGCGCGCCGCTTCGCGCGCGCGAGCCGCGAGAACCGCTTTCTCGACGATTCGGCGGGCAACGGAAGGGTGCTCTTCGAAATAGGTGCCGAGTTCTTCGTTCACGATTGAGGCGACGATGCCCTCGACTTCGCTGTTGCCCAGCTTTGTCTTCGTCTGCCCCTCAAACTGCGGGTCCGGCACCTTCACGCTGATGACGGCGGTCAGGCCTTCGCGGACGTCGTCGCCGCTCATGGTGCCGGAGTCGTCCTTGATCAGCTTGTTCGCCTTGCCGTAGCTGTTGATGCAGCGCGTGAGGGCGGAGCGGAAGCCGCTCAGGTGTGTGCCGCCTTCAATCGTGTGAATGTTGTTCGTGTAGGAGAGGACCGTTTCGTTGAAGGAATCGGTGTATTGCAGCGCAATCTCGACCTGCACGCGGTCGCGCTCTTTATCAATGTAGACAACCTTCGGGTGCAGCGCGTTTTTGTTGCGGTTGAGGTGTTCGACGAATTCGCTGATGCCGCCCTTATACTTAAAGGTCTCTTCGCGCGCCGGGTCTTCCTGCTTGAGCGTGACATTGATGCCCTTGTTCAGGAACGCCAGTTCGCGGAGGCGATTGGCGAGTGTGTCCCAGTTGTATTGCAGCGTCGAGAAAATCTCTTTGTCCGGGAAAAATGTGACCCGCGTTCCCGTGCCGCGCGCTTTGCCGATCGGCTCCACGGGGGAGACCGGCTTTCCGCGTTCATAGCGCTGGTGATAGAGCTTCCCATCGCGCCGCACTTCCACTTCCATCCACTCGCTCAACGCGTTCACGCACGAAACGCCTACGCCGTGCAAGCCGCCGGAAACTTTGTACGCGTTGTGGTCGAATTTGCCGCCCGCATGCAGCACCGTCATCACGACTTCCAGCGCAGACCGCTTCTCCGTTTTGTGAATGTCCACCGGAATACCGCGACCATCGTCCATGACGCTGATCGAGCCGTCGGCATTCATCGTCACCACGATTTCTTTGCAGAAACCCGCCAGCGCCTCGTCAATCGAGTTGTCCACCACTTCGTACACACAGTGGTGCAAACCCCGCGCGCCCGTGTCGCCGATGTACATCGCAGGGCGCTTGCGTACCGCCTCTAGACCCGCCAGAACGGTGATGCGGTCGGCTCCATATTCAGCCGGCTGCGGGGTCGCTGCGGCAACCTGTTCCGCCGCAGCGGGTTGCGTGATTGGGAGAGATTGCTGTTCGTTCGATTTTGAATCAGAATTGGACATAATTTTTTGGCGCTCCAAGAAGAAAGAACATAGCAAAAATTTGCCGCGAAAAGCAACGCTGGGAATGATGTTTTTTTGCCCGAAATTACGGGGCGAAACGGGGTGGTGTCGCGGGGTTGAAATGCGGGCTCGGCGGGGTGATTTTTTAACCCGGCCAATATTTCTGCTTGGCAAAATCGGCGCATGCCGGTATCCAAACAAACCCTTCGGGTGAGCCGGAGGGTTTGCGAGGTCAATATGTATAGTGCGTCCGATTTGCGAAAAGGTTTGAAGATTCTCTGGGAAGGCCAGCCCTACGAAATTGTGGAATTTCAGTTCGTGAAGCCCGGCAAGGGCGCGGCGATGTACAAGTGCCGCGTGCGCCACATGCTCCAGGGCAACACGATTGAAAAGACGTTCCGCGAAGTGGACAGCTTCGAGAAGCCCGACCTCGAGAGCCGCGAATTGCAGTTCTCCTACGAAGACGGCGGACAGTTTGTTTTCAGCGATCCGGACACCTACGAAGAATCCCGCGTGGACGGCGATGTGCTGGGCCGCAATGCCCTGCTGCTGTCGGACACGATGGAGGTGGATGTCCTCTTCTACAACGGCAAAGCCGTCGCCGTGACGCTGCCCATTTTCGTTGAGAAGGTCATCATCGAGACCGAACCGGGTTTCAAGGGGAACACCGCCACGAACACCTATAAGCCCGCCAAAGTTGAAGGCGGCTTCGAGATTCAGGTGCCGCTCTTCATCAATGAAGGCGACAACGTTCGCATTGATACGCGCACCGGCGAATATGCCGATCGCGTTGCGAAGAAGTAATCCGTGACGCTCACGCCGAAGGCCGCGCTCGAACTGCGGTCGCGTCTGTTCCATTTGACGCGGCTGTTTTTCCACGAGCGCGGCTTTACGGAAGTTGAGACGCCGATCCGCATCAAAGCGCCCGCGCAGGAAACGCACATCAACTGCGAACCTTCCGGCGATCGCTGGCTTCGCGCGTCGCCCGAACTGCAGATGAAGCGGCTCCTCGCGCTCGGGCACGAGAAGATTTTTCAAATTGGCCCCTGCTTCCGCCGCGGCGAACGCGGCGACCGGCACAATCCCGAATACACGATGCTCGAGTGGTACCGCGCCAATGCGGACTATTCCGGCATCCTCGCCGACACCCGCGCACTCATCGCGCGCGTTGCGGCGGATCGCCCCTCCATCGTCTATCGCGGGCAGCGAATTGATCTGCTCGCCGAATGGCCGCGCATTACTGTGCGGGACGCATTTGTGCAGTGGGCGGGTTGGGATCCGGTTGCGGATTGGAATGAGGACCGCTTCAATGTTGATCTCGTCGAAAAAGTTGAACCCGCACTGCCGAAGGATGTGCCGGTAATTTTGACGGACTATCCCGCGCCCGCTGCCTCACTCGCGCGTCGCAAACCGGGGAATCCGGGCGTTGCGGAGCGATGGGAGCTGTATATCGGCGGATTGGAAATTGCGAATGCCTATTCGGAGCTGACAGACGTCGCTGAACAGCGCGCGCGTTTTGAAGTCGCGGCGGCGGAGCGTCGCGCGATGGGGAAGGACGTGTATCCCTTCGACGAAGATTTCTTTACCGCCCTCGCCGCCATGCCCCCCAGCGGCGGGATTGCACTCGGCATGGACCGCCTCGTCATGCTCTTCGCCGACGCCGCCGACATCGGCGACGTCCTGGCTTTCCGCGAATAGCCGTTGCGTGCCGGAATGGAGCGAAGAAGAAGCGACCCGATTGACCGTATTGACCTTATTGACGGGGCCGAGTTGATGAGGAAGGAGCTTTCTCTGCCGCCTCCCAACTCCCAACTCCCAACTCCTATCTCCTCTTTCCAATCCTTGGAAGTCGAGACGGCGCGGGTTTCCAAGGGTTGGAAGTTTATCCGCTAGCGGTCGTTCGTTTCGATGGCGCTGACGACGTTGTTGGAAAATTCGACGCGCATTTTGTCGTATTCCTGGCGGCGTTCGACGTCCACCCAGACCCAGTCGGAGACGGTGCGGCGTCGGCCTTGCGCGTCATATACGCGGACGCGGGTGTCGGCGCGCTGGCGTTCCCAGGAGACGCGTTCGCCGGTGTAGGCCCAGACCACGGTTTCGCCGTCTTTGGTGCGGCGGGTGTATTCGCGGTTGGGGCGGCCGAGGGCGAGTTGAACGGCGTCCTGCGAGTAGCCGATATCAATTTCGCCTTTGCGGACGTGTTCCTGAACGTCGGGCGGGAGCGATTGGAAGAGTTCGGGATTGCGCTTGATGCGGGATTCAGGGGTGGCGCATCCGATGGCGAAGAGGGTCAGAATTGCGAGTGTCGGTAGCAGGCGTTTCATGGAGCGGATGGTAGCACAGTCCGTTTATTCTTCAACTAAACGCACACGGATTATGAGGGGCTGCGGGTTGGAGAGCGCGTTGGTGAGGGTGGTGGTGGTGTGGGTGCCGGGTGCGGCGGGGATGGTGCCGGTCAAATTGCTGAAGGTGGTGTTGAGGAGGCCGGGTGCGGCTTCGATTTGATAGGCGCGACCGGGGATGGTGGCCCAGGTGACCTGGAGGTTGTTGGATTGGGGGATGAGGGCGGCGAGGCCGAGGTAGGACGTGGGGTCGGTGGGGTCGGTGCCTGCGCGGAGTTCGTGTCCGTCGTTCATGCCGTCGTGGTCGGTATCGGCGAGGGCGGGGTGCAGGCCGAGTGCGTGTTCGTCGCCGTCGGTGATGCCGTCGCCGTCGGTGTCGGGATTGTTCGGGTCGGAGCCGTAGGATTTTTCCCACGAGTTGTGGAGTCCATCGTTGTCGTCGTCAGCGGTGTCGAGCGCGTTGGTGGTGGGGCCGACATGGGCGATGAATTTCTGATTGCCGTTGATGGTGAAGATTTGGGAATCGGCGTAGAAGGAGGATTCCTCGATGGTGGGTTTGTTGAAAACGCGGACGAAGAGTTTTCCGCTGGTGGGGCGGGGCGATGCGAGGCTGAGGCTGAAGAGGCCGGTGTCGGGGAGCCAGGGTGCGGTGGAGCGGCCGATGGCGGTGGTGCCGTTGGTGAGGGGGGTGTTGCGCGGGTCGGGTTGGCCGGTGGTGTCGGGCGGATAGATGGTGTTGTTGGTGGTCCAGAGGAGCTGGACGAAGGCACCGGGTTGCTCTGCATTGCCGGGGAGGATGGCGCCGAATTCATTTGCGATGGCGTTGGTGTTGCCGATGTGGAGCGGCGTGGTGAGTTGAGCGCTGGCGACATGCGCAACGAGGGTGAGGAGCGCTGCGAGGAGCAGGGTTCCTGTGCGGATCGTTTTTGCGTTGTGCCTAGAAGCGGTCATACGTGTTGGAGGGATAGGGCGGGCGCGGTTTGAGAAGGGGGTGGGGTGTGGCTCCTTTTTTCTTTTTGCGGGCTTCCTTTCGCATGCTGCTCTTGAGGGCGGCGATCATGCCGGTCCAGACCATGAGGAGATTGAGGGTGTTGGGTTCGGGGATGATGGTGAAGGTGCCGGTGTTGGTGGTGCCATAGCCGCCGGTGAACTCCACAAGGATGGAGCCGAATGCGTCGTATTCGACATTGGTGATGGGTGCTTCGCCCCAGCTGATGAGGCCGGTGAGGGGGCCGGTGCTGTCGAAGAACCGGAGGTACATATAGTTGATGTCGTCCGATTCGTAGTAGAGGTTGCCAACATAGAAGGTACCGTTGCTGCCGAGTTGGGTGGAGTTGATCGTGATGGTGGCGATGATGATGTCGTCGCCGGTTGTTCCACCGGTATAGCCACCGCCCGCTGTGCTCATGGGGTCTATGACATCGTCGTAGCTGCCGATGATCTGGACGATGGAGCCGTCGGCCAGCGGGGCGGACCCGTCTGCGTTGAGAAGGGCGAGGGTGACATAGGCCGACAGATTGATGATGGCGGCGGATGCAGATGAGCCGATCAAGAAGATTGCTATCACGCCGATCCATATCAAGTGTCTCAGTTTCTGGAACTGTCCTCGCATAAATCATCGCTATGGCTTCATGTCCCTCGTCGGTTGGGGATAGTGGAAGTGGTTGGTCCACGTCATGGAGCCGGTAGCGCGTCGCCAGATGACGATGGCGTCATCGGGCTTGAAATAGTTGGTGGGGACGAGGGCGCCGTTGATGCCACCGGTGTCGAAGCGCCAAGTTTTATCGGTGGTTTTGAACCAGATTTTTCCGTCGGGCACGCGTTGGTTCTGGCGGTCATATTTCCAGAGCATGTCGGAGAGTGGCGGGATGGTTCCGCCCTGGAATCCCGCTTCGAGAAGGCCGAGCTGCGAGGGGTGCAGAGTTTCGGGGATGTTCACACTGGTGAGGGAATGCGAGCCGCTGCCGGGGAGGACTTGGATTTGTGCGTTGGTGGGGACGCCATAAATCATCGGGAGCTTTGTGATGGGCTTGTTGGTGGGGAGTTCGATGCAGAATCCATCTGCGAGGGGGAGTGGCCATGCATCAGCGCGCTGTCCTTCGCGGAAGTTGGGATAGGAAGCGAACCATGCGTTTGTGTTTTCGCTGCGCGCGAACCAAACTTCTTGAGTGGCGGCGACATCGAGGTTGATGGCGCGGTTGAACCACATGACGCGGGTCGCGGAGACGGCGCTGTCGGCGCCGGGGAGCGCATCTTCCAGAATATCGCGTATTGTGTTGTTGCACGGGATTCCCCACGGGCGCACCCAGTTCTGGCCGGGGCGGATACGCGCCACGCCGAAGGCTTTGATTTCGGTGCCTGCGCGGCGGGGTGCTTCCTCCCAGAATCCGGGTGCGGAGATGCGATAGAAGCGGAGAATGCCTTCCGGCAGATTCATGGGTGCGGTGCGGTTCAGTCCGCCGGTGTCCATGAGTGTTCCGCCCGCGCGCCGGTCTGCGAGTTGCCAATTGCTCAATTCGCCGTGGAAGCGGTTGGCGTCCACATAGAGGAGATCGTAGAGCTGTTCGCTGTTGACGATGTGATGGCGAATTTCGACCGCGTTATTGGTGGTGGTGTATTTGCAGTCGGTGATGATGAAGGGCGGCACAATGGTGATGGTGGCGGAGGAGGTATTGTTGGTGGGGTTCAGATCGCCCTGACGCTGCTGAATGATGCGCACGGTGTTGGTCAGGGTTTTTCCGGCGGTGCCCGCATTCACGATTGCGAAGAGCTGGAGAGTGGGCGTGGCGGATGGCGCGACGCTGGGGATGATCCAGCGGTTGCCGATGGCGTCAAACGTGCCGACGGAGGGAATGCTCGAGTCATAAGTGAGGCCTGCGGGCATGAGGTCTTCAACAATGACATCGGTGGCGGCGAAGGGTCCGTTGTTGGTGAGGGTGATGGTGAAGGAGACGAGTGAGCCTTCGTCGGGGATGGGGTCCTGTGCGAACTTTCCGATTCCCGTATCGGCAATTTCGACGCGGTCCGTGACGGAGGCATATATCCACGCAATCTGTTGGTCGCTGGTGACCGATGCGGTGTTGACCACCTGCGAAACGATGGAGGGGCTGTTGACTATGGCGCGGTAGGTGATCGTGGCGTAGTCGCCAGGACGCAGATAGAGATTCGTGGCGAGCCAGGGGGGCAGGCCGCCGGGACGGGTGGTGAAGGTATCTTTGCTGGCGGTGATGCGGAGGTCGTCAATCCAGACGATGTCGCCCGCCGCCATTGCGTTGTTCGTGGTGGCGAAGCGAATGGCGACGTTGGGAGAAATCCACGGGGCGATATCGAAGGAGACGGGGATGTAGTCCGTGTCGTTGGCCGGCCCTTCGAAGCGCTGGAGGGTGAACCACGGGCCGCTGACTCCGTTCGATGAGATTTGCGCAAGTGCGACATCGCCCGCCTCGAGGCTTTCGCGGCGATAGATGAAGCTGAGGGTGGCGTTGGTGAATTCGCTCAGATTCGCGGTGCGCCGGAACCACTGCGGAGACCCGCTGCCCTGGAACTGGAGGCTGTAGGTGGAGCCGCGCATCACGTCGTAGGTGATTTGCACATTGCCCGCGAGCGGATTGTTTCCGCTTTCGCTTTCCTGCCAGTCGGTGAGCCAGTTGGTGTTGCCGAAATTGTTGTTGTAGAAACGGCTTCGGAAATCTTCGAGCCACTCGAAGGTGAAATACTCCGGCGCAGAAATTTCTGTACTGCTCGCGACGTACGTCATGCCCGCAGGCGGCGTGTCGAACAGTTGAATCGAGGTGTGCGCGAAGTTGTTCGGGTTTGTGACGACAATCGTATAGACGTTGGTGAAGCCGGGTGGCGCCTGGCCCGGCGCCAGGGCCGTGCCGCCTGCACTGGAGACCTTGCTCAGCAGCAGCGGGTCGGCACTCGTCGTGATCAGCACGGCGGTGCCCGTGTTGTTGTTCGGGTTGAGGTCCGGCAATGCGGAAAGCGAAATATAGGCTGTGTTCGTGACGTATATGCCGACAACGGTTGAGGTGAGCGCGGCTTGTATCGTCAGGGTCGCGTGACTCCCAACCGCTAGGTTGCCGATGGCCCAGATGCCGGGCCCGTTGGTGTATGTGCCCTGGCTTGCGGAATGGCTGAGATATTGCAGTGCGCCCGGCAACTTGTCGGTCACTTGCACCGACGACGCGGCGCTCGGCCCCGCGTTCGAGACCGTCACGGTGTATTGCACGTTCGAACCGAGTAGCGGCGAATCGTCGTCCACCGTTTTCGTTACAACGAGATCCGCCGCGCCGACGGTGACGGTTGCCGTGGCGCTGTTGTTGCCTGTGTTGATATCTGCGAGAGACGAACTCGACAGCGTCGCGATGTTGGTGAGTGTTGAACCGGAATAGGCCGGATTTGTGCTGACGCGGAGTGTGAGCGCCAGCGATGCGGCGGTGTTGTTGGTCAGCACGCCGAGTGTCCAGATGCCGGTATTCTGGTTGTAGCTGCCGCGCGTGGCGGAGCTGCTCACGTAGCTGAATCCGTCGGGTACCGGGTCCGATAGCGTGATGCCCGACGCCGTGCGCGGGCCGTTGTTTGTCACCACGATGGTGAAGATTACATTGCTGCCGGCATACGGCGTAGCGTTGTTGACCGTCTTGCTCACGCCGAGGTCCGTCGCCGCTATGGGGTTGGTCGCGGAGGCCTGAATCGGAAGCACCTGCTTCGTGCTGGTGGCGTACGCAATGTTGACGATCTGTGTTTCAACTGCCGGGGTGTCCACCCGCACGGTGTAGGTTACGGTCAAAACTTCGCCGGGCCTGAGCAGGTGTCCGGATGTGAGGGTGGGCGGTGCGCCACCCGCGACGGTGTTGGTGCCGGTCTGTGTCCAGAAGACCTCGATGTTGTCGAAGTGGATGTAGTCGGATGAGCCGAGCGAGGACGAGCTCATGAGGCGAATGGTGGTGTTCGTTCCCGCGAAGGCGGAGATGTTGAAGTTGGTGGATTTGAACGTCGCATCGTTCTGAGTGCCAGCGATGCGACCGACTTCGACGAACGGATTGTTTCCGTTTGTGGAAACTTCAATCGTGACATAGTCGGAAGCCGAATCCAGCGCCGCCCTGCGATAGTCAAAGCTGAGCGTGGCATTCGTCACGCCCGCCAGATTCAGCGAGCGCTCGATGCCGCGGTCCGCGCGCGAAATGCGAAGTGCGTTCGTGTAGATCCGGATATTGCCCGCATTCGGCGCGGTGGATTCTCCGATCTCCGACCAGTTTCCGTTCCAGTCCACACTGCCGTCGTTCCGCGCATAGGAAACCGAGTTGAACGTGTCGAGCACGTTGTTGGTGGCGATGAATGTGCCGCTCACCCAGGTGCTGTTGGTGATGTAGGTGGTGCCCGCGGGGAGGGGGTCGGTGACGGTGAGGTTTGTGTGCGTGAGGCTGCCCGCGTTGGTGATGATGATGGTGTAGGTGATGTTGCTGCCCGGCATGGCATCTCCGGCGATACTCGATGTCTTTGTCATGCGCAGCGAACTCACCGCGATGACGGCTGTGCCGGTGTTGTTCAGTGGATTTCCATCCGCAACATCCGACGAGGAAATTGCGGCGCGATTGGTCAGCAGTGTATTGACGGCGTTGGTGCTGACCTCGACCGTGATGTCGAGCAACGCCGCCGAGCCCGCTGCAAGAAATCCGATGTTCCAGATGCCGCTGGTGCTGTCGTAGGTTCCGGCGCTGGTGCTGTGCGAAATATACGCCATGTGGTTGGTCAACCGTTCGGTCAGCGTTACGCCCGTCGTGTCGGACGGTCCGCTGTTCGTAACCACAATGGTGTACGTCACGTTTTCACCCGCGAATGGACCTTGCGTGTCCGGCGTTTTGGTCACACCGAGATCGGCGCCGATGACGGTGATGACGACGCTGTCGGTGTCGTTGCTCGGGTTCGTGTCGCCGAGCAGCTGCGTCAATGCCGTTGCGGTGTTGGTGATGACAAGACCTGCGCTCGTATTGTCCACGCGCGCCGTGATGGTCAGCCGCGCAACGGCGCCGCTGGCCATGGAGCCGATGGTCCAGAGCCCGTTCGTCCGGTTGTAGCTGCCAACCGTGGCGGAGGCGTTGCTGAACGTGATCCCTGCAGGAATGGCGTCCGTCACCACGACCGATGTAGCGCTGTCGGGACCGAAGTTTGTCACGGTGATCGTGTAGGCAATCAATTCCGCGACATCCGGCAGGAGGTCGTTGACCGTCTTGCTGACGCCGATGTCCAACCCGCGAACATTGAGCACGGCACTCGCTGTGTTGTTCGCGGTGTTCGTATCCGGGCGATTGCTGCCGGTCACCGTGACGGTGTTAGTGATGACCCAGCCGCCGCTCGTGTAATCCACGCGCGCGGTGATGGTCAGTTGCGCGCCTGCGTTGACGGCGAGGCTTTCGATATCCCACTCGCCGGAGAGCGAGGAATAGGCGCCCGTGGTGGCGCGATGGCCGAGGTATGTCAACCCGGCGGGAATCAAGTCAGTCAGCTCAACATTGCGCGCAGGGTAGGGGCCGAAATTTGTCACGCTCATTGTGAAGACGACGTTCGTACCGACGCGAACGTTGTTGGTATTCACCGTTTTCGTCACACCGAGATCGGTGGGGGGGAGAAAAATACCCGCGTCGTACTGGTTGTTCGTTGTACGCGGCGGGAGGTAGATGAACGCGGAGCGCGCTGTGTTGGTGTCAATATCGCTGTCTATGTAGTCATCCGGCCCGACATTCTGCGGCGAGACGATCCAATCTTCCGGCAGCACGACTTCGAACTGATAGATGCCCGTCTCAATCGCGTAGACGTGATAGATGCCGTTCGAGTCCGTGCGGGCCTGGCCGACGAGGTTGCTTCCCGTGCTGTCCCACACGCGAACCAGCACGTTGGACACGCCCGGCTCGCCGGGGTCCTGGAGACCGTTCTGATTCAAATCGTTCCACACCAAGTCGCCGATGGATGCATTGTCGCGTTCGTCCAGCACCAGTGCGCCGCCGCTCATCAAGTCCAATCCGCCCGAATCGCTGCTCTCTGTGGTGTTCAGCGGAAACTCGTGCACATTCAACCAGTTCTGCGTCGCTGAGATGTCTGCCGCAGCGAGCGAATACCCGTACACCAGTGTGTTGGTCGAGATGTCAAACTCCGTCCACTCGATGTACTGCCCCGTCAACGGCTGCGGTCCGACGTCGGCAGACGGGCGGAAGTTTCCGTCATAGCCGCGATACACAATTGTATCCAGCGTGATCCCTGAACTGCCCCAGTTCGTGGTGCTCAGATAAACCGGCTTCGAAAACGCCGACGGCATTCCGTTGGTGTCGAGTCCGAGAATCGCCGCGATCCAGAGGGCGTCGTTGCCGCCGCGATCCATCACCATGAAGCCCTTGCGATTCAGCGCGCCATAGGCGGGATAGCCGTCGTCAAAAATGTAGTCTATGCGTTCGATGTTGTTGTTGTTGCCGTCGCCGTTGCCCGTGTTGCAGAACACGTTGTCCGCGCCGCGGTTGATGACGCTCGCGAGCAACGTCTCTTCCATGGACTCAGCAAAGCTCGATGCCAGCGCGATGTTTGTGCCATTCTGGATCGGGCCGTTTTGCGCGTAGAGCACGATGTGATGCGCGCCTGTCACCGTCGGATTGTCCACGCGCACCAGGACAATTTTTTCTGCGAGCTGGCGGAAGATAAAGTTGTTTGTGCCCACATCGAACGACGTGATGATGAGGTTGTTGAACACGCCCTCGTTGAATGCGGTGTTGAACGTCGTGTTTGTCGAAAAAGCGCCCGTCCCCGCGCCGCGCGAGGAGAAGTTATCGCTCGCATCCGTTATGCTGTCGTAATACGCCTGAATTGACGTGATCGGCGACACCGCGCGCGCCGAAAAAGTCGAAAGACAAAGCGCCCCGGCTGCTGCCAGCAACGCAAAGCGTTGCCACGCTGCCCGCTGTGCTTTTTGAGGGTGACCGAATGTGTTCACAAGTACCCCTTAAAAGAGCAGGAATTGGGCCAGTTCGATCATCTCGCTTGGGTTAATCGGTTCAGTTGCTGCAGAAGCCGCTTTTCCGCTGTTGGATTCGTATTTTTAGGCGCAAGAGTGAGGGACGCGGCTTCGAAGTGACATTGGCACGCTTGCTGCTTGTTCAATTTTGTATGGCGGATACAAATTCGAACAGCGTGGATTGGAAGCGCGTGCGCGCCGCTCAGGTGCAGTATGTGGATGAGGTTTGTCGCGCGTGGACGCCGCCTGGAGCAGCCGCCCCGCCTGCGGGTGTTTCAGGTGTGTCGCATGACGTCCCTGTGGCGCGATGCGCGCCGGAACGCGCGCCGCGATACGCGGAGAAACGCAATCCGCGCTGATTCACCAACGCGCGCCGGTGATCGGTCCACTCACTCAAATTCAGCATCGTTGTATGCTGGAAAACGCGTGTCCGTTGGTTCACACTTCATGCGCACAACTACGAGAGGATTTCATTTATGAGAATTGCTGCAACACTCGGCCTGGTCGCCATGCTGATCGCGCCGTCCGTATTTGCACAGCCGACTCCGCCGTTCTGTCAGATACTCGATGGAACCGAAGCGCCGGCGTGGACCGCAAATCTGGGATATACCGCAGGCGCAAAAGTGAAGTCCGCGAACCCGCGCGATGTTTCTGTCTGGTCCGTGGATGGCGGGGGCGGGCTCTACTACTGGCGCACCGATTCGGGCGACTGGGATTTATCGGGCGCGTATGAACTGCGCATGTTTGATGGATCCGGCGGCGTGAATCTTCCCGACCGCGTTGGTGCGCTGCGCCTCGACCTGGCGTATGTCGTGCGCAACATGGATGGAAGCGCGTTGCGATTCGATCTCTTCCCCGGTCTCTATTCCGACACCGAAGATTTTTCGGCGAAGGATTTCTATCTGCCGCTGCAAGTGCTCGCGATTCAATCCTTCAATCCGCAGATTTCAGGCCTAATCGGCATCGCGGTCTATCCCGGTTTCGACCGCACATTCGACCCGCGTTTCGGCGTGCGCTTTGCGCCGGTCGAAACCCTGCGCGTGGACTTGATGTATCCGGAGAGCCGCGTGACGTTCCGTCCTGAGGAGTTCGAGGTCTATGCGGGCCTGCGTCACTCTGCGGTCAACGAGTTCCGCCTAGAAGACGGCGATCCTCGCAAGTCCATCGGCTTCCGCGAGACGCGGCTATTTCTGGGTACGGCGTGGCCGCTCAGCGATTTGCTGCGCTTCAATGTGGAGGTGGGCTATGCCTTCAATCGCGAAATCGAGTTCAAGCACGCGGAGCCGGATCGCAACTGGGACGATGCGCTGATGGTTCGCGTGGGAATCGGCGGGCCGATCTGATTGTGCCCCCGGAACGTTGCGCTGTGCGGATTGCCGTCATATCTGATATTCACCTCGTCGGGCCTTCCGAGCTCGCCCTGGCCGAACGCACCTATGGGCGGCTGCGGCGCAACCCTGACTTTTTGCTGCGCACCGTTCGCAACAGCCTCTATCGCGTGCGCCGTCGCTTCTGGAACGGACACCTGAAGTGGCGCCACACCGCGTTCCTTCGCGCGCTCGATGAAATTGCAGACAAGAAGCCGGACTGGGTCATTGCCAATGGCGACTATGGCGGCGATCTGGGCGGCATCGGGCTGAGCCACAAGGCGACGTTTGACAGCGCAAGCATCGTGATAGAGATGATTCGCAGGCATTTCCCCAATCGCAGCCGCTTCGTCTTCGGCGACCACGATCTCGGCAAATACAGCACCGTGCTGCGCAAGGGCGGGATCCGGTTGAACAGCCTGGAAATCGGCGAACGCCAACTGCAGATTCCATCGTTCTGGCACGAAATCATGGGCGATCAGCACCTCATCGGAATCAACTCCTCGCTCTTTACCCTCGATCTCTTTTTGCCGGAGGCCATTGCGGAAGAAGTACCCGAATGGCAACGCCGTCGCGCCGAACACATCGAACAGGTCGAGAGCGCGTTTGATGAACTCTCCAACGACGCGCGCGTCATTCTCTTCTGCCACGATCCCAGCGCGCTGACGGCGCTGAGCCAACTCGCCATCGTGCGAGAGCGCCTCCCGCAAATCGAACTGACCGTGATCGGACATTTGCACAGTCCGACCCTTCTGCGTCTCTCCCGCTATGCCGCGCGCCTGAGCAATCTCAAGCCGCATTATCCGGTCGCCCGCATCGTCGCCAACGGCCTCAGCGGCGCGCGCGAGTGGAACATGTTCAAACCCGTCGTCTGCCCCTCCACCTTCGGCACCGGCCATCACGTCGCTGGCGGCATCCTTCTCATTCAGCGCAATCCGGAAGGAAAAATCGAAGCCATCCGCACGCCGGTTCGCCGCCGCTATTATCGCCGCCATCGTGCGCCCAGCGGCCACGCGTGATCCGCATCCCGCGCCGTGGCGCCCTTCTTCGAAGCGCTCTTTATAGGTGGATGTTCGCCGCGGAATTGACTACAGTGATGGCGAATTTTTGGAATCATACCGGAGCAGAATTATGGCCGCCGCCCCCAAACAGCGAAAAACTCAGCGCACCGTAACCTTTGAAGTAAAAACTACCCGACCGCTGAATGTAGGACAGCAGGTATTCATCGCGGGCGGCGTCAATGTATTGGGAAATTGGCGGCCCGACGGCCTCCCGCTCACGCGCATGGGCGAAAACGCCTGGTCCGGCTATGCGATTCTTCCCGTCAGTGAGACGGTCGAATATAAAATCACGCTCGGCGACTGGGCGAGCGAAGCGCTGGATGAAACCGGAATCACGCCCGGCAACTTCGCGCTGAAGCCCGGCGGCGATGCCGTGGCGCGCCATGTGGTCACCACGTGGAAGTCGGATCGCGCCTGAGTGCCGCATCCGCGTTCGGTCGAAATCAAAAATGCCGCTCTTGACCGCGTGAAGTCGGCTCCGTATTCTGGCCCATTCTTTTTCACATTTTTTCAGAAGGAGCGCGCAATCCATGTCAACCACAGCCGAAGCCAAAGCCTCATCCACATCCTCACCGTCTTCTGCCCTGCTTGTTGAGCTTGAAGGCGTCGCACTTCCCGCCCGCGCAGTCCTGTTCGAAGCGGCCCAGGGTCACTTCAAGAGCAAGGGTGTAAAAATCAATGCCGCTCACTTTGCGCGTTGCGCTGGCTCCGTCCCGCAACTGGCTGCACAGCTCACGGCGCTGCTCGCGCCGGAGTCCGGAACCGACGAACTCGTCGCCGCGATGAACCAAGCACTTGCCGATCGCTTTTCCGGGAAAGCGGAATTCGCCGCCGGACTCGGCAAGCTGCTGAAAGCCGCCGAACAGCGCGGCGTCGCCATTGCCATCCTCACAGGGTTGCCGGAAGATGTCGCACAGGCCATCTTCGCCGCTGCCGGGCTCGAAGATCGTGGCATTCAGACCTTTGTTTTCAGCGAAGACGAAAAAGCGTTCCCGCGTGCCGATGCCTGGCTGAAGGCCGCCAAGCAGCTCGGCAAAAACCCGCGCTTCTGCATCGCGTTCGGCAGCAGCCATATCGCATGCAAATCCGCGCTCTCCGCCGGCATGCGCACCATCGCCGTGCCCGACGCCTATACCGGCCATCACGACTTCAGCGGATCCGACATGATCGTGGACAGTTGGGACGACGTCAGCGCAGCTGAACTACTCGACACCCTGTTGCCGCCGCTTCGCTAATCGAGCGCGTCCGCCATGTCTGACGAATCGTCATCCCGGCCGACCGGAGGTCACCCGCCGCCCGACGGCCCACCCGTTCAGCGTCTGCTGAAAATAATGGCGATTCTACGCGGCCCCGGCGGCTGTCCGTGGGACCACAAGCAGACCCTCGTCACCCTCAAAGAGCACTTGATCGAAGAGAGCCACGAAGTGCTCGACGCCATAGACGATGGCGACCGGTCAAAGCTGTGCGACGAACTGGGCGACCTCCTGCTGCAGATCGTTTTTCAGAGCCAGATCGCGACCGAAGAAGGCGCCTTTAATTTTGACGACGTCGCGCAGACCATCGGCGACAAACTTATTCGCCGCCACCCTCACGTCTTTGGAAATGTCAAAGCCGACAGCCCCGAAGAAGTGTTGAAAAACTGGGAAGCCATCAAGAAGACCGAGCGCGGCGACAAGCCGCGCGGCACCCTTGAAGGGATTCCCCGCAGCCTGCCCGCTCTGCACCGCGCGCACCTCATTCAGAAACGCGCCGCACGCGTCGGGTTCGACTGGGACAACGTGGAAGGCGCCGTCGCCAAGTTGGAAGAAGAAGTTGCGGAAATTCGCGAAGCCCTCGCCGGTGGAAACATGGATGAGATACGCGAAGAAATTGGCGACCTCCTCTTCGCCGCAGTCAACGTCAGTCGCTTCCTCGATCAAAACCCGGAAGACCTGCTCAATCTGACCATCCGGAAATTCACGCGCCGCTTCGACGAACTCGAAAAAATTGTGCGCTCGCGCGGCAAAAACGTCGCCGACCTCCCACTCTCCGAGCTCGACCTCGTCTGGGAAGAAGTAAAGCGTTCCGAACGCAAATCCTAGCGCAGACTCTCGCGCCACAATCAAAACTCGCGCTTACTCGAGCAATCGTCTGACCCGATTGACCGTATTGACCTTGTTGACGGGAGTGGAGTTGATGGGTTGAGTGGTTGATGGGTTGATGGGGTAACCCATCTTTCGCTATTCGCGAGGTAATGGGTCGGTTTTGTTGGGGTTTGGATCAAAGGTCTTCACTACATTTT
>JBDHQM010000040.1:0-20094 GCA_039807095.1 Kiritimatiellia bacterium
CTCATCATTCAAATCAATGCCATCATGAAAACTCACAACCTCGCATTCTCATGAAAAGACCGTTGCTCCAGTTCGCCCCAGATCACTTCCGGAGGGGCAGGCGATGCCCGCCCGCCTCCGGCAGATCCTGCCCGCGCAAACCTCACCGGGCAACACGTAGGTTGCTCATCTAACAGCAACGTAGTGAAGTATTGCAGAAGAAGCGGCGGGCACAACTGCGAAATTGGTTGGGTTGGCGGGCGGTCCCGCTTGTCGTGCTCTGCTATCGGACAAATCTAGTCGGGCGGGTCAGGCGCGCTGCAGCCGGTTCATCAAGCAGAATGGTTGCAGCCTTGTGGAGCTGCAGGGCGGAGGCAGGACACATTTCGGAGGCGGGCTCTTCGATCATACGCGCAACCGTTTCGGCCTTTGCGCTTCCGGTCGCAATCAGGATGCAGGTCTTGCTTCCCAATATCGTGCCGATGCCCATCGTGATGGCTTGGCGGGGTACGTCTGCGAGCGAATCGAAAAAGCGCGCGTTGGCCTCGATAGTGCTTTCGGTGAGTGTTTGAAGGCGCGTGAGTGAGTCGAAGGGCGAGGGCGGCTCGTTGAACCCGATGTGCCCGTTCACACCGATACCGAGCACCTGAAGGTCAATGCCTCCCGCCTTTGCAATGGCGGCTTCGTAGCGGGAGCACGCATCGGGAATGTCGCGCGCCAGCCCGTCGGGCACGTGTGTGTGATCCGGGCGGATGTTGACGTGGTCGAACAGGTTGACCTGCATGAAATAGCGATAGGACTGCGGGTGGTTGGGCGCGAGGCCGACGTATTCGTCGAGATTGAATGTGATGGCTTTGCTGAAATCGAGTCCCTCTTCGCGGTGCATACGCGCGAGTTCGCGATAGAGCGGGATGGGGGTTGATCCGGTGGCCAGGCCGAGGACGCTGGCGGGGTTGGCCCTGAGCTGTTGTGCAAAAAACTGTGCGGCTTTTCGCCCGACCTCTTCCGGATCGCGAAGAATAATAATGTTCATGTCAGCGCCTCAGGCGTTTTGCGAGGCGTGAGCGGACGTCCCGCGTAAATCGCTCCAGATATTGATCCACATAGTCTATCAAGTCCAGCCGATCATCGCGCAGCAGTGGAGAGAGATCCATGGCGAACCAGAGGAGGTCGGAGGTGTCAACGCGATGCGATTGGAAGTAGGTGGCGTTTGCGCGCGCGCGGCCGATCGTGGCGAGGTCATATCGCTTGCCGCCCGCAATCTGGGAGTCGAAAATTCCGACGAGCGAGTGGAACAGATTGTCGCGCCCTCCGACATCCAGCGCCACCTTGTCTGCGTCGGGCATCCAGTCCAGACCGCGCCAGACTTCACAGCCATAAAACTGGGCGGGCCGCCGTTCTGTCGGGAGTGCGCGCAGGCTTTCCAGGGTGGCCACCAGCACGCCGATGTGGGTGTCGTGCTTGTCCGCCGGGTTGTGTGTATAGACGACGCGCGGCGTGGCGATGCTGAGGATAAGGTCGAGGTCGCCGCGCAGCGATGTATCGGTCGGTGATTTCGCCGCGCTGCTCGGATGATCGAGCTGAATCATGATGCCGTAGTCGCCCACCGCGGCGGCTTTGTCCTGCTCGCGGCGCCGCACGTTTTTCATGTCGTCATCGCTGTAGGCCGCATAGGCACCTACGCGCGCGCTGCCGGCTCCGTCTGTGCAGGTCACGCCGCCGAACCAGAGGTCTTTCCGACCAAAGCATTCGTGGATGCCGTGGAAGGCCATGATCTCCAAATCGTCCTGGTGCGCGCCGATGCCGAGGTGGGTGATGCGTGCAGCGGCCTCCGCGACGGGGCGTCCGTCGGGAACAACGATGCGGGCGTTCGGTTGCGAAAATTTCACGGCTGGATCCCTTTGTTCCTTTCGAGTGGCGGTAGGCTGGCGGCGGCAACGGCCTGTCCGACGCGGCGCGACTGTTCATCCGGCACGCGCACCTCGAACGGGGCCCCTTCCTCGCCGTACAAATCCTGCAACACACACTGCGCGGCGGCCATAAGAATTTCGCCCCCGCGTCCCGACGTCACGCGGCCGAGCACCAGAACATCGTTGAACGTGTAGAAGTGGCGATAGAGCGGAAGCGTGTGGCCGAGATAGGTGCCGATCGTTTCAAAAATTTGTTCCGCGCGGCGGTCGCCCTCCGCCGCCATGCGCTGTACAAGCAGCAATCGCTCCGGCAAGGGCATTTGGCGCGGCACTTCAATCCCCGCAGCGGGAAGAAGGCGGCTCACCGCCTGTTGTGAAAAATACTGTGCGCCAACCCCCGGCGCACCGGACCACTCGTCCACAGGCGCGTCGGGCCGCGCATCGAGCGGTGCAAAGGCGAGTTCGTTGAGCCAGCCGAGAATGTGCCCGTTCGGATCGAGATAGCCTACCGCTTCGCTGGAGCCCATCGCGATACCGAGGATGCCGCGGCGCTTCAGCGATAGCGCGCCCGCCAGCGCGGTGACATCGCCATCGTTTGCAACGGCAAGCGGCACATTCCAGTCCGATTGAATGCGGAGAAAGAGCGGCTTCACCCGCTTCTCGAACACATCGGACGGCACGGCGCGGAAGAGCGATGCCACCATAATTTTGTTGTCCACGATGATCCCCGCCGAGCTGCCGCCGATCGCATCCACGCGGGGGAGGTGCGCTGCGGCCTGCTTCAGGCCGTCGCTGAGGCGGCGATAGTGATAAGCCGGGTCCGGCTCAACGACCGGGTTCCAGGGAAACTCCGCGCTGAAGAGTGTTTTGCCGTCTTGCACTGCTGCAATTTTGTAATCGCTCGCACCGAGATCGAATCCGAGGCGACACCCCTCCAGATGCCCGCCGAGCGATTGCCCCGTTGCTGTGGCCGGTGGCAGCGCCTCTGCAGGCGCACCGCGCACTTCGAACGGGCGCTCAAACGCGCGCGCCATCAGCGCCGCATCAAAGTGCAGCGAGCCGCCGGATGCGAAGAGGGATTTGACAACGCGCAGCGCGCTGTCGGGCGCCGCGAGGTGGAGCGTCGCGCCGCCTCGCGCCCAGAGGAGAAACTTTATCGTATGGCGAAGGTAGGCCAGCGTATCTGCACTCAGCTCGGCCTCCGGGAGCAGCATGCCGCTCCAACGCGATACCGCGCCCACTGCGCCCTCCAGTGCCACTTCGATGCGGTGTGCGCCGGGCGCGGCGGATGCGCGCTGCTCGTAGTCGCGCAGAAACTGACCCAGCGGCGCAAAGCGCGGGTCCAGCACCGGCGTGTTCGAAGTGCCCTGTGTCCCGCCCGACGATGTGGTGGATTGCGAGTTCATGGTGCGGAGCCTGCCAGAAGAAAGTGGGCTTGGCAAGCATTTATTTGAGTGCGCAAATAAATAGTTGCGGGAACCTCGTTTTCTGATACAGTTTCGGGCCATGAGCTCATCTGTATTGGTCACCGGCGGTTGTGGATTCATCGGCTCGCACCTCGTCGAGGCGCTGGTCCGCGAGGGGCATCGCGTCCGGGTGTTCGACAACCTTTCCAGCGGGCACATCGAAAACATTGCCGCCGTGCGCGCTTCGGTTGAATTCATCGAAGCGGATGTGCGCGACGGCGACGCCCTTGTCGCCGCAGCGCGCGGAGTGGACTGCATTTTTCACGAAGCGGCGCTCGTCTCGGTTTTTGATTCCGTCGCGCGGCCGCGCGACAACCACGAAATCAACTGCACCGGTACGCTCAACGCTCTCCTTGCCGCGCGCGAAAACCGTGTGCGGCGCGTCGTCTTCGCCAGCACCGCTGCGGTATATGGTAACGACCCGACGCTTCCCAAGCGCGAAGAACTGACGCCTCAGCCGGAGTCGCCCTATGCCGTTGCAAAACTTGCGGACGAGCACTATCTCCACATCTTCCACTCGCTCTACGGCATCGAGACTGTTGCCCTGCGCTATTTCAATGTGTACGGGCCGCGACAGGATCCGCGTTCGCCCTACTCGGGTGTCGTGTCAAAATTTGTTCAGTGCATCGAAGAAAAAACGCAGCCGGTCATTTTCGGTGACGGCCTGCAGTCGCGCGACTTCGTCTTCGTCGGCGACGTGGTGCAGGCGAACCTCGCGGCGATGCGGGTAGGCCCGGCGGGGGTGGGTGGCGCCATGAACGTCGCATCCGGGCGCACTGCGACACTGCTAGAATTGCTGCAGACCTTGTCGGCGCTGGTGGGGAGCCCTTTGACGCCGACCTTCCAACCCGCGCGCGCGGGCGACATTCGCGATTCGTCGGCCGCCATTGAGAAAGCCGCGCGACTTTTGGGTTATCAACCCGCGTTCGACCTAAAAACCGGGCTCCGCGCGCTGTTGGAACACGCAAAAATACTAGGCTAACGCAGAAATCGTTCATTTCTCTGGTTTCGTGCTCCCTCGAAACCTGATAAGTTGTCCGCGTGAGGGAGGGTTCGGTTCATCATGCGCGATCAAATGAAACGGGAGCGGCGGAAGCTGGCAGGTTATATTGCGAATCGCATAAACCTGAAGAGCCTCGATAGCTCGCGCCCTGTTCTCCAGTATGTGACGGATCACGGACGCGCCTCGCTCGCGCAAATCGCAACGGACCTCAAGCTCTCTCGCGGGACCTGCAATCTGCACCTGCAGCGGCTGGAACACGAACAATACATTCGGCGCTTCGAATCGAAGCGCGGCGGGGCCGGTCGCCCCACGGTCATCTGGGGATGGGATGAGCCAGCGAACCTCACGCTCTCGTTTGTGTTCGATGTGCCGTTTCTTCACGCGAGCGTGGCGGACTTCGGCCTGAACCCGATTGTGCGAGAAGTGCGCGATTTGTCGGGAATTGGATCGCGCAAAGAATTGATCCGCCTGGTGGAGGCGTTTGCTGTGCGCGCAAAAGAAATGGCCGTTGCGCGCGGCGCGCAGTTGCGCCAGGCGATGGTCTATCTGCCCGGCCTGCTGGATCATGAGACCGGGGTTGTGCTTAAGGCCGCGAATTTCCCTCTTCTGGACGGCATCAATTTCGGGCAGTTGATTTCCGGCGCGGCTTCGACGCCGTGTCAATCGGCGCCGCTGGGGGTTGCGTTTTATTTCGGCGAGAGCGAGTCGCTTCCGCCCGATGTCAACACGATGGTTGTGTATTGGGACCTCGGAGTGGGTGTCATCTTTGGACACGGCGGCTCCATTTCGCCCTTCGGTGCGAATCGAAAAGACGGAGATTCCACGCTTCCTGAATTGGGACACATCCGGATTGAGAAGAACGGGAAGCCCTGCCCGTGCGGACAGCGGGGTTGCCTGGAGGCCTATACCGGCGGTTCAGCGCTGATGAGTGCATTGGGCCGGAAGACGACGAAGCGTCTGGGCGACTTCATTCGGCTGGTCCAGCACGGGGATGCCGATGCCGTGCGCTTGTCGCGAAAGGCTGCGGAGCAGTTGGGCCGCAGCCTCGCCTGGCCTGTGCAGGTTATGCAAACCAGCCGCATTCGCGTGTGCGGGCCAATGGCGCCGGTGTTCGAGGTGGTGGCAGGCGATTTTTGTCGCGGTCTGTCAACCATCCTCACGGAACAGGAGATTGCCCGGCTGAACCCCACCGCGAGCCCCGCGTTGGAAGAGCGATTCTTGCGCGGCGCGCACCGGTTGGCCCGCCGTCTCTTCACCCATCCCGAAGAGTATCGCCTTCTGCTGCGCACGCCGGCATCGCTCGACGGCAACGGCGCCTGACCCTCCACAACTCTCTGCGCAGGCGGCGGTGCGGCAAATATATTTGACGCATCAAACTAAATCGGATACACATCCATCGTAACTTGAAGCGCGGCGGATGAGATGCGCGGCGCGGGGAAAACGATGAGCACAAAAAGACCGGTCACGCGGAGCTGCGTTGAGGGCGTGTTGGAGCAGTACGACATGCGCTCGTCGCTGTTGGATGCGAATCCCTACGGCAGCGGGCACATCAACGATACGATCGCCCTGAATGTGGAACAGGCGGGGACACCGCTCCGGTACATTCTCCAGCGGATCAACAGCCGGATATTCAAGAATCCGCCTGCGGTGATGGAGAACATCCTCCGCGTGACGTCGCACATCGCGAGACAGTGGGCCGGGCATCCCGATGCGACGCGTCGCTCATTGACCGTGGTGCCGACGATTGCCGGAGCGCCGTTCGCGCGCGATGCGCAGGGCGATTACTGGCGGCTCTACTTGTTTATTGAAGGCGCGCGCACCTACGACGTTATTGATTCACCTGCGCGCGCGCGGGCTGCGGCGCAGGCGTTCGGCAACTTCATTCGCCAACTCGCTTCGTTTCCGGCGGATGAGCTGCACGAGACGATCCCCGATTTTCACAACACCCCGGCGCGGTTTAATGCGCTCCAGCAGGCGATTCGCGAAGACCGCTGCAATCGCGCGGCGTCGGTTCGCGCGGAAATCGAATTCTTCGCCTCGCGCGAGCGCGATGCGCATCGCCTTGTTGATCTTCATCGCGCCGGACAACTCCCGCTCCGCGTGACGCACAATGATTGCAAACTGAACAATGTGATGTTGGACGATGCGACCGGCGAGGGCATTTGCGTCATTGATCTCGATACGGTGATGCCGGGTTTTTCGCTGTACGATTTCGGCGACATGGTGCGCACGGCGACGAGCCCCGCTGCGGAGGACGAAGTGGATTTGAGCCGCGTGCGGATGCAGCTCCCGATGTTCGATGCGCTGCTGTCGGGATTCCTCGCGGGTGCGGGATCCATGCTGACCCCGGAGGAGCTTGCGCAGCTGCCCTTCGCCGGAAAATTGATTACGATGGAGACCGGTATGCGGTTCCTCACAGACTATTTGAACGGCGATCAGTATTTCAGAATCGCGCGACCGGAACACAATCTGGATCGCTGCCGGACGCAGTGTCGCCTGATGCAGTCCATCGAAGAGCAACAGGATGCCATGCACCGGTCGCTAGAGCGCGCGGCGGGTCGAACATCGAACATGGTGGTGCCATGAACACGGATAGACAGAGCGGAAAGCGAAGCCGACGCGGCGCATTTACGCTGATTGAGTTGCTGGTGGTTGTAGCCATCATCGCGATTCTCGCCGGGTTGCTGGTGCGAATCGCCGGCGCAGGATTCGAGCGGGCGCACGATTCCACCTGCCAGAACAATCTTCACCAGCTTGTCCTCGCGATGACGATGATGACGGATGGCTATAAACCCTATCCCGGAGTAGGTCCGGAGAGCTACTACGGCGCGCAACCGCAATTCATCGAAGCGGCGACGCCATATCTCAAGGGCGCGTCAAACGTACTGTTTTGTCCGCGCGCGGTTCGGCTCGAAGGCATATCCATGAAAGACGAACTGCATGCCGGGCGCATCGGATATTTTTACTGGGCGTGGAAATCGGATGGCGGCAACACGGTTCTGCGGCCGGGTGATTCGACGAATGCCTGGGTGACAATGGGGTGGAATCCGCGCGTGAACAGCCTGGTGTTGCTGACGGATCATTTTCGCGACAAGGCGGCGTGGTCGCTCGATGCGGACTGGCAGTTTCACGGATCGCGCGATGTGCGGCGAAGTTTGAATCAACCCGGCACTTTTGCGGCAATGGAGGATGGGTCTGTTCACAAGATCGCGCCGCGCCCATGAAAAAAACACGCATCGGACTCATCGGGGCATCGGGCCGGGCCATCATGGCCAAACATTGGCACGAGACGCATCGCGACATCGCAGAGGTGGTCGCTGCAGTTGATGTGTCCGAAAAATCGCTCGCTGATTTTCGCGCGTGGGCCGGAGCGGATGTGTGGACCGGCAGCGACTACCGCGAGTTGTTGAAGCGGGCGGATATTGACGCTGTTGCGGTATTCACACCGGATCGCTTTCACGAAGAACACGCGCTCGCGGTGCTTGCTGCGGGGAAGGCGCTCTATCTCGAGAAACCGATGTCGCTTTCAACGGAGGCGTGCGATCGGATTCTCGCCGCCTGGCGGAAGAGCGGGACGCCGTTTATGATGGGCTTCAACCTGCGCTATCACCCGGTTGTGCTCGCCGCGCGCGAGGCAATTCAGGCGGGCAGAATCGGCGACGTGAAAGCCATCTGGGTGCATCACTTTGTCGGTGCAGGCGGAGATTTCTATTATCACGACTGGCACGCGACGCGCGAGGGCGTCCACTCGCTGATGCTGCAAAAGGCATCGCACGACCTCGATGTGATTCACTGGCTCGGCGGCGCGTACGGCGCGCGCGTCGCTGCGTTCGGCGACCTCGACTATTTTGGCGGCGAGAAGCCGAACGATCTCACATGCCCCACGTGCGCAATTCGCGAGAGCTGCCCCGAAGAACAGGCGCGAGAAAATCCGCGCCAAATGTGCGTGTTTCGCCGCGAGGTGGATGTCGAAGACAATCAGGTGGTCATTCTGCGATTGGCGAACGGGGTGAAAGCGTCCTACACGCAGTGCCATTTCACGCCCGAATATGTGCGGCACTACAACGTGATTGGCGACAAAGGCCGCATCGAATTCTTTTTGGAGCGCGCACAAATCTGGTTCTACCCGCGCCCGGCGAAGACGCGCGATTGGCCGAATCCGCCACCGCGCGAAGAGATTCCGCTCGCGCCTGTTTCCACCGATGACGGACACGGCGGCGCGGATGGACAGATCGCGACCGGTTTTCTGCGCTACGTGCGCGAAGGCGTGCCGCCAAACACCTCGCCGGAGGCGGGGCGCATGAGTGTAGCCGTGGGCTGTGCGGCAGTCGCGTCGCTGCGCGAGGGGCGCATGGTAAATGTTCCGGCGCTGTCGGTGTGATGTGAAAACGATCGCGCGGATTGTACTCATTTTCGGATTTGCGTGGGCCGCGCGCGCTGCGACGTTCAGTCCCGCGCCCACGACAAACGACCTGAACAATCCGCACAAAGGTTTCATGCTTTGGGGCACGGACTACGCCGGCGGTGCGCCGAATAATTTTTACGGCGCAACGATCTATCACATCTACGTACCCTGGCGCGAAGTCGAGACGAGCGATCAGGTCTTCGATTGGGGCCGCTTTGAAACAAATCATCTGCGGCCGATTCTGAACGATCACCCGGACGCGACGTTTGTGTTGCGCCCCGTCGCGGATTATCCCGACGGCACGAACAGCGGCATCACCCTGTTTTATACCGGCGGCGAACCGACTCGTGACTTCCCGTCCTTCCTGACCAACGCGCCACTCTCAATTCCCGCGTATCCGTATTCGAGCTGCGATGGCGACGGGCCCGGCATCACACCGGATTGGAACCATCCGGCGATGATTACGCAATTGGTTCAGTTTGTGCAGGCGTTCGCCGCACGCTACGACGGTGATCCACGCATCACGGCGGTACAGGTGGGCCTGCTTGGGCTGTGGGGCGAGTGGCATCAATCGGGCTGCGACAATCGCGCGCCGTCGAATGCGGTAAAAATTGCCGTGCGCGATGCGTATGCTGCTGCGTTCACGAATACACCCATTCAGACGCGCTATCCCGGCAATCCGGATGCAGTCGGAGTCGAGTTCGGCTTTCACGAAGATTATTTTCCGTCATTCACTGCGCCGTGCATCTACGGATTTCCCGATTGCAGTGACGACGGGCCGTGGAACATGGACTATTGTTTCAAACACGTGACGCCGCAATCGGCGGACAACTGGAAATCGAATCCGATCTCCGGCGAGAGTCCGAACAATAACCAGAAGAAGACTTGGTCAAATGATGTCGCCGACGTGATGATCGTATTGCGCGATTATCATTTCTCGTTTCTCGGTCCGGCGGGTGGACACGAGCGCAAGGGCAACCAGGTGAATCTGAACCCGATGAAGCGCCTGCTCGGATATAACTATCACATTGCGCGTGTGGACTGGCCGGATGCGATTGCGCTCGGGCACTCGTTCGACGTGACGGTTGCGATGACGAACAGCGGCGCAGCGCCGACGTATCATCCATTTAAATTGGAAGTCGCGCTCTGTGCGTCGAACGGCGCGCCCGTGTGGCGCGAGGCGTTTGCGTACAACATGCGCCAGGTGCTGCCGGATCAGTTGGCAGAAATTACCGGTGCGTTCACGCTTACGAATGCCGCGCCCGGCACGTATTCGCTGCGCGTCGGAATCCTCGACCCGCGCACGGGCGAGCCGGGTGTGCGGATTCAATCGGTCGGCGAGGATGCGAATCGCCGCATCGTCATTGGGAGCGTGACCGTGAACGACCCGTGGTTGACGGATACGGACGGTGACGGGCTGCCTGACGGGTGGGAGTATCAGTATTTCGGCGGTTTCACGAATGCCGATCCCAACGCGGATTCGGATGGCGATGGGCAGTCGAATTGGGAGCACTTCATTAGCGGAACCGATCCGACAAATTCCGCGTCATTTTTTAGCGTTGCGCCCGCGGACATTGCGGCCGGCATCGGAGTTCGTTTTGAATCGGTCACGAATCGAATTTACAGAGTGGAACGCGCGACGGGTCTAACGCCTGCGGATTGGATCAACTGGCACACGGGAATTGCGGGCAACGGCCTCAGCATTGAGCTTCAGGAAACAAATCCCGGCGCCCGTGCTTTCTATCGCGCTCACGTCACCCGCCCATGACAAACCAAGCGCGCCGAGTGTGGCTGGTGCGTAATGATTTCGCTTCTCTCGGCGCGTCGCGACGAAGTCGAGTCTTCCATGCACAGTTCAGCGGAGATGGCCCGCGCACTCCGCTGTGCGGGCATACACGCTCGCGGTTTGTCGCGGCGATTTCCAAGGATTGGAAGCGTGCGCGGCGGTGGCTTCCAAGGATTGGAAGTTTGGGCCGACAAAAAACGGGGCGTCGTGTGACGCCCCGTTTTCGTATCGCTGTGTGCGCGACTCAGTCCATTGTGCGGCCGCCGGTGCCCTTGGCTTTGACGGCTGCGGCTTTGGCGGTCTTGGGGCGGAGCGAGCGGACGGCTGCGCCCGCGCGCCACATCTCGGAGTCGCCGATTTCCTTGAGTTCCTTTGCGAGCAATTTCTTGTAGTTCGGACCGCTGCAGACGCGGAGGACGCGGGCCGATTCTTTGCCTGTCTTCACGGACTGATAGAGGGCCTTGAATACGGGGAGGGTGGCCTTCTTGAACTTCGGCTTCCAGTCGAGCGCGCCGCGCTGCGCGGTGGTCGAGCAGTTGCCGTACATCCAGTCCATACCCTTCTCGTCAACGAGGCGGATGAGGCTCTGGGTGAGTTCTTCGACAGTTTCGTTGAAGGCTTCGCTGGGGGAGTGGCCGTTCTTGCGGAGGACTTCGTACTGCGCCTCCATGATGCCGGCCAGTGCGCCCATCAGCACGCCGCGCTCGCCCGTCAGATCGCTGACGACTTCGCGCTGGAACGTGGTGGGGAACAGGTAGCCCGAGCCGATGCCGATGCCGAGTGCGAGCGTGCGCTCTGTCGCGCGGCCCGTTGCATCCTGGAATACGGCGAAGCTGGAGTTGATGCCTGCGCCTGCGAGGAAGTTGCGGCGGACGTTCAGGCCCGAGCCCTTCGGGGCGACCATGATGACGTCAACATCCTTCGGCGGAATGACCTTGGTTTGGCCCTTGAACACAATCGAGAAGCCGTGCGAGAAGGCGAGCGCCTTGCCGGGGGTCAGGAACTTCTTGATCGTCGGCCAGAGTGCGCGCTGTCCCGCGTCGGAGACGAGATACAACAGGATCGTGCCCTGGTCAGCGGCCTCTTCAATGGTGAAGAGGTCTTTGCCCGGCTTCCAGCCGTCTTGTTTTGCGCGCGTCCAATCGCGTGCGCCGATGATCACGTTGAAGCCGTTGTCCTTGAGGTTGAGCGCCTGGGCTGGGGCTTGCACGCCGTAGCCGAGAACCGCGATGGTTTCGCCCTTCAACGCCTTGCGCGCCTTCGCGAGCGAGAACTCGCTCCGCGTCACGACCTCTTCTACAACTCCGCCAAAATCAATCTTTGCCATGTTCGTTTTCCTCCGAATAAAGGGGAAATGCTACTGGAACGCGCGGCGCGTAGCAAGTGTTAGACGCGTTAAACAGCGAATGCGCAAAAACGGGGTTTCCCGCGCTTTTTTCTGGCGCAAAGGCGGGGTTGCTCTGCACCATGAGGAAATGAGTCGAACATCAAAAACCTCCCGCCGGGCGGATGGCCGTCGGCCGAACCAGTTGAGACCCGTTGTGTTTGAGCCGGATGTTGCGCCGAACGCCACGGGGTCTGTGAAGATTTCAATGGGGCGCACGCAGGTGATTTGTGCGGCATCCATTGAAGAGGATGTGCCGGTGTGGATGAAGCGCCAGAAGGTTGAGGGAGGCTGGGTGACGGCGGAATACAGCTTGCTTCCCTATTCGACCGAGGGCCGTACGCGTCGCGAGGTGACGGCGGGCAAGTTGTCGGGGCGCACGCAGGAAATTCAGCGGTTGATTGGTCGCGCGATGCGCGCGGCGATTGACCTCGATGCGCTCGGCCCGCGCACAATCTGGATTGATTGCGATGTGCTGCAGGCCGACGGCGGCACACGCACCGCGTCCATCACGGGCGCGTGGGTCGCGGTACGGCGCGCGCTGGAGCGGCTCAAGCGAGAGGGTAAAATTTCTTCGATTCCCATGAGCGCATCCATCGCCGCAATCAGTGTCGGTATTGTGAATGGTCAGCCGGTTTTGGATCTGAATTATGAGGAAGATGCTGCGGCGTCTGTGGACATGAATGTGGTGATGACCGGGTCGGGTCGCTTCGTTGAAGTGCAGGGCACTGCGGAAGAAAACTCGTACACGCGCGCCGAGCTGGACGCCATGCTGAAGCTCGCATCGGGCGGAATCAAAAAGCTCCTCATCGCCCAGCGCGCTGCGTTGAAATAATCTTCGCGAAGGCAGAAGGCTGAGGAAAACTCGCCCTACCAACGTTGCGGGTGGCGGCACGGGCGCTCCGTGAACGTGCACACATTTGTGCGCGTACGCGCGTCCACGGAGTGGACGCGCCACCTATGCATGGTTACGCGCAACTGTAGACGCCCTGGTTGAGGGCGGTATTCTACTCGCGCTCGGCTGCTCGAATGCTTTTAGCCGATGATTTCTTCGACTTTGGCTTTGAGTGTGGATTTGGGCATTGCCCCAACAAGTTGTCCCGCAATTGTGCCGCCTTTGAAGACGAGCAGGGTCGGGATGGAGCGGATATTGAACTGTTGTGCGAGGTCCGGGGATTCGTCCACGTTGACTTTCACAATCTTGAGGCGCGCGGACATTTCCGCGTTCAATTCTTCCAGAACGGGGGCAATGGCGCGGCAGGGGCCGCACCACTCGGCCCAGAAATCAACCAGGACGGGCAATGAGGATGAGGTCACTTCTGACGCCCAAGTGGCGCCGCTTACATGAGCAATCGCTGACATAAAACACTCCTGTTTCTAACTACATTAAATGAGTCGCGAATCGCGCCGGAACCTTACGTTCGAGCGCGGATTACAGGCGGCCCGGCCACGGCAGAGTCGGTGCGATGGTCTGCGCCGCAAGGACGTAGATCAGGACGCAGGTGACGAGCACGGCGACGAGCGCAATGATCGAAAATGCGCCGCCAGTCTCCTCTTCGTCGCCGCCGATGGCGCCGACAGGCGCGAGGCTTTCGTCGGGTCGGGAAATGGTGAGGGCCTTGCGGGCGGATGTGCCGTCGGGGCGCTTGATGCGTATGGTTTTGGGGCGGGTCGCCGGACGGTCTTCGCCCGTTCCGCTGGGCAGGTCAATGCGCGCGGTTTCGCTCTTCTTGGCGTCCGCGACTGCTTTTTCTGCCGGAGAGACAGCGATGGTGGGGGGCTTCACTGTGGTGGGCCCGCTGGCCGGACGCTTGACGGCGATTGTCTTGGGTTTGGCCGGTGGCGGTGTCGGTATGCCGACGGGAATGGTAGTGCGCTTGAATACTTCTTCCGCGCCTTCGGGGGCGACGGTGCGCGGCGGAGTGCCGGGCGTTTTCTGAAAGGCGGATTCCGGCAGGTCAATGCGCGCGGTTTCTTTTTTGCGCGCGTCATCGGCCTCGATGCGCATGGTCACATTGGGTGCAGCGGGTGCGACTTTCTGGGTGTCGCGCTTGACGGGCGCCGGGTCTGCCGTGACGGGCTGTGTATCGCCGACGGAGGCAATGGGGGCAACGGCCTGTTTGAGGTCGAGGCGCGTGGTCTCTGCCTTCTTGTCGCTCGGACGAATCTGAATGGGCGGCACCGCATCGCGCGGAGGCAATCCGGATCCGGCCAGGTTCAGTTTGATTTTCGGCGGCGCATTGTCGCCCGGGGGAATTTGTTCGTCTGCCATATCAGCTCCGATTTATGGGTCAAGGGTAGGCTATAGATTGCGCGCGGGTCAATCCTGTATCCGGATTGGTTTTTGCGTGGCGCTTTGGATAGAGTGGCGCGGTGATTGTCGTGAGGATAGTTGTGATGAAGCGCGCGTGGCGGGTTGTCGCGCTGAGTGCGTTGCTTCCGTTTTGCGGCGGATGCGGCGATGCGCCTGCGCCGAGTCGCGCGCTGCAGCAGAATTTGCCGATGGAGTCGCTTCCGGTCGCTGCTGCGGAGAGTATGAGCCCGGCAGAGGTGATAGAACTGGTTCGCGAGCAGTCCGCACCGGAGGGCGAGGGGACGGTGATGGAATGGCTGGATCGGCAGATGGTGTCGCCAACCGGCCAGCCGCTGTTTCCGCGATGGGTCGCCCAGCGCCGCGCGGCAAATCGTTTCGAGGTGCAGTTCACCTATACCTGGGTTGAGGGGTCCGACCGGATCGAGAGCCGCGGTTTTGCCTGGCAGGTGGACGCCTCGCTTCACACCGTTGAGGGGCCGCAGACGATAAGGCTGAATGAATCAACCCGTCCGGTATCGTTTTCTGATCAGCAGCAGCGCCGTGCGCTGGATCCGGACTACAACCTGTACTGACGCATGCCGGAACTTTCGCCAGCCGTTCGCCGGTCGCTCCAGCAGTCGCTGTTGCGCTGGTTCCGCAGTGCCGCGCGGGATTTGCCGTGGCGTCGAAACCGGACGCCCTATCGCGTGTGGCTCGCCGAAATCATGCTGCAGCAGACGCGCGTGGAACAGGCGCGCGATTACTACATTCGTTTTCTGCGCCGCTTTCCGACTCTCCGCGCGCTTGCCGCTGCGCCTCAATCGGACGTGCTGAAGATGTGGGAAGGGCTCGGCTACTACGCCCGTGCGCGAAATCTCCACGCAGCGGCGCAGAAGATTGTGCGCGAGCACGGCGGGCGTTTTCCCCGTACATACGCCGAAATTCGCGCGTTGCCCGGCGTGGGCGATTATGCCGCCGCGGCGATTGGCAGTCTCGCATTCGGGTTGGACACCGCCGCGGTGGATGGAAATGTGATCCGCGTGCTGAGCCGCTTCGCGGCGATTGAGGGCGACGTGACGAAGCCAGCGACGCGGAAACGGATTCAGGCCATCGCCGACGCGCTGCTGCCGCACGGGCGCGCCGGTGTGTTCAATGAGGCCGTGATGGAACTCGGCGCGAGCGTGTGTACGCCGCGCAATCCGAAATGCACGCGCTGTCCTTGGCGAAAACATTGCGCCGCGCTGGCGGCGGGGAATCCGGAGCGCTATCCGATTAAGAAGAAGAAAGAAAAGCTCCCGCACAAACACGTCGGCGCAGGCGTCGTGGTGGACGCGCGCGGGCGGTTTCTGATCGCACAGCGGCAGGCGGACTCTATGCTGGGCGGGCTGTGGGAGTTTCCGGGTGGCAAGCAGGAGCCCGGCGAGACGATGCCGCAGTGCATCGCGCGCGAGTTGAAAGAGGAGCTGGCGATTGAGGTGGAGGTGGGCGCGCACGTGATCACCGTGCCGCACGCGTTCAGTCACTTCACGATGGAGCTGCACGCCTACTTTGCGCGGATCAAGCGCGGGCGCCCGCGCGCGATTCACTGCGCCGCGTGGCGGTGGGTTGCGCTGGAGGAAATGGAGAACTTCGCCTTCGGCCGCGCCGATCAAAAAATCATCGAATACCTGCGAAGCCTTCCGCGCGGCGCTCAGAATTGGAAGTAAAGATACGGCGTCTGGAGGTTGACAGCGCCCAGCGCGACGATGGCGAGCAGCGCCGCCCATCCGAGTGCGCGAATCCAGCCCGGCATCCGCGCCCAGCGCGCGTTGAGGTTCAGGTACTCCTGCGCGAACTCAATGACGTACCAGCCGATCACAATGAAGACAAAGCCCCAGAGATAGGGCGGAAATCCGTTCGCGCCGTTGAGTCCGAAAAGCGCGCGCAGCATGTCGCGGATGTTGGCCAGATCCGCGGAGCGGAAGAATATACCGCCGATCAGGTTGAGGACGAACATGAGCGCGTGGCTCCCGATCACACCGATTGTGACGCGGTTGCTCTTGCGCGTGCGGATTCCGCGTTTCCGCAAAAATGCGCGAATGCCGTAGTAGGCAATGAGCATCGTCGCGCTCCACAGGCCCCACACCACAAAGTTCCAGCGCGCGCCGTGCCAGAGGCCGCAGAGGAAGAGGACGATCACGGCGTTGAGCATTGCGCGCCCGTTGCCGTGTTTGAATCCGCCGAGCGAGTTGAAGAGATAGTCGCGGAACCAGCCCGTCAGCGTCATGTGCCAGCGATTCCACCAGTCGGTGAAATTCACCGCCATCAGCGGGCGGCGGAAGTTCTCCATCAAATTGACCCCGAGAATGCGGGCAGAGCCGATCGCCATATCCGCATAGCCTGCGAAGTCGAAGTAGAGCTGCACGTAGAAACACGCCAGCGCCAGCCACGCGACGCCGGGTGAGCACGCGTCGGGATTGGCGAATACCCCGTTCACCACGATTGCGGCGCGGTCGGCGAGGACCATCTTTCGGAAGAGCCCGATCAAGATGCGGCAGAGCCCCGCGCGGAAGTTTTCAAGCCGGATCGCCGAGAGCGATTTGAGTTGCGGCAGCAGGTTTGTGGCGCGTTCGATCGGGCCCGCGACGAGTTGCGGAAAGAACGACACGTAGAGCGCGAAGTTGACGATGTTGCGCTCCGCCGGATATTGGCGGCGATAGACTTGGAACGTGTAGCTGATTGTTTGGAATGTATAGAACGAGATGCCCGCGGGCAGAATGAAGCCCAGCGGCTCCCAATGCGCATTGAAGCCCAGCAGGCGGCCGATGCCCACGATGTTCCACGCGAAGAAGTCGGCGTATTTGAAAAGGCCGAGCATTCCGAGGTTACCGGTGAGACTCACGCCGAGCCAGAGCTTGCGCATGCCCGTCGTTTTCGCGCGCTCGATGAGGATGCCCATGGCGTAGTCGAGCAGCGTTGAGATTGCCAGCAGTCCGCCGTAGTAGGGCAGTTCCCAGCAATAGAAAACGTAGCTGGCGATCAGCAGCATGATCTGCCTGCCGCGCAGCGAGAGAATGCTGTAGAGCGGCAGGACGACGGCCAGAAAGAGCGCATAGGTGTAGGTGTTGAACCACATGGTTAGCGCCCACCCTCAAGAAGCGCCGGCACCCGCTCCATCAACCGGTCACAGTAGTATTGATGATAATCCGTTTTGAAATGGAGCCCGTCGAGAAACGCGTTTGGCGGAAAGAGCGCGCTGTCGTCCCAGAACAGGATACCGCGCTCCGCCGTCAACTCGCGGAGATCGTTGAGGAAGCGTTTGTCCGACTCGAAGAGCGGGTCGCCCTCGGGCAATTGGTGCGGCGTCGCGATCACCAGCAGGCGGCGCGCAGGGATTTTTTGCAGCGCATCGAGATATTCCGCCACCAGCTCGCGCGCCTCCGGCGTGTAGCTCACTTCAAGTTTGCCGCGCTTGACCCACGGCGGACTGCCGAGGCTTCCGCGTTTCTTTGCGGAGCGGAGCCGCCACGGATGGTAGTTCACGCTTGGCGAATAGAGGCCCACCTGAAGGCCGTTCCACGTCTGGTCGAGCCACGACCAGGCAAAGTCGCGAAAGCGCAGCAGCGCGATGCGATCCCACGCGGCATTGGTGAGCCAGTCCTCCAGTTTGACGTGGCGCTTTTTGAACGCCTCGGGCAGTGCGCGCCAAATCTTCCAGCGCGTCGCCAGGCGGGGCAGATCGGTGCGCGTCTGCGAGAGCGGGCGGGTGAGATTGAACGAGCTGAAATCCGCCGCGCCCACCGCCGCGATGAGGAGATCGGGCGACTCCTCGCGCAGCCGCGTTGCCATCAGCATCAGCTCGATGGATGTCACGCCATCGAACGACCAGTTGAGCACCTCGACGCGATCGTAGCCGCCTGCGTGCTGCTCCGTGAGGGCGCGCTCGAGTTTCGCGGGATAGATCCGGCGCTCCTGAATCTCGCCCGCATACGCCTGCGAGTTGGAGATCAGCACCACGCGCGCGACGCCGTTGGAGCGGGGCGCGAGGGCGGTATATTCCGGCCAGCCGCGGAAGCGGTACGGATTGCGCGGGGCCTCCTCGGCCGTGGGCACCGCAGGCATCGCGCGGCGCGCGGCGACGTTCAGCCCGGCCAGCGCGGCGAGGAACAGGAACAGAGAAATCCACGCGCGAGTCTTCATAAAGGGAGCGGACTAAAGTGCAGTGGACTCCGGCGGATCAAGCGCAATTTCCAACCGTTGGAAGCGGGACGCCGCAGTGTTTCCAACGGTTGGAAATCATCGCGCGCGGGACTTCCAAGGATTGGAAGTTGCGCGGCCCGGGCGCTAAACGGTGAGGATATCCTTCTCTTTCGAGGCGACGTGGTCATCAACCTTCTTGATATAGGCGTCGGTCAGCTTCTGGATTTCCTCAATCGCGCGATCGCGCTCGTCTTCCGTCGTTTTCGCATTCTTCTGAAGCGTCTTGGTGAATTCGTTTGCGTCGCGTCGCGCGGCGCGGACCGCGATGCGCGCCTCTTCAGCAACGCGCTTTGCCACCTTGACGAGGTCTTTGCGGCGCTCTTCGCTCAGTTCGGGGATCGGAACGCGAATCACGCGTCCATCATCCATCGGAGTCACGCCGACATTCGCGGCGAGGATGGCGCGGCAGATGGCGTCGCGCGAAGTGGGGTCGAACGGATTGATGACGATCAGGCGCGGTTCGGGCGTCGCGATGCCTGCGAGTTCGCGGAGGCGGGTGACTGCGCCGTAGTATTCCACGCCGATGTTTTCGACCAGCGCGGGCGAGGCTTTGCCGGTGCGAAGGCCGGAGAGCTCCTGCTGGAGGTGGGTGACGGATTTCTCCATCTTTTCTTCGGCATCGAGAAGGATTTCGTCAATAGATTCCATGGCTCTTTTTTACTCCGTGACAAGCGTGCCGACCGGCTTTCCGGTTGCGGCGCGCAGGATTTCATTTTCTTTGAAGAAGTTGAATACGAGAATCGGGATTTTGTTTTCCATGCAGAGCGAGAACGCCGCTGCATCCATAACCTTGAGCTGCTTGGTGAGCGCTTCGAGATAGGTGAGTTTGGTGTAGCGCTTGGCGGAGGGGTCTTTCTTCGGGTCGGCGGTATACACGCCGTCCACCTTCGTCGCCTTGAAGAGGGCGTTTGCTCCGATTTCGCTGGCGCGCAGCGCGGCGGCGCTGTCGGTGGAGAAGTAGGGGTTGCCGGTGCCTGCCGCGAAGATCACCACGCGCCCTTTTTCGAGGTGGCGCATCGCGCGGCGGCGGATCATCGGTTCCGCCACGGCGGGCATATTGATTGCGGTGAGGACGCGGGTGTGAACGCCAGCCGCTTCGAGTGCCGACTGGAGCGCGAGCGAGTTGATGACGGTGGCGAGCATGCCCATGTAGTCGCCCGTTGTGCGATCTACGCCGCAGCGCTCGCCTGTGATGCCGCGGAAAATGTTGCCGCCGCCGACCACGACCGCGACCTGTACGCCCAGCGCGCGGACGCGTTTGATTTGCGCCGCTACGGATTGGAGGATTTCGGGGTCGAGGCTCTCGCCCGTTTTCGTGTTTTGAAACGCCTCGCCGCTCAACTTGAGCATGATGCGCTGGAAGGCGGGTTTCGGTTTTGTCGTCCTCGTTGCGGCCACGGGTTTCTCCTGGTCAATTAACAGCGTTGCAAAAAAGTGCCCCGAGGATAGGTGCGCGCCCGCGGAATGGGAAGAAGTTTTGAGGGGAGAAGGCGTTTCGGGGCTCGGGGGGATGAGCGTCGGATTTCTTGATGGAGGGAGGCGGATGGGTTAGCCCATCTTTCGCTATTCGCGAGGTAATGGGTCGGTTTTGTTGGGGTTTGGATCAAAGGTCTTCACTACATTTTTTTC
>JBDHQM010000041.1:0-19964 GCA_039807095.1 Kiritimatiellia bacterium
AGTGGAGACTTTCGGGGGTCGCTGAGCGGATTTCCCCGATAATCCGCATTTTTCATCGCGTAACTGTCGAACTTGGGGTAGCCCGGCCGTTTTGAGTCGGGCGAAGGTGGAAGTGTTCGCGCCACCTATGCACGGTGCCGCGCCTGTAGCCGCGCATGTTGAGGGTGGATGCTTCCCGCGGTCAGCGACCGCGGCAAAAGACGCGCGGCGAGGGCGCCGCGCGCAGCACGCGAGGGCGCGTGCGCTCCCCTGCGTCACGGCGTAGCCGAGCGGAGCGAGAGGAAGCCGGAGGTGATCGCACCACCTCTGCACAACTGAGCGGGGTGGCACGGGCACTCCGTGCACGTGCATAAACGTATGCTCGCTCGCGGAGAGAGCGTTGTGCCAGGCGAGCAATTTTCGGCTTGCGTTTATATGAGAGAGCAAATAAATTAGCGGCACACATGGGAGGGCACAGTGAAGCGGATTACGGCGGGGCTCTTAATGGTTTTGATGAGTGGCGTGCTTCACGCTGCATCCGCCGACACCGTTACAGGGCGCTTCACTACGGTAACGCTCGATGGAGTGATGGCGGAATGGTCGCCCTCCAGCCTTTTCTATAACGATGCGGAAATAGCCGATGGACTCCCGCTCAGTTCCACCTATTCCAATATCTATCTCGCAAATGATTCGACGTATCTCTACTTCGGGCTTCAGCTCAAAGCGCCGTCTTCCATCCTGTCGAACTGGACGCATGAGGTTTACATAGACACGGATAATAATCCCGCAACGGGTTTCAATTCGGGCTGGATGAGCGGCGGGTATGACCGGTTGATCCAATACGGCTCGGGCGGTGCGGTCTACAGCGTTTATGAGTTCACCGGCGGTGGAAGTCAGGGCTCCTGGTCGTGGGGTTTCCTCGGCACGTTCACCTACGGGTTCAACAATGAAATCATCGAGTGGGCGATTCCTCGCAGCATGCTGGGAGGCGCGACCGAGCCGCGCGTGTTGCTCCGCACGAGCGGCGGTGATGTATCGGTTGAAACATGGGCGATGTCGTTTGAGTCGGGCGCGAAGAATTATCAAATGGCTGTTGCGCCGCGCTTCACGTTTGAGGTGAAGTCACTTCGCGGAACGCCGAATCCTGCGGTGGGCATCCATACGAACGACGGCGGCACTGTTATCACGAATCGCGTTGCGACTCCTGCGCCCGCGAATGGAACTCAGTTCGTGGCCGTGGGCTGGACGATGGCGGGGAACATTCCGTTGAGTGGCGGCGCGACGAACTTTGTGATGACGTTGACGAACCATTCGGTACTGACGTGGCTGTGGCAGACGAATGTGCAGTTGGCGGCGAACGCGGGTGCACATGGATCAGTTAGCGGCGACGCGAATGGGTATTACGCGCGCGGCGCGCCGGTCACTCTGACGGCGACACCGGATGCGGGATATGTATTCAAAGGCTGGTCGGGTGCGGTGCCTGTAGTGCAGACAAATGACAATCCTCTGATCCTGACGCTAGATCAGGCGCGGAATGTAACGGCGAACTTTGGTGCGTTCGCCGGGCGCTTTGGAGCCCGGACACTTGACGGCTCGCTTGCGGAATGGAGTCCGGCGGATTTGTTTTATAGCGATGCAGAAATCGCCGATGGCGAGCCGCTGAGCTCAACGTATTCTGCAGTTTATGTGGCGAATGATCACGCGAATCTGTACGTGGGCTTGAAGCTCAAGGCGCCGAGCAGTATCGCTTCGAATTGGTTGCACAGTCTTTATATTGATACGGACCTCAATCCAGCGACAGGTTTCAACGCGGGTTGGATGCAGAACGGCTACAACCGGATGGTGCAGTACGGCGGTGGCGGCGGTTCCTACACGATTTTCGAGTTCACTGGCGCGGGGCAGGGCGATTGGTCATGGAACTCGCTGGGCACAATTGACTACGCGTTCGACGGCGATGTGATCGAATGGGCAATTCCGCGGAGTGCACTCGGCGGAAGCACTGCTGCCAAACTCGAATTCCTGACGGAGGGTGGCGCTGTCACGGTGGCGACTTGGGCGGAACAGGTGGAATCAAAAGCAAAGATATACAGCTTTGGCGCAACGCCGACGTACACCGTGACAGTTGTGAGTGCGCGCGGAACTGCGACGCCGTCAGCCGGAGCGCACGCGTATGCCTACGGCACCGTGTTGACAAATCGCGTTGCGACTCCTGCCCCCGCGAATGGAACTCAGTTTGTTGCAAATGGCTGGGCCTTGACGGGGAATGAGCCGGCATCGGGCGCGGGGACAAATTTCGCCATGACGGTGACAAACAGCGCAACGCTGACGTGGCTGTGGACAACCAATGTTTCTTTCGTGAGCGCGGCGACTGCCGGCGGCACGGTCGGCGGCGATCCGACGGGATACTATCCGCTCGGCACTGTGGTGAATCTGACCGCCACGCCGAATGCGGGGTATGAATTTGCCGGTTGGTCCGGCGCCGTGCCCGCAGCGCAAACGAATGATAATCCGTTGGCGTTGACGCTGGATCAGGCCCGCACGGCAACGGCCAATTTCACGTTGAATTATGGTCGTTTCGTAAGCATCACGATGGACGGTGTGTTGACCGACTGGGAGCCGGGCGATGTTTTCTACACCGACCCCGAGATTACGGATGGCGCGCCGTTGAATTCGACGTATTCCTCAATCTCGGTCGCAAATGATAATGAGAAACTTTACATCGGGATGCAGTTGAAGGGCGTGAGTTCGATCAATTCCAACTGGCTGCATGAACTCTACATTGACACAGATAACAATCCCGCAACGGGCTTCAACGCGGGCTGGATGAGTGGGGGCTATGATCGCCTTGTTCAGTACGGATCCGGTGGAGGTGTTTACAGCGTTTATGAGTTCACGGGCGCGGGGCAGGGGGATTGGTCGTGGAATTTCCTCGGCACGATTGACTATTCATTCAACGGGTCCGCAATTGAGTGGGGAATCCCGCGCTCAGCGCTGAATGCGGGGAGCCTCATTCGATTGGAGTTTCATGTGAGCGGCGGTGACGTGACAACGGAAACGTGGGCGCACCAAAGTGAAGGAAGTGCGAAACTTTATGCGATGGCGCCTCCACCGCCGCGAACACTGGATGTCGCAAGTCTGTACGGCGCACCGGTCCCTGCAGTCGGTCGCCATACCAACGCATTGGGCTCAGTGCTGACGAATCGTGTGGCAAATCCTGCTCCGGTGAACGGCACACAATACGTCGCGGTCGGATGGACGATGACGGGGAATGCCCCGCTTTCCGGCGCTGCGACGAACTTCGTGATGACGCTGACAAACAATACGGCGCTCACGTGGCTGTGGAACACGAACGTTCAGTTCTCCGTCAATTCCGCAGGCAACGGAGGTGTCGGCGGCGATGTGAGTGGATACTACGCCCTCGGCTCAAGCGTGACGGTTTCGGCGACGCCGAGTGGGGGCTATTCGTTCAGCGGCTGGTCGGGCGATGTGCCGAATGGTCACGAGTTGGACAATCCGCTCACGCTGACACTCGATCGCACGCGCAGTGTGACCGCCAACTTTTCGCAGAACATCGGTCGTCATGCGATTATTACGCTCGATGGAAACCTTGCGGAGTGGCTGGGCGCCGACGTTTTTTATAACGACGCAGAAATTTCAGATGGCGTGCCGCTTAGCTCGACCTATTCGGCCATATCGGTCGTCAACGACACGACAAACCTCTATATCGGCCTGAAGCTCAAAGCGCCCAGCGCGATTGGATCGAATTGGACGCACGCACTTTATATTGATTCCGACAACAATCCGAACACCGGCTTCAACGCGGGCTGGATGAGTCGGGGATATGATCGGCTGATTCAATACGGCGCGGGTGGCGCTGTTCACAGCGTCTATGAGTTCACCGGCGGCAACAATCAAAGCGCGTGGTCGTGGAATTATCTCGGCGCGCTTGTGTACTCGTACAGCGGCGATGTCATTGAGTGGGCGATTCCGCGCGCAATGCTGGGAGCGGGGAATCTGATGCAGCTCGAGTTTCAGGTGAGCGGCGGCGATGTGACAACGGAGACGTGGGCGCATCAAACGGAAGGCGATGTGAAGACCTACGCCTTTGCAACACCGAACAATTGTCCGTCCGGTATTGCGCCCCTGATTGCAGCGGTTGGCGACCGAACGGTGGAGCAGGGGAATCTCCTCACGTTTGATGTACGCGCCAATGATCCGGGGTGTGTTCCGCCGCTGTTGGTAATTATCAACAAGCCTGCAGGCGCGACGTTCACAACGAACGCATCCGGCACAAATCAGATCGGCACGTTTTCGTGGACCCCAACGGGTGCAGATCGCGGGACGCATCTACTGCGATTTGTCGCGACGGACGATCAGGGGCTCAAGGCGTCGTTTGTGATGCGCGTGTATGTTGCGGGAAGCGGCGAATCGTTGAATAGTCAGGGAATTCCGGTTTCACAGACAAACTGGGCCGTAGAAGTGACCGATGTGGCGGTTCCGGTATCCGGCACTGCGACGGTTCAGTGGAGTGCTGTGACGGGAATTGCGTACGACATTTATACATCGCGCAGTCCGTTCGGGCAGGGAATGTCCTGGACGCGCGTCGTCAACAACCACGAAGCCGTCGGCAGTGTTGAAGCTGCGCCGGGCTCGTACAGCGGACGGACGAACTATATTCAAGTTGTCCCTGCAGGAGCGTCGCCGACGCTGAACGGCGTGTGGGCGGTTATTGAGCCCGGCGTTCCGGCGGGCTTCACGATGCAAGCGCCTCCGGTTCTTCTGGACGGGCGTTTCGACGGACGACTTGGCGAAGCGCTGGCAAACGCGCTCACGCCCAACAGCGATGAGGTGTATCTCTTGGATGGCGGCACCTGGATTGTACTTCACGTGGATGGTTCCGGTGTGTGGCGGAATACGATGAATCAGCCGTATGTGACACCGCTGGCGCGCGGGCGTGGGATGTTTATTTTGCGCAACTCCGGGCCCACGGTGTACCCGATTTTCTCTGGGCCCGTCGGCAACACACTCAACGCCGTGAATACAGTGCAAGAGGGCTGGAATATCCTCGGATACTCCGAAGGCAAGCGACTCCCGGTGAGCGGAATGTTCGAGGCCGCCGTGCAGGTGAGTGGTTCGCCGCGTGGCTCTTTCGATGAGGATTCGGCGGATCAGATCGTCGTCGCCAATCCGGATGGTTCATGGCGACGCCTCATCCGCCTCCCGAACAACACGTGGTTCGATTTTGGCACTGGCGGTGCGACGTCTCTGCAGATACAGCCGGGGCAGGGCTATTATTATTATCGCCAGCCGGGTACAGGCGCGCTGGAGGTTCACTTCTAATAATGCGCGCGCTACGAATATCGGCTGGGGTATTGCTTATCGCTGCGCTGTCGCTCAGTGCTCGCGGTGCGGTGCTGTACACGAGTACCTTTGACAGCAGCGACGAGGGCTGGCTCGATCGCGATTTCAACGAGATGGCTGTTAGTTTTGACAGCGGGTTTGGAAATGCCGCCGGATCGTTGCGGGGTGTGTTTGATGCGCAGGACGTGCCGATGCCTGAGACCGACGCTTTTCGCGCGGGCGGTTCGACTGCGGGCGGCGCGTTTGTCGGCGACTATACTGCGATTAATGCGGGTGAGTTCACCTTCAGTTTTTATGCAGCCGATATCAGGCCCTCCGATCTCGTGCTGCGTTTGAACGGCGATGGAAATACATTCTTCCGCAGCATCGGCAGTCAAGTGAGCGGCGTCGGCCGCTGGTATACCGTCACTGTACCTCTGCTGTGGGATGCGAGCTGGGTGGGTGCGGGCGCAAGCGCATTTGCGTCGGCACTGACCGGAGTGAACTGGATTGATATTCAGGTGACGCGAAACGGTGCGGACGGGCAGACGTATTATCTGGATAATTTCGAGCTGAAAGAAGGTAATCAGAACAACGGCGGCGGTGGCGGAGGCGATCCACTCGTGCCGGAACCGGAACTCGGCCTATTTGCCCTATGCCTCGGCGCGCTCCTTCTCGCCCGCCGTATGCGCACGGAAGTTTCCGCCACGCTCACGGAGTGATCGCGCCACCTATGCACGGTTTCGCGCATCTGGAGCCGCCCTCGTTGAAGGCGATTTTTCAGCGCTCTGTTTCGCTCGCTGTAGTTCCGCCTGCCCGCAATGCTGCGCATAGCGCTGCAGGAGGGCCACTCTGCTGGCGGAATGATGAACTGATCAATCTCCGGCAGTGGAGCGCCCCGCCTACAGCGCTGCGCGCAATACGGCGGGCGGGCGGAGCTACAGCGTTGTGCGCAATGCGGTGGACAAGCGGAGCTACAGCCTTGCGCGCTCGATCGCGATTTGTGACTCGTCTCCCCACTGATTATTTTTCGACGGGGACGACGATGCCGCGCATGATGATGTTCTGGCAGAGGGCGAAGATGAGGAGAGTCGGCACAGCGGCGATGAGGAGGGAGGCGTAGATGACGCCGGAGCTGCTGTATTGCTGGAGCTGGTAGAGCCACGGCATCAGGGTCCACATTCGCGAGTCCTGACAGATGAGCAGGGCGAACATGAAGTTGCTGTAGGCGTGCGTGAAAGCGTTGAGCGCAATAACCGCGAGAATAGGTTTGCTGAGGCTCATGGTGATGGACCAGAAGATTTTGAATTCGCCCGCGCCGTCCATCTCGGCGCTCTCGTACAGTTCGCGCGGCAGTGAATCGAAGAACCCTTTGAGCAGGAAGATTGCGTAGCCGTTTGCCAGTCCGGGCAGAATCAATGCCCAGAATGTGTTGAGAAGATTGAAGCTGCGAAGGAGCAGGAAGACGGGAATCTGCGTGACCATCGGCGGGAATGCCATGGTGAGCATGAAGAAGAGAAGTGTCTTGTAGGTGAAGCGCGGGCGGTAGCGGCTGAGCGCGTAGGCGGCGAGGGGGTTGACGAGTAGTGCGGCGAGGACCGCGAAGAGGCAATAGATCGCGGTATTGATGAGGCCGCGTCCGTGGCGGCCGATGTAATCCCACACCGTAACGAAATTGCGTGTAGCGAATTCCCATCGCAAATCGGATTGATGCGCGAGGAAGGCCCGGTAGTGCAGCGCGCGTTGCGGGATCGCAATGTCGCGCCAGTCGGCGAAATCGGTTCCCCATGCGGTGTTGAGGTCGTGAATGGTGGCAAAGTCACCCTTCAGCGAATCGCGGAATGCTTCGTCGAGTGATCGAATCTGAATCGAATTGAGAGGGAGGGCGTGCCGGGCGCCGCTGTCCGGATCGCGCCATCCTTGCAGAAATGCGTCCCAATCGGAAAAAATGAGGCCCGCAGTAAGATTGTCGGGCGGGAGGGGGATCTCATCCCAATCGGTGTAGAGATTCTTATACACTCGGTCGAGTGAGGCAATATAGGTGTATTTCGCAGCGAGGTAGCGTTGATATGCGGGTTGAGCGGAAACGTCGGGATGGATCCACTGGTGATTGAGAATGACGCGAACGAAGGATTCCCAATCCTCGCGCTCGGCGTCGGTGTGTTCCGGGCCGTCCGGATAGCGGGCGTCGAGGTGAACTTCGTTCCACGACGAATACGTTGTGGCGTGTGCGGCGTTGTACGCGGCAATGTCGCGCGTATAGCGGGTCATTAGAAATACGTTGCGATAAAAGTTTTCGACGCTGAAATAGATGCGCTCTTCGATCGGCCGGCTTTCCTTGAACTCGTTCCAGACCCGGATGAACGGCGTTTCGGTAAGCGATGTGCGGCGGACGAGGTAATCCTCGGGTGGTAGGTCCAATGCGTACCAGGATGCGTATGTAGTTTCGAGTTCGCGATTGAGCACTGTCAGGTCGCCATCGAAACGCTGAAAGAGAAATTGTTTCCACGCGCGGAGTGTCTGTGGTTGTGCGCCGCGTGAGGCGGGTGCGCGAGTGAAGCCGAGGGTGTAGGTAAAGGGTCCGGGATTGCGGTTGTGTAAAAAGTTTGTCCACGCGCTGACGAGCGCCTCAGGCTCCGGAGCGGGCTCAGCAAGCCGCGAAAATGATTGGGGTGCGTCGGGATACGCATTGAACATCAGCGCGAGGGTTTCGTTGAACAGCGCTTCGGTTGATTTCTGATAAAGCGCGACGCGGTTATAGAGAAAGGCGGGAATGATTCGGTTCGTCGGCGCATCCACCGCGCTCTTCGTGCTGCCGGAAAGCATCAGGAGGAACGGATAGATCATCGTGACCGCGCCCGCGAGCAAGGCGAGATACATCGCGGCGATAAGCGCGCGAGTACGCCAATGTTTGCGGCCGATCTGAGAAATTATGGGCATGCTGAAATTTCGGATTTCCGACGTGTTTTTGAACAGAAGGCGCAAAGGCGCGAAGCGGAAGGCGAAAGAGTTGATGCGTTGATGAATCGCGAATCGGGAAAGAGGAAGAAGAGACCGGATAACAGGATTGGCCGGATTGACGGGATGAGAGGGTGGGGCGAGCTTTCCAAGCGAGCCGAAAGAGAAAGCGGTACGCGTGCGCTGCACGAAGGCAAAGCGAGCTCAGCCTCTTTGTGCCTTTGTGCCTCTGTCCCCATGCCCCTCTTTTTCACGATGACCTCTCGTTGTCCGAAGTAGTTCTAAACTCCACACGTGCGAGGATTCGGAGTTGGTGGACGGTGAAGCCGATGAGCATGAAGCCGAGCATCCACGCCATGGCGGTGGCGGGTCCGAATTGGAGAAAGGTAAAGGCTTTGAACCAGATGTGGAGGCCGGCGACTTCGGTGTTGGCGGCGCCGCCGGTCATGACGAGGATGTTTCCTTCTGCGCCGTACCAGGAGCCGATGAACGCGCCGACGAAGTTGATGATGATGAGTGGCTTGAGCATCGGAACGACGACGAAAAGGATTTTGTCTATGAACCCTGCGCCGTCTATTTCGGCTGCTTCGTAATACTCGTCGGCAATGCCCTTTAGTGCGGCGAGGTAGATCAGGCAGCCCGGTCCCATACCTGCCCAGATCATCGGAATGACACACGCAAGCATTGCTGTTTCGGGATCGCTCAGCCAGCGATAGGGCTCGCCACGTGTGGCGAAGAGGCGTGCGGGAAGATGGCGCAGCGCTTCGATCAGTGATTCGCCCGGTGCGAAGAGAAGCGGTTTTGCAATACCCGCAACAGTGATGAAGAGGATGATACCGGCGATTACCAACAACAGGGCGGCGCGGTTCATGTCGTTGCACCGCAGACGATGGGCAAATGCGAGGGCAATTGCGAGGAGAAGGAGGGCGATTGCGATGTAGCCCGCTGCGGGGACCGCCAGGAGGATTGCGTTCAATGCGCCGCGTTCGGAAGGTTCATAGAACTGTTTCCAGAGTAGGACGGTGACGATGCCCGTGACGACGGCGGGCAGGTAGTAGATCAGGCGGAGGAGCAGTTTGCCGCGCGGAATTTCCTGAAGGAGAACGGCGAGCGCGATCGGCGGCAGGAAGGTGAGGGCGAGGATGAGCAGGCTATAACGAATGGAATTCCAGACTGCAGTCCACCAGAAGCTGTCGAAGAGGACGCTGGCGAAATTATCTATGCCGACCCAGAGCGACTTGCCGAGCAGGCGATAATCGAAGAATGCCATGCCCGCGCCTTGGGCGAGTGGGAGATATTGCCAGATGAGTACGGTGAGGAGGGCGGGTGTGAGAAGGAATAGCGCCCATCGGTGCCTGTGTGTGTGGGGGTCAGGCTGATCGGCTGCTGCCGTGTGCGGCGGACGAAACGTTGCGAAGACGCGGTGGAACAGCCACGCAAATCCGATGCAGAGGAAGGCGAGTGTGGCGACAGCGGCGATGCGGCGGATGCGCAGTTCTTTCTCCGGAATGATGCCGATCATGATTTCGTTCGCGCGCGCTTCGGCTTTTGTGAGAAGCTCGCGGAGAACGGCGTGCCGAGCGGCGGGATCCTGCGGGAGTTCATCATTGAGTGCGAGTTGCTCGGCGCGCGCGATGGGGAGGGTCATCAATTCGTACGCGACGTTGCTATTGCGACCATACGGCTCGGGTCGTCCGGTTTCGACCGCGATTTCAAATGTATCCGCCCAGCCGGGCGGTGAAAGCCGTTCGAATTCGGGGTAGCCGAATTGGCGGAGATAGCGTGGATTGACGAAGGGACCGTAGCCGCCTTCCACCATGATGCGCGTTTTGATTTTGACGGCTTCTTCCGATTCGTAGAAGCGCATGAATTCCCATGCGGCGTCGCGAATGGCGGGTTCCTTGATTCCGGAGAAAAGCGCCATCATGCGGCTGTTCAGCTCGCCGCCGCGCTCACCTGTTGGCCCTTTGGGAACGGGCACCATTCCGGTCAGTTCAGGGTTGATTGTCGAGAAGAGGCGCTCGTCTATGTACGCCATCATCATCCCGATTTCGCCGCGCTCCCACTTCATCCGGAAGTCGCTCGCATCTTTCGAGGAATATCCGCGCCGCACGACGCCGTCCGCATCCACCCATCGCTCTGCGCTCAGGCGCGTATAAAAATCGAGCGCCTCGACGCCTGCTTCGGAGCCGAATACGCAGCGCCATTGATCTTGCGCTTCGTCATATTCCATCACGTCGCCGCCTGCGGACCAGAGATAGGTGACCCAATACCACGATTCCTGTTTGCCGCGGTTGAGTTGGATTCCGTATGTGCCGCGCTTCGGGTCGGTCAGTTTGCGCGCCGCTGCGAGAAGATCGTCCCACGTCCATTCGGCCGTGGGATGGGGCACGCCGAATTGATCGAAAAGGTCCTTCCTGTAGAGCAGGACTTTTCCAAGTGCGCCTCCGTAGGGGAGCGCCCAGACGTGGCGCTCGCCGTCCGGTCCTTTCCGGTCAATTACGGGCCAGAGCTTCGGGTGAATGCGAAACGCGAGCTCATTGTTCGACATGGAGGCGAGATAGTCGTCTTCCGGGCGATCAAGCGGGTAGAGGAAGCGGTTTTGGATGTAGTTGTCGGACTTTCGAAAGTTGATGTAGAGCACATCCGGCGCGATGCCACCTGCGATTGCGAGAAGGTCCACCTCTGCGCCCTCGACCTTGATGCCGGTGAACGGCTGCACTTCGATGGCAACATGATCCCAGTCGTAATCTCCATAGCGCTCGGGATCGGCCGTGTAGCGGTCGCGATAGCGTTTGGCGAATATGGCGGGAAATTTCTGCTGGAACGCGCGGATGGCGGCCATGTCCGCCTTATTTGCGATCGAGGGAGAATTGGGATCAACCGGAACGGCTGTGACGATGCGAATGACCGTCTGCCCATCGCGATCTTCAATTTGGCCCGCCGCGGCCGCGAGGGAGAGCAGCGGGAGGGTAATCAGGCATGTCGCCAGTCTGCGCAGGGGTGAATTGAAGAGCGGTGTTAGCATTCGCGGAGTGCCTGTATCATCCTATTCCTTCCACTATGCGAACGACGCGGCAGCCGTGCAAGGCTTTGATGCGGCGCTGCTTCGTGTATCGAGAAAAATGCGACCAGCCTAGATAGACTGGCATTGTGCCGAAATAATGACTATATGTGGGCATTGGTGCTTGTAGTTGGAGTGCATTGTGGGAAATAGACGTTTTGGCAAGATAGAGCGCGATGCTGCGTCGAATTCGGCGCAGATGAACCGCCCGCTCGCCCCGCAGACGCACACGTCCATTTGCTTGATGGGTGTGGCGCTGGACAGCGGCGATCTGGGCGTCGTGGCGCTGTCCGTCGCGACGATCGCCCTCGTGCGCGAGTGCTGTCCCGATGCGCGGATTCGACTGCTGATTGAGCACCCGTCTGCCGAATCGCAAATTGCGCGCGTGGGCGATGAAGACGTGAGCGTTGATGTTGTGAATGCGCGTCTCAACTTCCGGAAGCCGCTCCGGGAAAATCTGCTTTTGATTCCCCTGATTGCCTTGTGCCGTCGCCTGTGCGGAAAAATGAATCGCGAAAGCGAAAAGCCTTCGCGCTCGCGCTGGATCGAGGAGTTGCGGCAGGCCACCTGGGTGGGCGAACTTCAGGGCGGTAACGGCTTTACAGACGAGGGCGGCTTCTGGAACTTTTTTGCAGGTTGCTTGCCGACGTTGAGTGCGATTGCGGCCGGGCGTCCGCCCTATATGTTGCCGCAGTCGTATGCTCCAAGTCAGCGTGCGCCGGGCCGGGCGTTGGCGCGCTTTGTTGCCTCACGCACACGCGGCATCCTCGCGCGCGATCTGCCGAGTGTACAGGTCGCCATTGCGATGGCGGGTCGTTTTCCGGCGCCGCCTGTTGAGTTTTGTCCTGATGTGACGTTTGCATTGCCCACCGGCACGGTGCCTTCCGATGCGCTGGATTCCGCGTTGAGCGGAAAGAATGGAGGGCCGCTTATTGGTCTGAACGTCAACGGCGGCCTCTATAACGATGGATTTGCCAAGAAGCCGCTCTTTCAGGGATCATTGGATTATACCGGCTTTGTTCTCGAAGCTGCGCGCGCCCTCTTGGAGGGCGATCCCACGGCGCGCCTGTTGTTGATTCCTCACACAGCGGTTCCGGCGGGACACATCGAAAACGACTTTGAGGCATGCGAGCATCTGATCGCTGCATTGCCGGAAGCCTTGCGCAAACGCGCCCACACACTGCGCGGCGTCACCGATCCTTGCCAGATCAAGAGCGCCATCGGCCGATGCGACTTCTTCATCGCTTCTCGCCTGCACGCCGCCATTGCGGCTTTGTCGCAAGGCGTACCCTGCGTCGGGATTGCGGACACCTGGCAGTTTGAAGGCATTTTCACTACCGTTGAGATGCGCGAGTGCCTGATTGACGCGCGATATGACGAAGGCGCGTCCGCGCTCCGATTGATCCTGCAGAAATTGCGCGAACGCAATGCACTGCGCGAAAAGTTGCGCCCGCTGGCGGAAGAGACGCAAAAACGCGTACGCGGCACCTTTGCCGCGCTCCTTGCACCCAGTCGCCGCCCGTTCTAAAGCGTTTTAAATAAAACTGTAGCCGTTTTATCTGCTGCATCGAAACAGCGCTGCGGCGCTGGCGTCATAAGGCGAGGCTGTTTCGCGCAATGTAGGCTTGGCCGAGGGCGATGCCGCCGTCGTTTGGAGGAACGAGTTGCGGCCAATAGACCGTGTGCTCGGCGGCGCGGAGGCGCTCAATGGCGGTGTCGAGAAGGAATCGGTTTTGGAAGCATCCGCCACTGAGAATGACCGGCATCCCGCGGTGTGCGCCCGCGGTGCGCACGATGATTTCGATCAGCGTCATATGGAATCGAGTGGAGGTGCGGGCTGCGGGTACGCCTGCGTCGAGGTCGGTCAAGATATCGCGGAGCATTGATTTTAGCTCGTATGTGATGACGCCACTGGACACGCGCGTTTCGAAGGGATAGGGCCATGCGGCGGAATCTTCGTCCATGCAATGTTCGAGTCGCTGGGCCGCCATGCCTTCGTATGTGCTCACGCGGCAGACTCCGCAGAGAGCGGCAATGGCGTCAAACCAGCGGCCGACGCTGCTGGTGAGCGGTGCGTTTTGTCTTCGTTCGATTAATGTCTGGAGATTGCGCGCGGTTTCCGGATCAAGACCGAGTCGCTGAATGGCGAGGTCGGGCATTTGTTCCGGAAAACACGCGTAGAGCGCACCAAAGGCGGAGTGGATAGGCTTGCGCATCGCGGCATCGCCGCCGGGGAGATGAAACGCGCTCACGTGCCCGATGCGGAGAAAATCGCCGGGCTGCGCGCGAAATACTTCGCCGCCCCAGATGGTGCCATCGTCTCCGAGCCCGGTGCCGTCCCAGGCGAAGCCGAGCGCGGGCCCGGTCAGTCCGTGTTCCGCCATGACGGCGGCAATGTGCGCGTGGTGGTGTTGTACGCGTATGGTGTGGCGGCCTTGTTCGTGTGCGTACTGCGTCGAGGCATAGTCGGGGTGAAGGTCGGTTACCCACGTCTCGGGTTGTTCTCCATACAACTGCTGCAGATCGGCAACCGCTTGTTCAAATGCACGGCGGGATTCGAGGGTGTCGAGGTCGCCGAGGTGTTGACTGATGACAATTCGATCGCGCATGGCGAGTGCGACTGTGTTCTTTAGATGTGAACCCAGCGCGAGGATGGGGCTCGTCTCCTCGGGCAGCGGCAGCGCAAGTGGCGCATAGCCGCGCGCGCGGCGGAGGAGCATGGCGCGGTCGAATGCGATGCGCGCGACGGAATCGTCAAGAGGTCGCGCGATGGGACGATTGTGCACTAGAAAGAAATCGGCGATGCCGGCAAGTCTCTGTACCGCGTCGTGCTCGTCAGTACAGATCGGCTCGTCAGACAGATTTCCGCTCGTCGCAACGACCGGCGCCTCCAGCGCGCGAAGGATCAGGTGGTGCAGCGGGCTGTAGGGCAGCATCAATCCGATGAAGGGGTTGTTCGGCGCGACGCCATCCGCGACTTCTGTGCTTTTGCGTCTGCGAAGCAGCACAATCGGCGCTGCGGATGTGGCGAGCAGGTCTTCCTCGATCGTGCTGAGTTCGGCGAGACGCCTCGCGGTTTCAATGTCGGGCACCATCACGGCGAGAGGTTTTTCTTCGCGCTGTTTTCGCCGCCGTAGTTCTGCAACCGCTTCGGGGTGGCGCGCGAGGCAAATGAGATGAAATCCGCCGATTCCTTTGACCGCAACGATCTTGCCGTCTCGCAGATGGATGACTGTCTGGCGGATCGCCCAGTCGCGCCCGCCCAGACGTGCGCCGCTTGCGTCGAGCAGTTCGACCTGCGGGCCGCATTGCGGGCACGCATTGGGTTGTGCGTGGAAACGGCGATCCTCTGGATTATTATATTCCGCCTCGCATTCGGCGCACATCGCGAAGTCGCGCATGGTGGTTTGCGGCCGGTCGTAGGGGATGCCGGTGATGATGCTGAAGCGGGGTCCACAGTGTGTGCAGTTGATGAATGGATAGCGGAAGCGCCGGTTGCGCGGGTCGAATAGCTCTCGCAGGCAGGCGGGGCACGTGGCCAAGTCGGGCATGACGAGCGCATCGCGCGCGCCATTGTTCATACTCTCGACGATCCGGAAGGGCTCGGCGCATTCCGTCGTGCCGATGGAGAGTGTGCGCAGTGTGTCTATGCGCGCAGGCGGCATACATTCCGCGCGAAGTCGCGCGCTGAATTCCGCAACGCGTCGGGCGGGTCCGACCAGGCGTACGCGCACGCCGCCGGGTTCGTTCCAGACTGCGCCCCCGAGCCCCATCTGATGTGCGACGCGATAGACAAGCGGTCGAAAGCCGACGCCCTGCACGGCGCCGTTCACGAGGAGTTCCATCACATGAAGCATGGACGTACTCTGCTATTGGAACCGGATCGGGCGCAAGAAGCGAAGGAGCGGGCGGTGGCGGTGCGGGGGCGATTCCGCCGCACCCGACTCATCCGGCGCTCGCGAGATGTTCGAGAAATCCGCGAACGAGGCGACCGGACACCCACTTGCGATATTCCGCTGTGGAGCGGATGTCAGCGATCGGCTTCACTTCTTCGGCGGCGCGTTTCTCCGCCTCGTTCAGTGTGTTTGCATCGAGCTTTTTGCCGGTGATCCACTGCTCAATCCCGTGCAAGCGAATCGCGGTGGGTGCGACGCTTCCAAGTGCGACGGCAAAAGCGCCAACGTGCCCGTTTTCCATTTTGCCGCGATAGCTGCCCATCACTTTGGAGATTGCCTGTGCCGCGCGCGGTCCGAGTTTGCGCCATCCCTCACATGCGCCATCCGGCATCGCTTCAAGATGAAACCTCACAATCAGCTCATCCGGCGCGAGGTCGAGTTTGCGGTAGCCGACGATGAAGTTCGGCAGCGGGATTTTGCGCGCACCGCGGACGCTGGCGACCTCTGCCTGTGCATTGGCGACGAGGAGAGAAGGCGCCATGTCGCCCGCAGGACTCGCATTGCCAATACTGCCGCCGATGGTGCCGAGCGCCTGAATCTGTGCGCCACCGACCGTCGCTGCGGCGTCGGCGAGGGCGGGTGCGTGTTTGCGCACGAGCGTGGAGCGGCGCAGTGCCGCGTGCGTGACGCCCGCGCCGATGACGAGTGTCTTGCCATCCATTTTCAGGTCGGCGAGTTCTGCGAGGCCCTTTAGATTAAGGACGCGCGCGGGTGGGGGGCGTACACCCGCCTCCCATTGCACCATCAGGTCGGTGCCGCCTGCGAGCGGGGTGGCGCGGGTGGACTCATCCGCCATGAGGCGTAGGGCTTCGGCCAGTGTGGCGGGCTCCAGGAACTCAGTGTTTTCGAGAGTGCTCATGATTTTCAGGATAGCTCAACTGTCGTCGTCTTCGTCATCGTGCGAGAGGTGATCGGCTGCCGCGCTCACGGCTTCGATAATTTTGGCATATCCCGTGCAGCGGCAGATGTTGCCCGCATGCGCCTCGCGGAGCGCGGCATCTGAGTTGTCGGGGTGGTCTCCGGTGACGTGCGCATAGGATGCGACGAGCATTCCGGGAATACAGAACCCACACTGCGCCGCGCCCTTGGCGACATACATGCGTTGCAGCTCCTGTCCTTCCGGCGTGAGCTCGAGCCCTTCGATTGTCACAATTTCTGCGCCGTCCGGAACCTGCCCCGCAGCGATCAGGCAGGAAGTAACTGGTTCGCGATTGAGGAGGATCGAGCACGCGCCGCACTCGCCCTCGCCACAGCCCTCTTTCGTTCCCTTCAGTCCCATCGTCTCTCGAATGACATCCAGCAGACGGCGCATGGGCGGGAATTCCAGCGTGCGTTTCTTTCCGTTAACGACCCAGGTGCGGATGACTGTTTTCATATCGCGCTCGATGCTGTGGCTTGCAGTTTTTCCAGAAGTTTTTCGGGGGTGATTGGAATCTCGGTCAGGCGCACGCCGGTTGCAGCCTCCACTGCATTTGCGATGCAGGGCGCGAGCCCGTCCATGGCGACTTCGCCCACGCCTTTTGCGCCGAGCGCGGTGTGCGTGTAGGGATATTCCACAAAATGAATATCCATTTCCGGCACATCCATCGCCGTCGGAACGACGTAGGTCTGCATCCGATTCGCATCGAAGACGCCGTTTTTGATGCCCATTTTTTCCATCACGGCGTAGCCGAGCGCCTGCGTCAGGCCGCCTTCGATCTGGCCCTTGGCCAGCACCGGATTGATCACGCGGCCGATGTCCCAGGTGGATGTGATTCGTGTCACCTTGATTTCGAGAGTAAGCGGGTTGACTTCGACCTCGGCGACATTGCAGCCCCATGAATACGAAGGATAGGAATCGCCCTTGAAAGTTTTCTGATCCCACTTGAGCGATGCGGGCAATTGGAACTGATGATAGACCCGCTGCGGACCCTTCTCTTCGATGAGCTGCTTCGCCACGCGCGCGAAGGGAAGCGTGTCGCTTGTGTACGAGTTTTTGAAAGTTCCATTTGTGAGTTCTGTCGGCGCGTTGCCGAAGAAGGTGGCGGATGCGTACGATTCGAGTTGCGCCTTCAGTTTGCGCGCGGCATCGAACACGGTGCTGCCGACGATCATGGTTGTGCGCGAGGCCACGGTGGGGCCGCTATCCGGCACATATTTTGTGTCCGGCTGCGGACAGCGTACCCGCTCCATCGCAACTGAGAGACCGTCTGCTGCGATTTGCGGCATGATGGTGAAGGTGCCCTGGCCCATCTCGGTCGAGCTGATGCGGATGTTGATACCCGGTTCGCCATCGTCGAGCAGTTCGAGATCAATCGCCGCTTTCGCCTTCAATCGTGATTCGCCGTCGCCGGTGAAACCCGCGCCGTGTGCAAAGAACGACACGCCGACTCCATACCACACATCGTGCGCCGGATTGCCGCGGCTGTTTCTCTTCTGCTTCTCGACAAAGTTGCTGTGCGCGAGGGTATTCTCCAGCACCGCCGGTGTGCCCATCGCTTCGGCAATGATTTGCCCCGTCGCGGTTGAGTCGCCCAGACGCAGTGCGTTCTTCAGGCGAAACTCTTCGGGCGCCATGCCGAGTTTATGCGCGCAGACTTCGATGTGCGATTCGAGTGCCCAGATTGCCTGTGGGGCGCCGAAGCCGCGGAACGCGCCGTTGGGGAACGTATTCGTCCGATAGCAATGGCCGTCCACAAAAACGTTCGGGCACTTGTAGCCCAGCGTCGAGTGCAGGATGCCGCGATAGAGCACCACGGGGCTGAGTGTCGTGTAGGCGCCGCCATCGAGAATGAAGTCAACTTTCATCGCGGTGATCGAACCGTCGCGTTTCAATCCGGTGCGATGCCGGATCCACGAGGGATGCCGCTTTGTCGTGTAGAGGATGTCCTGATTGCGATCAAAAATGATCTTCACCGGTTTCTGGCACTTCATTGCAAGCAGTGCGCAATAGCCCGCGATCAACGTGGGGAAATCTTCCTTTCCGCCGAATCCGCCGCCGACCGCCGTTTGTTTCACGCGGATTTTCTCGAGCGGCAGATTCAGGGTGACGATCAGCTCCGGTGCAACGTAATACGGGCACTGCAAGCTGCCTTGAATGAATACCCCGCCGTCCGCTTCCGGAAATGCCACCATGCCCTGTGGTTCGATGTAGAGCTGCTCCTGGTGGCCCGACCAATATTCGCCTTCGACCACGATGTCTGCTTCGGCAAAACCCTGCTCCAGGCTGCCCTTTGAAATTGTCTGGGCAACCATCTGATGCAGTTCTTTTGGATCGCGATGGAATTGATCCACCACCTCGCGCAGCGTCAGGATCGAGGGCGCCTCCTCAATCTCCGGTTTGATGTGTGCGGCAGCTTCGCGAGCCAGCGCGCGGGTCGGCGCGGCGACGAGTGCAAGCGGCTCGCCTTTGAACTGAATCCAATCATACGCGAGGAACGGCATGTCGCGCCCGACCATGTCCACGACGTTTTCGCCCGGAATGTCTTCCGGCGTGACGACGCAGACTCGGTTCCAGTCGAACGCGGGGTCGAAGTGGAGTTTCTTGAGGCGGCCGCGTGAAACCGGCGATCGCACAATTGCGCCGTACCAGCCATCCGGAACCGGAATGTCGTCTGCGTAGGCTGCCAATCCGCGAACTTTTTCTTCGCCGTCTCGCCGGGGCAGCCCTTTTCCGACGTTCCGATAGGTTGAAGAGACCGAGGCACTCATAAATTCATGTGGTCACCAGACCGTGGTAAAGCTTACGCCTCAGGGGCCGGTGCTGACAATCCAGAAACTTCAGGGAAAAGATTTTGTGCATCATGTGGCGCTGTGCGCATCTCAGCGCAACACGTTTCGCGCTTCCGCCCACGCCTCGGGCGTATTCACATTCGAAAGCAGCGCGGCGTCGTCAATGTCAATGCGTGCGGCAATCTGTTTTAGGTAGGCGTCGAGCGGTAAATCCTCCGCCGACTTGCTGCATAGATGCGCGGCGACCTCAGGGCTCAGCCAGAGCGCGCGTCCCGGCACACCGCGAAAGCACGGTCGCCATGCAGGCCGCGGATTTGCCTTTGCGTGAGCAAGCAGTGTGGCGAGGGTTTCGGCGCGCACGCCGACGGTGTCCACCGGAAGAATCAAATAGCCATCTGCATCAGGACGCGCTCGCAGGCCGCACTGAAAAGAAGAAAAGCGGCCGCGCTGCCAGTGTTCGTTCACGGCAATTGCGATGCCGGGCAAATGCGGTGCAAGCTGCGCCGCGTTCGATCCGAGCACAACCAACGCCTCTGCGCAACCCGCTGCGCGCAGCAGTGCCGCCTGATGCGCTGCCAGCGGAATGCCGCGCGGTGTTTCCAATAGCGCCTTCGGCGATCCCATCCGCGACGATGCACCCGCCGCGAGAACAATGCCAACCGTTCCGTTCATCTAGCTCCAGTATGCCCGCCTTCGTGTTCGCTTGCCTCCTTTTATTTAACCACCAATGGACCCGCCTACAGCGCTCCGCGCAATACGGCGGGCAGGCACGAATTCCCACGAATAGAAGAAAAGGCCGGATAACGGGATTGGCCGGATTGCCGAGAATGGAATTGATGGGTTGATAAGTTGATGAGGTAAGAGAAGTTTGAATTTTCCCTCCTGATAAGCATCTAGAGGTTCTTTGAAAAGAGTTTCGGTCGAATGCAAAATGCCCTTTTAGCCAATGAGTCACA
>JBDHQM010000042.1:0-19332 GCA_039807095.1 Kiritimatiellia bacterium
CGCTTCATCGGCGGCTGGCGCGGGTGATGCGCGTCACTGCGTGTGGCGGTGAAAGGACAGGCTGTTGCAGCGCGGGCCAACTTCGGCGCGCAGGGTGTCGAGAGACGCGATGTCCGGGCCTTGCAAGTCGAGCCCGTTCCAATACTCCAACACGTAGCGTTTTTTCCAGTCGGGCTGCGCGATGACGGTGTGGCCGAAGAGTTCGTACTCTGCAATAGAGATCAAGTGATTGTGTCCCGCATCAATCACGGTGAGGATCGCTTCCCACCACGGCTTATTGAAGCGTTGCTCTATCGAGTGGAGCAGTGACTGGATCAACTTGCGCTCAAACACGCTGTGGTGTGTGACAAATGAAACGGGAAAGCGTCGGGTGTGTCCGATAATGAGGGCGAGAGAGCGGTTGTAGAGCAACTCGTATTGATCGGAATATCGGAGCACGGTTTTGCCGCCGCGGAAGAAATACTGCGGGCGCAGAAAAATGGTGTCGGAATCGAGAACGAGATAGTGCTCTGTTTCAACAAATTTCGACGCGTTCAGTTTGATGAATTGTTGAAGGAGCCAACCGCGCGTCTTCAGCTCGCCCGCCGGGCGAGGAAGAATTGTATCCTCGTGAACAAAACGCGCTCCGTGCGCATCGGCAAGGGCGCGGATACGTTCAGACTCCGGCGCAACGATCCAGATTGCGGCAACTGGATTTGCGATGGTCTCTTTGGCGCTTCGCAGACAGTGCTCTAGTATCTCGGCATCTTTTTCGGTGGAAGGAATGATGACGGTGATTGGGCGTGCGAGGTCGGCCGGGGTGGGGGCGGGAAGGCACGGCCAATGTCTGCGGATGAAGCGGAGATAGAATCGTTTCCAGAACCAGCCTACGGCGTAGCCGATGCCATTCGCGCTTTCGCGACGTACGGATTTGATGGCGATGGCGACTCGATTCATCTCCTCACCGTATGAAGGAAATGCATTCCACGCAAGTGCGCTCGTTTTCATGCCGCGTATTCGATTTTCAACTACCGGAGGGCGGCGAATCCGCCTAGACTGAACGAACGCATAGATTCTTCAACTCATGCAGGTGGTGGTGGCACATAAAGGGGCGCGCGAGCATTTTTTGGCCGCGCGCGCGCTTCATCGGAACGGGCAGCTTGCTGCGCTTGTGACGGATTGGTATTCGCCGTTTTCAGCGCGCGCATCCAAGCGTCTGGCATCCGTTGCGCCGTGGGCTGCGCGGGCGTTGGGCGCTGCTTCCCCTGAACTGCCGCGCTCACGCGTTGTGGCGCTCAACGGATTTGGGCTCCGCTCGCGAATACGGCTGCGTCGGGCGGAGCGGCAGGGCCGCCTTCTTGCGGCGATGATGGAGGATGACGCCGCTTTCGCGCGGCGTGTGGCGGGATTGCGATTGCCGGATCACGATGCATTTCTCGGTTTTTCCTACGCCGCGTTGGAGGCGTTGCGCGCGGAAAAGGCGCGCGGCGTGCTGACTTTGGTGGATCAGATTGATCCGGGCCGCATGGAGTGGGATTTGATTCGCGAAGAGGCGGAGCGTTGGCCCGACTATGCCGATCCTGAAGACGATCCGCCAGCGGGCTATTACGAGCGCGCTGAGGCAGAGTGGCGCGTCGCGGATGTTGTACTGGTCAACTCTTCGTGGTCGCGCACGGCGATCATGAAGCGAGGCGCGGACCCGAAGAAGATCGAGGTCATCCCGTTGGCATTCGAGGCGGAGTGCAAGCCGGATACTGTAGCGCGACCGGATCGCCCGCTTACGGTCCTTTGGTTGGGTTCGGTGATTTTGCGCAAGGGTATTCCGTATTTGATAGAAGCAGCGAAGCGATTGATTAACGAGCCGGTTCGCTTTGTGATTGCAGGCCCGCTCGGCATTCACGCTTCCGCAATTGAACCGACCCTGTTGAACATCGAATGGTTGGGCCCTGTGCCGCGCAGTGAGGCCGCTCAAGTCTATCGCGCGGCGGATGTATTTGTTCTGCCGACGCTGTCCGATGGGTTTGCGATTACGCAGGTGGAGGCCATGGCATACGGCTTGCCGGTTATTGCGACGCCGAATTGCGGAGAAGTGGTTGATGACGGGCGCACGGGTTTCATTGTTCCGTCGCGCGATGTAGATGCGCTGGTGGAGGCGGTGCGGCGCTTTGTTCGCGATCCGTCCCTCGCGCGCTCGATGCGTAGCGCGTGCTTGGAGGCCGCATCGCGGTTCAGTGTGGATGCGTATGGGAAGCGATTGGCGGAAATTATCACCGGAGCCCTTGCGAGGCGCGAATCATGAGTGCGGATGTAAAGACGGCGATCCTCCATGCCGCGTGTTATCCGGTGACCGGGCCGTGGAGCGTGATGCGCGATTTGGCGTGCGCGCAGGCGGACTCGGGGCGCTACGCCGCTGTGGGGATTGCCGTGATTGTGGATCCCACATGGCCGAATGATTATCGAGAGGAGATTAAAGCGACGCCACTGGCGTTTTACGAATCGTCCTGCCCGCATCTTTTTGGCACAGCCGCCTTTTTGTATCAGCGCTTGCGCCCGCCGCCCTGGCGCACGTGGATTACAGATTTCGCAAGGCGATCCGGTGCAGCGCGTGTTGTGGTGCACCTGCACAATGCGTGGCTTTCGGGCGTATTTCTGCCGCTTCCCCGTGTGGAGGGGATACGCGTCGAAGTGGTGACCACATTTCATGGAGTGAATGAACATTTCAAGGGCAAACCCATCCGCAAGGCGCTGCACCGATGGATGGCAGCGCGGTTGCTGCGTTATGGTGCGAAGTTGACATCGGTAGATGGCGCGAATACGGCGCTGGCGGAAGAGATTCTGGGCGTTCCGCGCAATGCGTTCACGGTAGTACCGAATGGCGTGCACCCGATTGAAATTGTCCGGGTAGAGCGCCCGCGATCGCCGCTTGTGATCGGACACGTCGGAAGCATGATTCCACAGAAGGGCTGGCAGATTCTTGCGCAGGCGGCGGAGCGATTGAACCGCGATGCTGTTCAGGTGCGCGTTGTGCTGGCGGGGCGGGGGACTGACGAGGCAGAGGCGCGGCAATGGGTGGAGGCGCATGCAGAATGGGCAACATTTCTGGGATTCGTTGAGAATCCACGCGCGCGAGTGATGCCGGAATTGGACGTGTTATGTTTGATGTCGCAGTGGGAAGGATTTCCGATGTCCATCGTGGAAGCGATGTCGGTCGGTTTGCCCGTTATTGCGACGGATGTCGGCGGTGTGGCGGAGGCGGTGAAGGATGGCGATACCGGCCTGCTTATTCCGCGAACGGCGGAGGCGCTGGCGGATGCGCTGTCATCATTGATGCGGGATCGAGCGCGGCTGGATCGAATGGGCGAGCGAGCGCGCCAGAGATTTGAAGAGTGCTTCACGATGAATCGTATCGTCGAACGCTATGCGATGGTCTATGATGGAGCCTTCACATGAGCGCGCCGCTGTGTTCCATTTTGATCGCTACGCGAAACCGCCCGCAGATTCTGGCGGAAACATTTGAGCACCTGCGTGAAAAGGGATTCGGCAACTATCCGCTGTGGATTTATGACGATGCGTCCGACGATGCCGATTCGATCGCGCGTGTCGTGGCTACATGGCCGGGCGCACAGTTGCGGCGTGGCGAGACGCAGTGCGGGCAGGCGCACGGTCGCAATGTCTTGTTCCGTGCATGCGGAACGCAATACGCGATCTGCCTCGATGACGATCAATATTTCATCGAAGCGGGCAATCTGAAGGACCACTTGCAGACTGAACGCCCGGCCGATACGTATGCCGCCATTTCGTTTCAGTGCCGGGCAAAAAAGGATGGCCGGTTGGATCGCCCTGCAGAAATGCCCTCCGGCCCCACCACCTGGTTCATGGGGGGCTGTGTTCTTTTCCACATTCCAACCGTGTTAGAAGTTGGCGGCTACCGCGAATGGTGGGTGTATGGATATGAAGAACCGGAGCTGGCGGCGCGCCTGTTCCGGGCGGGGCATCGCATCTGGTACGATGCCTCGATATTGATTGAGCATAATCAGTGGTACAATCCCAACGAGCGCCGCGATTATGGGGAGTATGACTTTTTATACGCGCGCAACTCGGTTTTGCTGACGTCCATGAATTACCCGCTGCTGATGGGGCTTCCGCTTGGTATTATTCGCTCGATTCGCCGCGCATTTTATTTGAAGCGCAATTATGGGCGCAAACTTTCCGGTTTTTTACAGGGCATCGCGATGACGTTCACCCGGTGGCGGGAACGCACGCCGATGAGTTGGGGGCAGGCGCGTGAGTGGACGCGTCTGAATCGAAGTTGAGCGCGGGCATTTCTATCTCGGCCTCGAAGCAGGCTGACGCGTATTTGGCCGATCGGGAAAACGCGTTGGGGGCACGCTATGCTTCCGCTTTTTGGGATTGTTCGCTGACCAAACTGGAGCGGTGGATTCTTCCCTTTTGCGCATTCGCGACGATGGCGCTGCAGCTCAAACCGATTCTGTACTCCGCGCTTGCTCTTCCTCTAATCGTTGTGATGTCGTCGCTCTGCTGGCTGACGCCGACAACCGCCTTTTTTTATATCGCCTGCGCGCAGTTTCTGCCGTTCCCGGAAGGCGCGGCATATAATCCTGCCCAGATTGGTGTGGCGACCTGGATTGCCGTCTCTTTTCTTCGATATCGGCGTATTGATCTGACGGGCATTACGTTGTTGTGGCCTGTGCTGCCGTGGTTGATTTGGCATTGGCTCGTGACGGGAGAGCCTATTTATCACTTCAACAGTGAGTATTCCAAAGCGTTGATGTATTCGGTCATTGCCTGCCAGCAGGTTAATGTATCGAAGGGCAATTATCTCAAGTGCCTGATGGGAATGAGTATCGGAACGCTGATGGCGACCACTGCGTTCTGGGCGTTTCAGTTGGGGTTGCCGGTTGACCTTTCCACCTGGGGTGGCGAGCGAGAGGGCTACGCCCGCCTCGGCGGTGTGCGCGCCGATGCGGTTATGATCTGGCCGCCGCTGCTGATGGGTTGTTTTAGCATTCTGGGTATCGCGCTCTCGGCGATGGTGGCGGGGCGCTATGAACGCCAGATTCACTGGCTCAAGATTGCGGCGGTTGCCGCGTTCTTCATCGCAGTGCCACCGCTGGTGGCGACGATGACGCACGGTGCCTATGCCGGATTTGCGCTGATGGGACTTTTTGTTGTCCTTGTCTATAGCCGGATGAAGCGATTGCGGTTGATCAAAAAAAGCGGCAGCAGCCTGGCTCCGATCGTTCTTTCGCTGATCGCTGTTTTCGGATTGGTCTATCTGACGAATGCATTTAAGACGCGCGATCGCATTGATGCGCTCTATCACTACTTCCAATACAGTGTGGATGAATATGGCGCGGCTGCTTCCCGAACCGACGTGTGGGAATATTCGCTGAAGACGATATTTCAACATCCGCTGCTCGGCGTAAAGTTCAACGACGACGTCGAAGATATCCCGCCGGAATATTTCGCATTCGGCGGTTACCTCTCGCACAACGTATTCCTCGACTATGGGCGTTGGACGGGGATTCCCGGCATCTCGGCCGTGATCTTCTTTTTCATCTACCCGTTTCTCCGCTTATGGCGACGAAGCGATAACTGGCGCTTTATGGGCTTTTATCTTTTTCACTTTGCTTTGTTGATCTTCTGGATGTCGCTGTCGTTTCAATTCTATAAAACGTTTTGGGGCTATTGGATGCTTGCCGCGATGGTTGCGGATCGCGAGCCGATTGCGCGTCCGGCGAAAGGGCAGGCGGGTTTCCAGTTGAAATTATGAGCACAGAAAAAAGAGCGCATTCGTCAAAGGCTGTGGCGGTGGTGTTCTCGCGTTTTGGTCCGTATCATCTCGCGCGGCTGAAGGGTGCTCGCGAGGAAATTGAGCGAGCGGGTGGAACCCTTTCCTCAATTGCGGTGGCGTCGTCTGACAGTGTGTATGCGTGGGATCGCGTGGATGCGCCGATCGAAAACCGCGCGCATGTGTTGTTCACCGATCGCCCGTATGAACAGGTTTCCGGCGCGGAGCTGGCACAACGCTTGCGCGAAAAGCTGGATGAGCTGGATCCGATTGCCGTTGCGCTGCCGGGGTGGGCATTTCTCGAAGCGCGCGTGGGATTGGCGTGGTGCCGGAAGAACCGGCGCGCCGCAATCTTGATGAGCGAGTCGGCAAAGGGCGATCATTTCCGCCTATGGCCGCGCGAAATAGCAAAGCAGTTTTTGGTGCGGCAATTTCACTCCGCATTGGTTGGCGGGCGCGGCCATGCGGAGTATGCGCGGCAGTTGGGCATTCCGCGCGCGTGCATTTTCTGGGGCTATGACGCGGTGGACAACGACTATTTCGTTCGCGGCTCTGATCGCGTCCGTGAGAACGCAGCGGCGGAGCGCGCGGCAGCGAAACTCCCCGCACGCTATTACCTGTCGTCGAGTCGTTTTGTGCCCAAGAAAAACATCGCCGGCCTTCTGCGCGGTTACGCGCTGCACGTGGCGCGCGTGCCGGATTGTCCGGATCTGGTGATTTGCGGCGATGGCCCGCTGCGCGAGTCGCTGGTGCAACTGACGCGCGAACTCAAACTCGATGCGCGTGTGCATTTCCCCGGCTTTGTTCAATATCCGGAACTGCCTCGCTACTATGCCCTCGCCGAAGCGTTCATTCTTGCCAGCACAACGGAGCAATGGGGACTTGTGGTCAACGAGGCCGCGGCTTCGGCATTGCCGCTGCTCGTTTCTTCCCGCTGCGGTAGCGCGGCGGAGCTGGTGACGGAAGGGGAGAATGGATTCTCATTTGATCCGACGACCCCGCAGGCGATTGCGGATGCGTTCGCCAAGCTTCCGGCTGATTCCGCTGCACTGGCGCGAATGGGCCAGCGCTCGCGCGAACTGGTCGCGGAACATTCTCCGCGCAAATTTGGCGAAAAACTCCTCGAAGCGGCACGGATGGGTCTGGCTCGAATGGGACGCGAGGATCTCGGCCCGCCGGGAGGCCTTTTGTGAACATCGGCTATGCGCTGTCGTCCGTCTCTCGCGCGAATGGCGGTATTTCGGAAAGTGTTCGCAGACTGGTTCAGAGTGTCTATACGCAGAAAGACGTGAATGTCACTGCGTTCGGCTTGGAAGACGCGCACACCCGGGAAGATGCGCCGCAGTGGAAGCCGGTTCCGGTCCGCACGTTTCCAGTTCGTGGCCCACGCGCAATCGGATATGCGCCAGCGCTGGATCGCGCACTCGCCGATGCACATCTCGATGTGCTGCACACTGCGGGACTGTGGATGTATCCATCCGTTGCAGCGCGACGATGGGCGAAAAAGAGCGCCCGTCCGTACGCAGTGTCGCCGCACGGTATGCTGGATCCGTGGGCGTTGAGTAACTCCGGCTGGAAAAAGAAAATTGCAGAACGCGCATACGAGCGCGCACATCTGGAAGGCGCTGCGTGCATTCACGCCCTTTGCGAATCGGAGGCGAATTCCATTCGGGCGTTTGGCCTGCGCAATCCGGTGTGCGTTTTGCCGAATGGCGTAGATTTGCCTGATTTGAGTCGCACACCCAAACCGCCGCCGTGGGCCTCGCTTGTGCCTGCCGACGCGCCGGTGATGCTGTTTCTCGGGCGTCTGCATCCCAAGAAGGGGCTTCTGCCGTTGCTTCGCGCGTGGAGTGCGGTGCGGGACTCGGATTGGCGCCTCGCGATCGCCGGATGGGATCAGGGCGGGCACCGCGCAGAGTTGGAGGCGCTCGTGCGAGATGCCGGTTTGGAGAAATACGTTTTCTTTTTAGGCCCGTTGCACGGGGAGCAGAAAGAGGCGGCCTATCGCGCGTCGTCTGCATTCGTGCTCTCGTCATTTAGCGAAGGATTGCCGATGACAGTTCTGGAGGCGTGGGCATACGGACTGCCCGTTCTGATGACCTCGGCGTGCAACCTGCCGGAGGGATTCAGCGCGGGCGCGGCGATTGAAGTGCAAGCCGAAGTCGCGCCGCTCGCGGAATCGTTGCGTTCGTTCGTGGCGCTACCGACCGACGCGCGAAAGGCGATGGGCGAACGCGCGCGCATACTTGCCGGATCGAGATTCGATTGGGCGCAGATTGCGGATCAGATGGTGGCGGTATATCGTTGGATATCGGGCTCGGGCGCGAAGCCTGCCTGTGTTTGGGAGAAGAACTAGTGGACGATGCCTTTATTGCGAAATGGTTTGCGTGGGATCACCGGATGCCACGCGCCTGGCACCGCGCCATAAATCGTTTGTTGCGCTATACACGACTGGATGTGCAGTTGAATCCGCGCGCCTTCCGGTGGGGTGGCATGGCGAGCATCGAGGCGCGCATGAATCTGTTTCACCTCGCGACACAGTGCGCGGAGTTCGGCGTGCCGGGCGATTTCGTAGAGATCGGTTGCAATGCCGGGGAAAGCTCCGTCTGCCTCCAGCATATTGTGAATACCATCGCGCCGGACAAACAGATTCACTTCTTTGACAGTTTTGAAGGCGCGCCTGAACCGACCGGCAAAGACGCGGAACTTAAGGTGTACGGCAAAGGCGATATGAGCACATCGCTTTTCGCATTCTACGACACGTTTCGCCGCGCCGGAATGCCGCAGCCCGAACACGTACACAAAGGCTGGTTTGAGGAAACCATTCCGCAGTTCCTGCCCGACAAAATTTCCTTCGCACTGCTCGACGGCGATTTGTATTCGAGCACAAAATATGTGCTCCCGCATTTGTACGAGCGGATGTCGCCCGGTGCGATTTGCATGCTCGGCGTGTACTACGACGACGCGGTCCTTTCGCGCCCCCATACGATTCCCCAATACAAATCGCCGGGCGTCAAAATGGCGACGGATGAGTTTTTTGCCGGTAAGCCGGAGAAAGTTTCGGTATTGTATGCAGGCGAGTATTCAAATGGTTATTTTCGCAAACGATAGAGGGAGCATTGGACGATGACGGTGCGCGCTGATGCGAGTTTCGCGGGGCGCGGAACGTTGTTGATCCGCTGTGCAGAAGAGTGGTTGGCAGCGGGATATAGTGTGTCGTCCGTGTTCTCGGAAGACCCGGTCATTGTCGCCTGGGCGGCGCGGCACGGCTTCGGCGTGAATCCGACCGCCACGCGCGAAACGGACTATCTGATTGCCGTCGGAATTCCGTTTGAAGAAGCGCAGCGTGCGCCGGTGAGGGTGCGAAACGCGACGGTTGCATTTCAGGACTCCGTGTTGCCTGCCTATGCCGGATGGTGCGCGACGTCGTGGGCGCTTCTGAATCGCGAAAAGAATCACGGTGTCACGTGGTGCACGCAGAGCGCGGGGGCAACGCGCGTGCTTGAGCGGATCGAATTTCCTATCTCGCCCGATGAAACGGCCTATTCGCTGGATGCGAAATGCTTTGATGCAGGACTGAACGCTTTTCGAAAGCTGATTCCGGCCCTTGCGCAAAACTCGTTCCCGGCATTGCCGGCATCTTCTCAAAAGCCGTCGTTTTTTGCATCGGATCGCCGCCCGCAGGGAGCGGGTATCCTCGATTTCTCGCGCAGCACGGCGGATGTGCTCGCGCAGGTTCGAGCGCTCAATTTTGGCGATCGTCCGAATCCGCTTGCGCGCGCCAAATTATTGATAGGCGACGAAGTTCTTTGTGTGGGTTCCGCTGCGGCGATCGAACTATCCGCGCGCGCCGAGTCGCGCACCGTCGTGCGAGCAGATGCACATTCAATCACCGTTGCAACGGCAGATGGCGCGATAGCGCTCACGGAACTGACCACGCTGGAAGGCGAATCGGTCGCAGTGGATTCTCTGCTTCCGCGCGATGACGCAAATAAACTAGCCAAGTTGCGCAATCTCGACGCGGAGACGGCACAGGTTCTGACTCGCGAGCATGAGAGCGTGGCAGGGGCGGAGGCAGAATGGGCGCACCGTCTGGAGGTGTTGGAGCCGTATAATTGGCCGTTTGCGACGGGTTCAGGAGCTGCGAAACCTGACGTTGCCGTTGAAACAATTGCGTTCCCGGATTTGGCTGCTTCAACAGAAGAAAGAGCATCGCTTGTTGCATCGTTCTTCGCGCGAATTGGCGGGGCGGACGCGTTTGATATCGGTTGGGTGCGCGATGCCAGCGCCGACTCCGAGGTGGCAAAGAAACTCTTTTCATCAGTGGTGCCCCTAAATGTGCGGCTGTCCGACGCGGAAACGCAATCGGAGTTTACAGCGTCGTTTCTTCGCGCGCTGCAAGAGGTGCGCGCGCTCAAAACGTATCCACGTGATTTGCTGTCGCGTCACCCTGCGTTGAAGAACATCGGCGCCGTGCGTTATCCGCTGTGCCTTGCTGTTGATGAAGTATCGCTCGCGGGGGTGGACGCCGATCTCATTGTGGTGTTGGGTAATCGCGATGCGGAGATGCGCTGGCGTTATGATGCATCGCGTTTGAGCAAAGAGCGAATTGCGCAACTCAAATCGCTGTTCCTGGGGTGGGCGGAATCATTGAAGAAGAACGCAGACGCTCCGTTGCGTAGTCGCGGATTAGCCGGTACGGGCAGTGCGCTTGCAGGTCCGGTTTCAACATATCCGTTGGATCGCGATATCACGGATTGGGTGGAGGAAGTTGCGCGCAAGTCGCCCGAGTCAGTTGCAATTGCATTCGGTTCGCAAACCGTTTCGTATCGCGAACTGGCGGCGCGCTCGAATCAGATGGCGGCACTGCTTCGCTCGCGCGGGGTGGGGCCGGATGTTCGCGTCGGGCTGTTGTTGGACCGTTCGCCGGAAACGCTGATCGCGTTGCTGGGTGTTCTGAAGGCGGGCGGATGCTACGTTCCGCTCGACCCGCATTTCCCGTCGGACCGCATCGCGTACATGATGGAGCAATCCGGTCTGGCGCTTGTTCTGACGCAACCGGAATATCGCGCGCTCGTTCCGTCGGGGCGCGATCTGCTGGTGCTGGATTCCGCGTTGTCTCTACTTCGCGATCAGCCGGAGACTCCAGTGCAGCCTGCTGCGACGCCGGAGCACCTGCTTTACGTGATTTATACGTCCGGTTCGACGGGCCGCCCGAAGGGTGTGGCGATGACGCGCCGCGCGGGGATGAATCTGATCGCGTGGCAAAACTCGGCTTCGACTCCGGCTCCGAATGGGCGCACGCTTCAATATGCATCGCTTGGATTCGATGTTTCGTTTCAGGAAATCTTTTCGACGTGGTCTGCGGGTGGCACGTTGGTAGTGGTGCCGGAGGCGATGCGGCGGGATCCGATGCAGCTCCTTCGGCTCGCCCGTGAGCAGGAGGTGGACCGTTGGTTCATGCCCTATGCGGCACTGCAGCAGGTGGCAGTATCCGCTGCGGCATCCAATGTGTATCCCGAGACGTTGCGTCACGTGATTACGGCGGGCGAGACATTGCGCGTGACGCCGGAGATTCGTCGCTTCTTCGAACGGCTTTCCGCCTGTCGCCTGCACAATCAATATGGACCATCCGAGACGCACGTTGCGACGGCGTGCGTCTTGCCTGACGAACCTGTGATGTGGCCCGCACTGCCCTCAATCGGTGCGCCGATTGCGAATACGAACATTTTGTTGCTGGACTCAGCCGGGCTTCCCGTGCCGCCCGGATTCACCGGCGAATTGTTTATCGGTGGCGAATGCCTCGCCCGCGGATATCTGGATCAGCCCAAATTGACCGACGAGCGTTTTGTCACGCGCGCATGGAACGGAAAACCGGAGCGGTTCTACCGCACGGGCGACCTCGCGCGATTGGATGACGCCGGACAATTGGAGTTTCTCGGTCGCGGCGATGACCAGGTGAAAATTCGCGGATACCGCGTGGAATTGGGTGAAGTGGAGGCGGCGCTGAGCAAGCATCCCGCCGTGCGCGAGTGCGCTGTTGTCGCGCGCGAGCAGGGCCCACTGCATCAGCTCGTGGCGTATGTGGTGACCGGCGGCGCGACGGTGGAGCCCGCTGCGCTGCGTGGACATCTGCAAGCGGTGTTGCCGGACTACATGGTGCCGGGCGTGTACGTTTTCCTCGACCGGATCCCTCTGACGCCGAGTGGGAAGATTCATCGTCGCGCACTGCCGGAACCTCCGGCGCAGGGAGCCGGAGACGATCTCCCGCCGCAGACGGAAGTCGAACGTGTGCTGGCACAGCTTTGGCAGCAGGCGCTCGGCCTGGAGCGGGTGGGGGTGAGCGCTAACTTTTTTGATCTGGGCGGCGATTCGCTCAAATTGGCGCGTGTTCAGTCCGGGTTGCGCGTTGCGTTGGGCCGTGAAATCTCGATTCTCGATTTGTTCCGCTTCCCTACGATCGCGGGATTGGCGTCATTCATTGCACAGGGCGAGGAGGTCACAGCGCGCCCGTCGCGCACGCGCAAAATGGATTCGTCAGAGCCCATTGCCGTTGTCGGAATGGCGGGGCGCTTCCCGGGCGCGGCGAGCGTCGCGGAGCTCTGGAAGAACTTGTGTGAGAATCGCGAGAGCATCACCTTTTTTGCGGATAACGAAGTGCAGGGCGGCCCGCCGCCCGGCTCTGATTTGAAGTTCATCAAAGCGCGCGGTGTACTGGATCGCTGCGAATGGTTTGATGCCGCGCTGTTCGGATATGGCCCGCGCGAATCGGAATTGATGGACCCGCAGCACCGCGTATTTCTTGAGAGCGCGGTGGAGGCGTTGGAGAATGCCGGTTGTGACCCGGAGCGCTACGCAGGCGCGATCGGCGTGTTTGCCGCGTGCAGCCTCAACACCTATCTGATTTTCAATGCGCTCAAAGATCGTGCAGCCGCAGAAGACTTCGCACGCGCGTTCCAGGTCGCGGGCTATCAGACGCTGATGGGGAACGACAAGGACTACATCGCGACGCGCGTGGCGTACAAGTTGAACCTGCACGGACCGGCGATGACGGTTCAGTCCGCGTGTTCGAGCTCGCTCGTTGCGCTGTGTCAGGCGTGCGAGAGCTTGCAGTCGGGGATGTGCGATGTGGCGCTGGCGGGCGGCGCGTCCATCTCGTTCCCGCAGCAACGCGGCTATTATTTTGTCGAAGGCAGCATTGCGTCGGCTGACGGACATTGCCGCCCGTTCGATGCGTCAGCAACGGGCACTGTCTTTGGTGCAGGCGCTGCCGTCGTGGCGCTCAAGCGACTCTCGGATGCGCAGGCGGATGGCGACACGATTTATGGCGTCGTCAAAGGGTGGGGTTTGAACAACGATGGCGCGCGCAAAGCGGGCTACATGGCGCCGAGCGCGGAAGGGCAGGCCGATGCGATCCGGATGGCACTTGATCGCGCGAATGTGGATCCGCGCACGATTGGCTTGGTTGAGACGCACGGCACGGGAACGCCGATTGGCGATCCGATTGAAGTGACGGGCCTGACGCGCGCGTTTCGACAGGATACTGCGGATTCCGGTTTCTGTGCGTTGGGTTCTGCAAAGGCAAATATTGGCCATTTGGAAGCAGCCGCTGGCGTGACGGGCTTTATCAAGGCCGTGTTGTCGCTTCATCATCGGCAAATTCCGCCGCTGCTTCACTTCGAGCAGCCCAATCCGCTACTCGATTTGGCGAATACCCCGTTCTATTGCCCGCGCGCACTGGCCGCGTGGCCGGAATCGGATGCGCCGCGTCGGGCGGGTGTGAGTTCGTTCGGGGTGGGCGGGACCAACGCACACATCATTCTTGAAGAAGCGCCTGCGGCCTCGCAACACGCGGGCGAAAAATCCTGTTATTTGATTCCGCTGTCTGCGCGCACCGATACGGCGCTGAGCACCGCTGCAACGAATCTGGCGAATGCGCTTGAAGCACAACCGGATATTTCGCTCGCGGATGTTGCCTACACACTCGATGCCGGGCGCCGTCGCATGGCGAAGCGCGGCTTCATTGTGGCGCGGAATGCGAGCGATGCAGTTGCCGCTCTGCGTTCCGGCGCGGCGTTTCGGCGCGGGGAGCCGATGGCGGGTACACCTTCGGTCGTATTTCTGTTCCCCGGTCAGGGATCGCAGCACGTCGGAATGGCTCGCGATTTATATGAAAACGAGCCGGTATTCCGGGAACATTTCGATGCGTGTGCGGCTATTCTTCGCCCGCTGTTGAATATCGAATTGCGCGAGTTCCTATTCGCACCGGAAGGTGAGCAGGCCGCGCGTGAGAGGGAGCTGACCCAGACGCAATTTGCTCAGCCGTGTATTTTCGCGATTGAATATTCGCTGGCGCGCTGGTGGATGTCGCTGGGTGTGAAGCCTGCGGCCTTCATCGGGCACAGCTCGGGCGAATTCGTCGCGGCGTGTTTGGAAGGTTTGTTCACGCTGGATGATGCGTTAAAGCTGGTCGTGCGCCGCGGCGAATTGATGCAAGCGCAGGAGCCGGGCCGGATGCTGGCCGTTCGCCTGCCGGAGACGGAGGTGCTGCCGCTGCTTCCTGACACTATCTCTGTGGCAGGCTGCAATGCACCTGCGCTGACTGTCGTTTCAGGTCCGACGGATGCGATCGAATCGTTTGCAAAGGAACTCGAAGCGAAGAAGATCGGTGCGAAGGTGCTGCAAACCTCGCACGGATTCCATTCAGCGATGATGGAGCCAGCACTCGCTCCGTTCCGCGAGGCGGTTGAAAAGACACCGCGCAAGCCGGCGCGTGGAAAGTTTCTCTCGACGCTGACGGGCGGTTGGGTTTCAGCCGAAGCGGTTGCGGATCCGGATTACTGGGCGCGCCAGTTGCGCAATGCGGTCCGCTTCAGCTCTGCCCTGCGCGAGGCAATGAAACTGCCGAATGCGCTGTTCCTGGAAGTAGGTCCGAGCCAGGCGCTCACTACGCTGGTGCTGCAGCACGATGATCCGGCGGCACCGCTTGTTGCGGTGCCGTCCATGCGCCACGCGAAAGAGGGTGTGGCCGACGATATTGCACTGCTTCGCGCGGTGGGCCGCTTGTGGGTGAGTGGTGTCGAATTGGATGGTGCCGCGCTGTACGGTTCGCCGCTGCCACGCCGCATCGCGTTGCCGACTTATCCGTTCGAACGCAAGCGGTATTGGATTGAACCGCCCGCCTCAGCAGGAGGGGCATCTGCCGCCTCACTTGAAGCCGCGAATGAAGCGGAAGATGCGGCGGGTGAAGCGTCGGCCGCCGCGACTCCGGAGCAGGCGTCTGGGAATGTCCTGAGCGATGTGCTCGATATTCTTCAGGAATTGTCGGGAATTGAGAAGGCCGACATTGACCCCGCGCGTCCATTCCTTGAGATGGGGTTTGACTCGCTTTTCCTCACGCAGGTCAGCCTGGCGTTTCAGCGGCGATTCCTCGTCAAGCTGACGTTGCGTCAGATGCTCGACGATCTTTCATCACCCTCTGCGATTGCCACCTATTTGACGGAGCACATGCCCGCAAAGGCAGCGCCATCGGCACCGGCAGTGGCTGCGACGGCGGCAGCCACCACCACAGCTGCACCGGTGAAAGGTGCGCTTGCCGTCACGCAATCGGGTCCGTTCGCGCCGGATGAAGCTACGGAGGCAAAGCCTGCCCCGCAGGTCTTGACGCGCCACGGCCCGTATGCGCCGATCAACACTGCCGCAGGTGATGCGCTGACGCCGAAGCAACAGGAACATCTCGACGCGCTGATTGCGCGCTACACGAAGAAGACGCAGCGTTCAAAGGAATATACGCGCCAGAATCGTAGTCATTTTGCCGATCCGCGCGCGGTGGCCGGTTTTCGGGTGACGTGGAAGGAATTGATCTATCCGGTGGTATCGGCGCGTTCGGCGGGTTCCAAGATTTGGGATTTGGACGGCAACGAGTTTCTCGATGTCACGATGGGATTCGGAACCAACCTCTTCGGGCACAACCCTGAATTCATCCGTAAGGCGTTGGAAAATCAGTTGGCGACGGGCATTGAGATCGGCCCGCAGTCGGCATTGGCGGGTGAGATTGCACAGGCGATTGTCTCGATGACCGGGATGGAGCGTGCGACGTTCTGCAACACGGGATCGGAAGCAGTGATGGGCGCTGTGCGCGCCGCGCGTACGGTGACCGGCAAGCAGCGGATTGTTTACTTCTCCGGCGATTATCACGGCGTGAATGATGAGGCGCTCGCGAAGGGGCAACTCTTCCGCGGGAAACAACGGACGGTGCCGATTGCGCCGGGTATTCCGCAGGATATGGTGAACCACGTCACTGTGCTGCCATACGGCGAAATGGCGTCGCTCGATGCAATTCGGGCGGAGGCACACGATCTCGCTGCAGTTCTCGTTGAGCCGGTGCAGAGCCGGAAGCCACAGTTGCAGCCGCGCGAATTTTTGCACGCGTTGCGCGCGTTGACGCGCGAACTCGGCATTGCGCTGATCTTTGACGAAGTGATTACGGGCTTTCGCGTTCATCCGGGCGGGGCGCAGGCGTGGTTCGGCGTGCATGCCGACCTCGCGACCTACGGGAAAGTGATCGGCGGCGGAATGCCGATCGGCGTGATTGCAGGTCGGCGCGAGTACATGGACGCCTTCGATGGCGGCGCGTGGAACTACGGCGACGATTCTGTGCCCGAGGCGGGCGTGACCTTCTTCGCAGGCACATTTGTGCGCCATCCTCTTGCGATGGCCGCCGCTCGCGCAGTGGTCAAGCATCTGCAAGAAGCCGGACCGGCACTGCAAAGTGAACTCAATGAACGCACGGCGCGTTTTGTGCAGACGGTCAATGAGTTCATGGTGAACGAAGGGGTTGACCTCAAAATCAATAACTTCGGTTCGCTGTGGTATTTCAGCCACGGCGAATCGTTCAAGCACTTCAGCCTGCTCTTCCATTTCCTGCGCGATCAGGGCATTCACATCTGGGAAGGCCGCCCGTGTTTCCTTTCCACCGCGCATACGGAAGCGGATGTCGAGCGCCTCATCGCCGCGTTCAAGGCGGCTATTGCCGCGATGCGAGAGGGCGATTTTCTGCCGGAGCGGAGCATTGAAATTCCGGAGACCGGCCCATTTGCTCTGACGCCGGGCCAGCACGAAATCTGGCTCGCGTTGCGGCTCGATCCCTCGGCATCGCCCGCGTTTAATGAGTCGTGCGCCTTCACGTTCCGCGGCGCATTTGACCGCGCTGCGATGGAGGCAGCTCTCAGGCAGCTCGTCGCGCGACATGAAGCCTTGCGGACTACCTTTGACGAATCGGGAGAATTGCAGCACGTCCATGCAACGGGCGCGATGGATGTTGAATATCTCGACCTTTCAACACTGGATGTGGCGGAACGGGAGCGCCGGTTAGGCGCATTGATTCGCGGCGAAGTCAGCCACACGTTCGATCTGAGCACGCTGCCCCTCGCGCGCGCGCGGTTGGTGCGGATGGAGCCCGAGCGCCACATCATGATTCTCACGGTGCATCACATCGTCTGCGACGGCTGGTCGTATGACGTAATGACGCGCGATTTGAGCGAGTTGTATTCCGCCGCGACCCGCCATTTGCCGGACAACCGTCCGCTTCCGGTTCAATTCCGCGCGTATGCGCGCTACATGGACGGATACCGTCGCGATGCGCGTATTGAGGCGGATCGTCGCTATTGGCTGGAGACCCTAGCGTCGCCGCCGTCTGCGATTGAATGGCCGTTGGAGCGGTCGCGTCCGGCGCAACGCACGTTCAACGGCGCGATGGATGTGTTCACGATCGAGGAGCCGCTTGTAACGGCGCTCAAGAACCTCGGATCGAAACAGCGCTCAACGCTGTTTGCAAATCTCCTCGCGCATCACGCAGCGCTGTTGCACCGGCTGACGGGGCAGACTGATTTGGTGATCGGCGTTCCGGCGGCAGGGCAACAGTTGATGGAAGACGGCGCGCTGGTAGGGCACTGCGCAAATCTACTGCCCGTGCGGTTGAAGGTTGACCCTGCACAGCCGTTTAGCGTGCTGATGGCGGATGCGCAGCGCGCGCTGTTGAATGCGTATGAACATCAGGGGCTGACATTCGGCGATTTGATCAAAATGTTGCAGTTGCCGCGCGACCCGATGCGGCCGCCACTGATTCAGTCCACGTTCAATGTGGATCCCGCAATCCACGGGATGAAGTTTGGCGAGCTCGAAACGGAAGTCGTGATCAATCCGCGGACGGCGTATCAGTTCGAGTTTTCGCTGAACGTCGTCGCGCATCCGGACCGGCTCCGCATTGAGTGCAACTACAACACCGATTTGTTCGACGCTGCCACGGTCGCTCGGTGGATGGGGCATTTCCGCCACATTATCGAGACGGTGACGGAGGTGCCGGATATGCCGCTGGGCGCGATTCCGCTGCTGACAGATGCGGAACGACGCACATTGCTGCTGGATTGGAATGCGACTCAAACGCCGTATCCGGCGAAATGCGTTCACGAACTTTTTGAGGAGCAAGTGGCATCGGCACCGGATCGCATCGCGCTCTCGTTCGCCGGGCAGACGGTGACGTATGCACAGTTGAACGCGCAGGCGAATCGGCTGGCGCGCGCGCTTACGGCGCTCGGGGTAGGGCCGGATCAGGCCGTTGGGTTATGCGCAGATCGTTCGATTGAGATGGTCGTTGCGGTTCTCGGGATTCTGAAAGCGGGCGGGGCCTATATGCCGCTCGATCCGTCGCATCCCCGCGAACGGCTCGACCTGCAGATTCAAGATGCGCAGACGAAGGTGGTTGTTGCGCAGGCTCATCATGCGCACCTCTTCAGCTCTGCAAGTGTTCAGGTGGTGACGCTGGATGAATCGGCACCGTGGCGCACCCTGCCCGAAGGCAATCTGACGCCGGAAGAGCGGCGCACACCGCACAGACCCGATCAGCTCGCGTATATTCTCTTCACGTCCGGCTCAACTGGTCAGCCTAAGGGTGTTTTGATTGAACACAAGAGTGTGGTGCGCCTCGTCAAAGGAGTGCGCTACGCCACGCTCGGTCCTGATGAACGCTATCTTCATCTTTCACCCCTCGCGTTTGATGCCTCGACGTTTGAGCTGTGGGCACCACTGCTGAATGGCGGGCGTCTGGCCATTTTGCCGTGCGGTCCGTTTTCGATGGATATGCTTGCGCGTACGATTGCGAGCGAGCAGGTGTCCACGCTATGGCTTACGGCGGGATTGTTTCACGTGGTCGTGGATGAAAACCCCGGATGTCTCGCGCCGGTGAAGCAGTTGCTCACGGGCGGTGAGGCGCCATCGGGCAAACGAATCGCGCGCCTGTTGGCACAGCGACCCGATTTGACCGTGATCAATGGCTATGGTCCGACAGAGAGCACGACGTTTGCAACAACCGAACCGATGACGAACCAATCGGTCATTTCTGATCCGCCGCCCTTGGGGCATCCGATCTCGAATACGCAGGTCTATGTGCTCAACGCGCATCTGCAACCGCAGCCGGTCGGTGTGGCAGGCGAGTTGTTCATTGGTGGAGATGGACTTGCGCGCGGCTATTTGAATCGTCCGGA
>JBDHQM010000009.1:0-77505 GCA_039807095.1 Kiritimatiellia bacterium
TGGCTCTGTTCCGGTGCTGAAAATGTCCTTGCCTTCCGCTGTCTCATCAAAAGCAATCTCTTCGATGCCTACTGCAAGAACCTCTCAAAAGCCGCATGAGCCCGCCGGATCAAAGAATCTGTCCTACACCCGTCATTCGCGCTGAAGTTCCTCTTCGATTGCGCTCGGCGAGAGCGAGCGATACAGTTGCAGCAAGAAACGTTCCATGTCCGCGCAACACCTAGGTCTATCTCAGCAACAACGGCTCTCGCAAGTGCTGGCGCCACAGATGCGCCAGTCGCTCGAACTCTTGCAGGCGCCGATCCTGGAACTGCGCGCGCTCGTACAACAGGAAATGGAGCAAAACCCCACGCTCGAAGAGCAGACGCAGGACACCGAACAGATCGAGGTCGAGCCGTCCACAGAGGCACCTTCATCCGATGATGCCAGCTTCGACGAGGAGTTTGAACAGCTCGCCCACATGGACGACGAGTGGCGCGAATACTTCAAACAAAACCAGTCAACCAATCACTACTCCGCTGAGGCAGCGGCGCGGCGACAGCACTTCTTCGATTCAATCTCACAACCCGAATCGCTCCAGCAGCACCTGATGAACCAACTCGCAATGACCGGTCTCTCCGAGACGGACCGGCAAATCGGCGAGCTGCTGGTGGGCAGCATTAATGAAGACGGCTATCTGACCTCGCCAATCGAAGAACTCGCGCAAACGACCGGCTTCGTCCCGTCCGAACTCCATCGCGTTCTCGAAATCATCCAGGAGTTCGACCCCGTCGGCGTCGGCGCGCGCGACCTCCGCGAATGCCTGCTCATTCAGTTGCGGCGCCTGGATAAGGGCGATTCCACCGCAGCGGCAATCGTCGGAACGCATCTCGATGCGCTCGGAGCCAAGCGCTACACCGATATCGCGCGCGCGCTGAAACTTTCCGCCGAGGAGGTGAGCGAAGCGGCGCGCCTCATCGCCACACTGGAACCGAAACCCGGCCGCGTTTTCACCGATGAAGTGCCCTCCTACGTCGCGCCGGATGTCCTCGTGCAGCGGGTCGCCGGCGAATATGTCATCGTCATCAATAACGAGCAGATTCCACACCTGCACATCAGCGAACACTATCGCCAGTTGATGAGCACACAGGGCACAACGTCCGAGGTGAAATCATACATCCGCGACAAAGTGCGCGCGGGCCTCTTCCTCATCAAGAGCATCAACCAGCGCCAGCAAACAATCTACAACATCGCGCGCGAGATCGTCGAAACGCAGCGCGAATTTCTCGAACACGGCGTCACCCACCTGCGCCCGCTGACCATGGCGCAGGTCGCAACCATCATTGGCGTGCACGAGACCACGGTCAGCCGCGCGATCGCCAACAAATATATGCAGACGCCGCGCGGTACGTTCGAAATGAAGTACTTCTTCACGCCGGGTTTCCGCACGTCGGATGGCCAGTCCGTCTCCAACAAGACAATCAAAGACGCAATCGCAAAACTGGTCGCGGAGGAAGACGTCGCGCACCCGCTTTCCGACCAGGAAATTGTCAAACGCCTCGGCGAACAAAACTTCAACGTCGCGCGGCGCACGATCGCGAAATATCGCGATGAGCTGAAGATTCTCCCGTCCCACCTGCGAAAGGGCTTTGCCAAATAGCGGCAACACTCCCTGTATGCGGACGCTGATCCTCTTCGACATTGACGGCACCCTGCTCGACACGCGCGGCGCAGGGCGGCGCTCCTTCGCCCGTGCGCTCCGCACCGTTTTCGGCGGCGCGGACGATCTGGCCGATGTCTCCTTCGCCGGCGCGACGGATCTCGATCTTTTCGAAAAGCTGGCGCTCCGCCTCGGATACACCGCGACACGCGACGATTGCGCGCGCTTTTTCGACATTCTGCCGGACCTGCTCCGCGAGGAGCTGAACGGAGAACCGCCCCACGTCTACCCCGGCGTGACGGCCCTTCTCCGCGATCTCTCCGCACAGTCCCGCTGCACGCTTGGTCTCGTGACAGGCAACATCGAATCGTGCGCGCGCGTGAAGCTGGAGGCATGCAACATTCACCACCACTTTGTGCTGGGCGCGTTCGGCCATGAACACGCGGATCGCCGCGAAATCGCGCGCCTCGCGCGCGAACGGGCGGAGCGCGAGTCCCGCTTCACGCGCTGCATCCTCATCGGCGACACCCCTTCCGACATCGCCGCCGCGCGCGCGATTGACGCCACCCCCGTCGCCGTGGCCACCGGTGTATTTTCCGCCGCGCAACTCCTGGAAGCGGGCGCGGCTCACGTCTGGGAAAACCTCGATATGCACGCACAACAGGCGCGCTCGCTCCTGATCCCGCAATAATTTTCGCCGGATATCCGGCCGCCGTTGACACGCTGAAACCGCAGTGTTAAGGTGCCGACACTTGGATTTTATGTATGACGAATTTTACTCGCCCGGCGCTTGTTTTGCTCGCGTTGGGCTTTTGGGGCGTCGTTTCGCCATGCCTCGCGCAAGTGCCCGGCAGTGCGCGTGTGTTGAGTATTCAGCCGACCACCGGTGTCATCCGTGTGGCGGCAAACCTCAACCGGGTCGGCGGCGTGCACTACACAAAATTTCTGGAAGATGGCGTCGAAGTTCCCTCCGCGATCCTCGCGGTGGCGTGGTCGCAAATGCCCGGCCTTGCGCCATCGGATATGGAACTGCGCCTTGAGTATCGCATGGACGATCAACCGGACATCCGAACGATGCGCCGCGCGCTGCCGCGCGAGGAGAGAGGGCCGGTAACCACGCGCCTGGAAATTCCGCTCTCGCCCTCATCCGGCGGTGGCCATCGCGTGACGTCGTGGCGACTGCAACTGCGCACACCCGACCGCGTACTGGAAGAATATCGCTCGGCGACTTGGAGATGACTGCGATGCCCATCCCCCAACCACCCATAGATAGAATCCTCGTCGCGATTCACAAACAGGTGGCAATCATCCGGGTGGAGGGTCGCGGTTCGTTCAAATCCAGCGCCGCCATCCGCGAGTTCGGCCGCTCCGCGATAAACGCAGGCTGCAACACCATCGCACTGGATATGAATGCGTGCATCGGGATGGACAGCACGTTCATGGGAACGCTCGCCGGTCTCGCCACCCGTCTGCGCCAGCGCGAAGGCGGGGCGATGATCCTGCTGAACCTCAACGCCCGCGTACGCGGCCTGATCAACACCCTGGGACTCGACCGCATGACACAGGCGTATGAACAGGGCGCAACGCCCGACGCGCTGAAAAATCTCGCCGCAATCAGCGATACCCTGCGCGCACTCGACACGCCCGACGCCGACCAGACCGCAACCACGCGCCTGATGATCGAGGCGCACGAAAACCTCGTCTCCCTCTCTCCCGACAATTTGCCGCGCTTCAAAGACGTGCTGACCTACCTGCGCGAAGACCTGGAGCGCAACGCCCCGCCCCCCACATGATTTCACACCCCGCCAGCCCGCGCGATATGCCCTTGCGCAACACCCCACAAATTGACTAGGATACCGCCCATGCGAGAATGCCAGATCAAGCACGAAGCCGTTGACGGAGTTGACATTCTGCACCTCGATGGCGCGTTGGATGCCTATTCCTTCCCGCGCCTCGAATCGTCCCTCAACCAGTTGCGCGACCAGCAGCGACACCAGATCGTGCTCGAGTGCGCAAACCTCGACTACATCAATAGCGCCGCGCTCGGCGCACTCATCGGTTTCGCGCGACGCGCACGGGAGAACGGCGGAGACCTTAAACTGGCCGCCCTGACACCCAAGATTTTCAGTATTGTCGAGCTCCTGGGCTTCGACAAAATTTTGCAGGTCTATCCCGACGTGGGACTGGCCGTAAGTAAATTCACCACTTAACAAAGGGGCGCATGAGCGCGGATAAAAACCTTGAGGTAGAAGGTTTTGTGACCCTGCACCTTCCGTGCCGATACAGCTATTTGCGTATGATCCGGCAGTCCGTGATGGATGTGTGCGCGCGCGCGGGCCTATCGGAATTCAAAGCCGCACAACTCGAAATGGCCGTGGACGAAGCCTGCGCGAACGTCATCGAACACAGCTATGGCGGCGAAGCCAATGCGGCGACAAACCCGAACCATCCGGGTATCCGCATGAACCTAAAACAGCACAAAGACCGCATCGTCGTTGAACTCTACGACCGCGGAAAAGGCTTCGATCACGACAACCAGCGCAGCGTGAGCCCCGAAGAATATGTGGAGGCCGGGCGCCAGCGCGGCCTCGGCATGTACATCATCCGCAAGTTCGTAGACGACATTTCCTACGATCGCGCCACCAGCGCGGGCAATTGCCTGCGGTTGACGAAGCTGCTTTGAGCGGTATGCTATCCCATTTGTTCCGGCGCCCTCGCGCGCCCAGACTTATGATGGAAACCGACAAAACACCTGACAATGCCCCGCTCCCCGCGGACGCTGAACTGACACCCGAATCCCCGACGCCCGAGCCGGAATCCGGCAATCTGGATAAAGCACAGGCGGAGCTGGAAACCCTGCGCGATCGCCACGTGCGATTGCAGGCGGATTTCGAAAACTTTCGCCGTCGCACCCAGCGCGAACAGCTCGAAAGCCAGACGCGCGCCGTCGAACGGCTGATGGACTCCCTCCTCCCCGTTTTGGACCACTTCGACCTCGGCCTGCAAAGCGCCGCGAATCACGGCGCATCCGAAGCCATCCTCGCGGGATTTCGCATGATGCGCGATGAACTGCTCCGCGCGCTCGAACGCGCGGGCCTCAGCGCTGTGGATGCGCAGCCCGGCCACCCCTTCGATCCCCATCTTCACGAGGCCATCACCTCCGCGCCTTCGACGGAACACCCGGCCGATACCGTGATTCAACAGACGCGCCGCGGCTACCGCCTCGGCCCGCAACTCCTGCGCCCCGCGCAAGTCGTCGTCTCCAGCGGCGCCCCCGAGGAGGCCGACCGTGGCGAAGAATAAACGCGACTACTACGACGTGCTCGGTGTCTCGCGCTCCGCATCGGCGGACGAGATCAAAAAGGCATACCGCAAACTCGCCGTACAGTTTCATCCCGACAAAAACCCGGGCAACAAAGAGGCCGAAGAAAAGTTCAAGGAAATCTCCGAAGCCTACGAGGTGCTCAGCGATACCGCCAAACGCGAGCGCTATGACCAATTCGGTCACGCCGCATTCGGCGGAGGCGGCGGGGGCGGTGGCGGCGGCTTCCACGGCGGAGGCTTCGGCGGAATTGACCTCGAAGAAGCGCTCCGCACCTTCATGGGCGCCTTCGGCGGCGCGGGTGGCGGTCGCGGCGGGGGCGGCGGCATTTTCGACGACTTCTTCGGCGGAGGCGGCGGTGCCCGCTCGCGCGACCAGGCGCTGCGCGGATCCGATCTGCGCCTCGATCTCGAAATTGATTTTGAGGAATCCATTTTCGGCTCCACGCGCGATCTCTCGCTCACCGTCATGGACGAATGCGCCACCTGCAAAGGCAGCGGCGCAGAACCCGGCAGCAAAAAAGAAACCTGCAAGCGCTGCGCAGGCTCCGGCATGATCATCTCCGGCGGCGGTTTCTTCCAGGTGCGCCAAACCTGCACGAGCTGCGGCGGCTCCGGCGAAATCGTCTCCAAACCCTGCCGCGAATGCCGCGGCGAGGGCCGCGTGAAGGCCAAGCGCACCCTCCAACTCAAGATTCCGGCAGGCGTCGAAACCGGCTCGCGCCTGCGCCTCGCCGGCAAAGGCGAAGGCGGCTCGCGCGGCGGAAGCGCGGGCGATCTCTACGTTGTCATCCACGTCAAACCGCACACCTTCTTTCAGCGGCGCGGTGACGATATTTATTGCGACATGCCCCTCTCCTTCGCAATCGCAGCGCTCGGCGGCGAAATCGAAGTCCCCACCATTCACGGCTTCGCAAAACTCAAAGTTCCCGCGGGCACCGAAAGCGGAACCGTCATGCGACTGCGCGGCAAAGGCGTCGCCGCGCCGCGCGGATTCGGCACCGGCGACCAGCATGTCCGCCTCTACATTGTCGTGCCCGACCGCCTCGACCGCGCTCAACGCGACGCACTCAACGAGCTGAGCAAGCAACTCAACGACGAAAGCTACAAGAGCCTGCGCGATGTCCGCCGCATCGCGGGCGAATTCTACGAGCGAAAAGCGACAGTGGAGAAAGGATAGGCGCGCCCATGCGCTGCTATATCCCTCCCGCTGACTGGCGCTCCGACGAGCTCCTGCTGCCCGCCGACGAGGCGCACCACATCCATACCGTCCTCCGCGCGCGTGTCGGCAGCCCCGTCACCGCGTTCGATGGCTGCGGGCGCACCGCCGATTGCGAAATTGTGGAACTCGACCGACGCCTCGCCCGCCTGCGCATCCTCCAACAGCACCAGCATCCTAAACCTTCCCCCGAGTTCATCCTCCTGCAAGGCATCCCGCGCGAGCAGAAGATGGACATCCTCATCCAGAAGGCAACTGAGCTGGGCGTTCACCGTATTCGCCCCGTCCAGACCGACCACGCCGTCGCGCGCGTACGCGAAGGCAACGAAGAGGCCAAACGCGAGCGCTGGCAGCGCATCGCCCTCGGCGCCGCCAAACAGTGCGGCACCCCGTGGATGCCCGAAATTGAGCCGGTTCAACCCCTGCTCACCTGCCTCACGGAAATGCCCCGCGTGGACCTCCTCCTCGTCTGCTCTCTGGAGCCCGACGCCCAACCCCTGAAAACCATCCTCCACATCGCGCGCGAAACCCGCCCCGCAACCGTCGCAATCCTCGTCGGCCCCGAAGGCGATTTCAGCGCCCGCGAACGCGCCGCAGCACGCAATGCAGGCGGACGCGCCGTCAGTCTCGGCAAACTGACACTGCGCAGCGAAACCGCATCCCTCTTCGCCCTCAGCATCCTAAGTTACGAATTGGCCTAACCTCAATCGGCCGCGACAAAGCGCAGCCCTCCAGATAGCAACTGCACGCACACTCAACTCTGCACGCGCGCGGCGCGAGGTCTGGCTTTTCGCGCGCCGGTGGCATTGCCCCGCTGATGCGGCGCGACGCTACGAGGAGTCCGGCTTCGCCTTTGTTTCACACGAACATCGAGCGTTGTGTCGGTATTTCGCAGGCGACTGAAGATGGTCTGCTCCACCGCCGGACTCACAAAAATACTTCGCTTGCGCACTTCCTCCACCGCGCGCAGCAGACTATCCGGCGCATCTCGCTTCATCACATAGCCGTCCGCACCGGCGCGCAACATACTCTCCGCAAAAAGCGATTCCTCTCCCTGCGTGAGCACCAAAACGGGAAGATGCGGAAAGCTCCTCCGGATTTCACGCAGTGCAGCAAGCGCATCCCTCTCAAGCGAAAAGGGGTCAAGAATCACCAGATCGGGCCGCCGCATGCGCAGCACGCGCAGCGCAGCCTCAACACCATCCACCTCCGCGCACACGCGCAACTCCGGATTCACCTCCAGGAGGCGCCGGATCGAACGCCGCATAAAGGCGCACGCGTCCACCAATACTATTCTGCCCGGTTGCTTCATGCCGATAGCGTGAAGGTTGTCATCGGGCGCGCCCCGCAAATATCAGGGCTCACCCCGAATCCCACATAGGGAAATTCCCGATTCCGCCCCCCCACCCCGCCCCGCCGGGCTTCTCCCGATTGACAGCGCGCCCGAAACGCGCAACCGTGCGCCCCATGCCCGAACTCGATCTGGACGAAAAGAAAGAAACACTCCTCGCCGAACTCCATATTCTGCCCGACGCCTTCGCGCGGCTGGAATACCTCGTGGACGAAGCGCGCGATATGGACTCGCTCCCCGCAGAGCGCTGCACCGAGGAAAACCGGATCGAAGGCTGCCTCTCCAACCTCTGGTTCGTCGCCGAATACCGCGACGGCCGCTGCTATTTCCTCTGCCAGGCCGACTCGCTCGTCGTCAAATCCATCGCCGGCCTCCTCTGCCGCTTCTATAGCGGCGCAACGCCCGCCGCGATCCTCGCTCTCGACCCCTCGTTCCTGCGCGAAGCAGGCATCTCCGAACACCTCTCTTCCAACCGCCGCAACGCGCTCACCAAAGTATGGTCCCGCATCCGCGCCTGCGCCGCAGAACACCATTCCGACCTGCCCGCATCCCCGTAACCGCGCCCCGCAAACGCCTCACCCTCCCAACCGGGCGCACTTGCGGCGCGCGAAGGGCTGTGTCATGCTGACCGACTATGCGCACGTTATCCATTTTTGCAGGACTCGCCCTGCTCGCGGCATCCACCGCCTTCGCCAACGCATCCACCAACGAACTGCCGGCGGATGGCTATGCCGCAATCGTCAACGAGCGCGTAATCACCGTGGGCGATGTCCTCGAATTCGTGCAGGCAGGCGACCTGCAAATGCGCGACGAATTCGCAGGCGAAGAACTCGCGCGCCGCCGCAAGGAGGCATACAAAAACGCACTCGACCTCCTGATCGAACAAGCCCTCATCGTCGAAGATTTCAAATCGCTCGGCGGCAACATCCCCGATCGCGTCGTGGACGATCGCATCAAGGAGTTCATCTTCGAACGATTCGACAACGACCGCGCAAAATTCCTCGAAGCCCTCGCCGATGAACAAATCACCCTCGACGAATGGCGCACCCGCGTCCGCGAGCGCCTCATCGTAACCGTACTCCGCCGCCAGGAAGTCACCGACCGCATCAAGGTCACACCGCGCGCCCTCCAAAAGGCCTATTCCGAACAACGCGAAAAATGGCACGTCCCCGCGCGCATCCACGTCCGGTTGATCGCCCTGCCTCTGCCTGAATCAGACGATTCCTTAAAAGAAGAACAACGCCAACTCGCCATCCGCGCGCGCGGACGCATCCTCGCCGGTGAAGACTTCGCCGATGTCGCCCGCGAAGTTTCCCAAGACAGCAAAGCCGCCGACGGCGGCGACTGGGGCTGGCGCGAACCCTCTGACTTCAGCAGCGACCTCCGCACCGCGCTCGACAAACTGCCCACAGGCGACGTCAGCGACATCATCGAAACTCCCGGAGCCTTCTACCTCGCCATCGTCGAGGGCCGCGAGGCCGCGCACGTGCGCAGCCTCGAAGACGTGCGCCCCGAAATCGAGCGCGCCCTGCGCCAGGCAGAGGCCGAACGCCTTTACACCCGCTGGATCGAACGGCTCAAAAAGAAATATTTTGTTCAGGTGTTCTAAAACTTCCAACGCTTGGAAATGCAAGCAGAAGTGACTTCCAATGGCTGGAAAACGACAACTGCGAATCGGAATTACACTCGGTGACATCAACGGCATCGGCCCGGAAATCGCACTGAAAGCCGTCCGCCGCCTGCGCAAACTCAACGCGCAATTCGTGTTCATCGGCCACGCCGGAATTCTCGCGGAGCAAGCCAAACTCCTCCGCCTCCCCGCCCCGCCCGCCGCCTCGCTGGACGACCCGCCGCTGCGCACGCGCTCCTACTGCTGGACACCGGAGCGGCTCCCCCTCCGCTGGCAGCCGGGCGAAATCCACGCCAGCGCCGCCGCCGCAGCGGGCAACTGGATTGTCGCCGGCGTGGATGCCTGCCTCCGTGGACAACTCGATGCACTCGTCACCGCGCCGATCTGCAAAGACGGATTCCACCGCGCGGGAATCGAATGGCCCGGTCACACCGAAATGCTCGCCGAACTCTGCGGCGTCACGCGCGTCGGCATGATGCTCTTCGGCGGCCCGCTCCGCGTCGTACTCGCCACGCGCCACGTCGCGATCAAAGAGGTCCCCGCCGCCCTCACGCGCCGCACGATTGAAGATGCCATCGAAATGACCGCGATGTCTCTCCCCTGGCTCGGCTCGCGCCGCGCGCGAATCGCCGTCTGCGGACTCAACCCGCACGCGGGCGAAGGCGGCAAAATGGGAACCGAAGAAGACGACGTCATTCGCCCCGCCATCGAACGCGCACACCGGCGCGGCCTCAACGTCGTCGGCCCGCTCCCGGGCGACACCGTATTCCATCAGGCGGCCCACGGCGCCTACGACGCGGTCATTGCGATGTATCACGATCAGGGCCTCGCTCCGCTCAAGCTCATCGCGTTCAACTCCGGCGTGAATCTCACCCTCGGCCTGCCAATCGTGCGCACCTCGCCCGATCACGGCACCGCGTTCGATATCGCCGGGAAAAATCTCGCAAATCCCGAAAGCATGATGGAAGCCATCAAATGGGCGGACCACCTCGCGCGCCGGAAAAATCCCTGGGCGCGCTGACCGCCCGCGTCCGCCCATGAATCCCACCCGCCCCACCGATGTGCGCGCACTGCTGCAGCAGTGGGACTTCAAACCCAGCCGCGTGCTCGGACAAAACTTTCTGATTGATGGGAATATCCTCCGCATCATGCTCGATGCAGCCGCGCTGACCAAACAGGACGCCGTACTCGAAATCGGTCCCGGCCTCGGCGTCCTCACCGCGCCACTCATCGAACGCGCGGGCCGCGTGCTCGCCATCGAAAAAGACGACGTCCTCCACGCACACATTCAGCGCACGTGCGGCAGCGCGTCCAATTTTACCCTCATCCACGCCGACGCGCTCGATACCGACCTCGCCGCGCACCTCGCATCCGGCATCAACAAAGTCGTCGCGAATCTCCCCTACTCCGTCGGCACCCGCATCCTCGTGGAACTCTGCCACGCCAAAGCCCGACCGGAGCGCATGGTTGTCACCGTTCAACGCGAAGTGGCAGACCGCATCACCGCGCAGCCCGATACGAAGGACTACGGCGTATTGAGCGTCTTCGCGCAAACCGACTACGCCGCATCGCTTCACAAAACCATCGCGAAGACCTGCTTCTTCCCCGTACCGCAAGTCGAATCCGCCATCGTCCTGCTCGTCCGCCAATCCCGCGCTGTTCGCCCGCACAACGAGCCACTCTTCCGCGCGCTCGTGAAACGCTGCTTTGAGCAGCGCCGCAAGCAAATCGGCTCGCTCGTGAAAGAGTCCGACGCACTCGCTCGCGCCGGGCTCAATCCGAAACAGCGCCCCGAAACGCTCTCCGTGGATGACTGGATCCGCCTCGCAAACGAACTGAACCCGGCAACTCAATAAACTTTGCGAAAGCGCGTCTGCTGCGGATAATGGGCTTTATGCGAAGGTTCCTCACAATCGCAACCGCGTCCCTCTGCTTCATCGCAGGCGGAGCCTTCGCGCAACCCTCGCTCGATTTGCCCACGGCGCTCAGCATGGCGCTCACGCAAAACCGCGAGCTCGCCCAGCGCGCGCGATCCATCGGCAATGCCGATCTCAACCTCGCATCCGCGCGCGCGGAATTCGGGTTCTCACTCCGCCCCGATGGCGGCGCGCAGAAAACGGATGATCGCGACAGCTACACCTACGGGCTCGCGTTGGGAAAGAAGTTCATTGCCGGCACCGAGCTTTCCGCCGGCCCGCGCGTGCAGTGGTCGGAAACAGATAGCGACTCCAACACGCGCACCAGTTGGCAGGTGGACCTGCGCCAACCGCTATTCCGCAATTTCGGCGCACTCGTTCAAGGCGAGGGCCTGATCCTCGCCAACCAGCGCCTCCGCAGCGCACAGCGCGATTACGAACAGCAGAAGGCGAGCCTCCTCCTCCGCGTGGTCGAAATGTTCGAAACGCTGATCCGGCTCGACCGGCAAATAGAATCGGACGCCGCATCGCTCCAGCGCCTCGACAAGCTCTATCGCCTCACGCGCGCCCGCGAGCGGCAGGGCCGCGCAACGCGCATTGATTCGCTCCGCGTCGAACTGCGCCTCGGCGAAGCAAAATCGCGCCTCGAAACCAGCCGCGAGCGGCTCTCCTCACAACGCCGCGATTTCGCCGAACTTCTCGGTCAGCCGCCCGATACTCTCTACACACTCGAACCGCCGCCGCTTCTCGACATCGAAATGCTGCCGCCCGAGGACGCCGTCCGCGTAGCACTCTCAAACCGGCTCGATTATGCGCAGGCGATTCAGGACTATACCGACACCGTCCGAGGCGAAAAAATCGCTCGGCGCGGATTGCTCCCCGACCTCTCTCTCGTAGCGCACTACGAATCGTTCGACAACTCCAGCGACACGTTCGGCGACAAGCAAAAGGGCGATCTCTGGTCTCTCGGAATCAGCGGCGACACAGACCTCAACCAGTCGCGTGAACGCGCGCGACTCGGTCAGGCCGTGCTCACCCGCGAATCGGCGATTGAGTCCATTCGCATCCGCGAGCTCGCCATCACGCGCGAAGTGCAGCAGCAGATCACCGCCTATCGCCGCGCGATTGACGAAATGCACATCGCCGAACGCAACCAGCAACTTGCCATGCAGCGCGCAAAACTCGCCCGCCGCCTCTTTGAAATCGGGCGAGGCGATAACTTCTCCGTCACCGATGCCGAAGACGCTCTCTCCGATGCGGAAAACCGCCGCCTCACCTCCCGCGCAGACGCCTCCATCGCAGGCTATGCCTATCTCAACACGCTCGGCACACTGCTCGAAGCCCCCGCCGCGTTGCGCCCGAATCTGAACGAGGTCCCGCCGTGAACTACACAACTCCCCTCCGATTACTCTCCCTGCTGGCGCTCCTCCCGCTCGCGGCCTGTTCGCGCTCCGGCGATGCGCCTCCCGCCCGCCACACCATCGCAACCGGCCCCATCGAAGTGTGGACGGTCTATCCCGGCAAACTCGAAGCGCGCCGCGTCGAAGTCATCATGTCGAAGTTCAACGGCAGCGCAACCATCGTGGAACTCGCGCCGGAAGGACAACCGGTGAAGGCGGGCGATCTGCTCGTCAAATTCGACAGCTCGCAAGTGGAGCGCGATCTCCTGAAATTGCAGCGCGACTATCAGCTCGCAAAATCCGATCTCGAACGGATCGAAAAGGCGGAGCTTCCACTCGAAATGCGCGAGCTGGAAGCGCAGCGCATTGAGGCGGAGGTTTCGTACGAGGCGGAAAAACAATATCTCGAAGACTCCCGCTCGCTCCTCGCGGAAGACCTCGTCTCTGCGCAAGAGCTTGAGCAGCAAAAGCTGAAAGCGGACCAGCTCAAAACGCAGCTTGAAAAATTGGATCAGAAAATTGCGCTCACGCGCGACTTTCTGCACCCCGCCGCACTCGAACGCGCGCGCGCAACACTCTCCTCTGCCGAGCAGGAGCTGAAGCTCGCCAAAGCGCAACTCGCCAACTGCTCCGTCCTCGCTCCCGCCGACGGGGTCGTGGTCTATCGCCCGCTCCACGTCAGCGGCGAGTTCCGTACCGTCCGCGTGGGCGACAGCATTTTCAAAAACCAGCCATTCATGATCATCCCCGACATGCGCGACCTCATTGTGGAAATTCAAATCCCAGAAGCCGAACTCGCGCGCGTTGAAATCGGACGCACCGTCCGCGTCGTGCCGCTCTCGTACCCCGACCTCGTCCTGCCCGGAACCGTCGAAACCGTTGGATCCATGGCGACGATCGTGGCAGACCGTCCCGGCTGGCAGCGCTACTTCCGCGCCGTGATCGGACTGACCGAGTCCGACCCGCGCCTGCGCTCCGGAATGTCGGTACAGGCTGAAATCCTTTCCTACGGCAACGACAACGCAATCCTCATCCCGCGCAACTTCGTCCACATGAACGGAAACGAAGCCACCGCGCGAGTCGCGGGCTCGCCTGACCGCACACAGCCGCTGCGCCTCGGCTGGGCGGACATCAATAATTTTGAAGTGCTCGATGGCCTCAAGCCGGGCGATATTGTGAAGCCCTGATGCAGGATTCCTCGTCAACCGTGCCCGTATTTTCGATGCAGGGCGTGTGGAAAAGTTTCCCCACCCCGCGCGGTCCCGTTGACGTCTTGCGCGGCGTGAGTCTGGAAATCGAAGAGGGCAGCTTCGTCATAATCACCGGCCCGTCCGGCTCCGGAAAGTCCACATTTCTCAATCTCGCTTCGCTGCTCGATACGCCAACGAAGGGAACGGTTCATTTCGGCGGACGCGTAGTTTCCACACTGAACGAAAATGAATTGTGTGCGATCCGGAAAGAGCGCCTCGGGATGGTCTTTCAAAAGTTCTGCCTGCTCACACACCGCAGCGCGATTGAAAACGTCGCGTTCCGGTTCCGCTACCTCTCGCTGCCCGAACACGAAGTCCGTGCGCGCGCCCGGCAGGCGCTGGATCGCGTCGGCCTCGCGTCGCACGCCGACCAGCCGGTGCGCCTGATGTCCGGCGGCGAGATGCAGCGCGTCGCCATCGCGCGCGCCGTCGCGCAGCGACCCGACCTCCTCGTGGCGGATGAACCGACCGGCAACCTCGACCGCGCCGCAGCGGAAAGTGTGATGGAAACATTTCGCGAGCTCAACGCGGACGGCATCACTGTTTTGCTCGTCACTCACAACGAAGCGCTCCTGCGCTACGCAACGCGCCACCTCATCTGTCGCGAAGGCAAGCTGGAGGATAGCGCATGACCAACCAACTCCGCGCTCCGCTCCGCGACATTGCCGACGATATTCGCGCCCGCCCGGGCCGCGCCGGCCTCTCCTTTCTCGCCCTCGCAGTGGGTATGACAGCGCTTACTGTTCTCCTTGCCGTTCTCGGCGGACTCCAAGACCGCGCGCGCCAGATTGTCGAAGAACTCGGTGCGCACGTGTTCGCCATTTCGCAATCACAACCCGACGGCAACTCGCAAAACACCGCGCGGCTCACCGCGCGCCATGCAACTCTCCTGAGCGCGAACCTGCCCGGCGCAACGGTCACCGGACTCCAAATCAGTGAACGCGTCCCCGCGGGCGGCGACCGGCAGGTCCGCGTCGTCGCAGCAGATGAAGCGCTGCTGGAAATCCGTCCATGGCGCGTGGCAGCGGGTCGCTTCCTCGATGCGCGCGATCTGCGCGACCGCGAGCGCGTCGCCGTTGCGGAGGAATCCCTCGCACGCGAATGGAACTGGCGCGTAGGCGATACCATCCGGCTTCGCGATACACCATTCCGGTTAATTGGCCTCATTCACATCGGCGCAGACGCGCTGGAGTCGGAATCCACCGATCGCGCACTCTCTCCCGGCACGGGCGCGGTCTTCGTTCCGCGTACACTCCCGCCCTATTGGCAAATCGGGATACCGCCCACAGATCCACTTCTCGATGCGCTCTACGTTCGCGCGCCCGCCGGACGCCCGCTCGAGGAATCTGTCGCACTCGCCCGCACACTGCTCACGCAACCCGACCAGCGACTCGACCGCCTGACCTTCGTCACACCCGAGCTGCTCCTGCAGCGCCTGCGCAAACTGCAGGACACCATCCGCTTCACCGCAGGCAGCATCGCGATCCTCTGCCTCGTGCTCGGCGGCACGACGCTGATGAGCCTGCTCGTTGCCAACGTCCGCGAACGCGTCACCGAAATCGGACTGCGCCGCGCGCTCGGAGCCACCGCGCGCGACATCGCCGGACTCTTCGTCCTCGAAGCAATCCTCCTCACCGCACTCGCCGCGCTCGTTGGCGCACTCGGCACCGGCGCCATCCTCTGGCTCGTGCGCGAACGATTCCCGATCCCGCTGCGCCTCGATGCACTCGTTCTCTTCACACCGCTCGTGGTCGCCACATTGCTCGGCGCAACATTCTCTTTCTGGCCCGCGCGCGCCGCCGCACGCATCTCGCCCGCAGAAGCCCTGCGCAACGAGTAGAGAGCCCGCGCTGCCCGTATTATCGGCGTGCATTCAGCCCCGAATCCCGCTACCCTGAACCCAATCAACTAAGGAGCTTATTATGTCGTGGAATTACGAAACCTCCGTCGTCTGGAATGGCGGTGAGACCGGCGTCAGCCATACCGCCGCGCGCCCGGACATCCCGTTTAGTTCGCCGCCCGAGTTCGGTGGCAAAGACGATCTGTGGAACCCCGAGCTGCTGCTCGTTGGCGCAATCGAAAACTGCATGTTGCTCACCACGCTCAGCATCGTGCAGCGCCAGAAGATCAACATGCTTGGATACACCAGCAAAGCCATCGGCAATATGGCGAAGACGCCCAGCGGACTGCGCTTTCAGGGTTGCGCCATTGAGGTGACACTGACTATCCCCACGGGCGACGACGCCGAAAAAGCGGCGCAGGCCGTTCACACCGCTGAGAAATACTGCCCCGTCTCCAACGCAGTGAACTTCCCCGTCACCGTCGCCGTGAAGGTACAACACGCCTGAGCCGTGCCATGTCTGAATCGCCACCAGTTCAAGGAATCACACTCGCCACGCGAGTGACCCTTGTGCGCATCATCGCGATTCCGGCATTCATCGTTCTGGTTATTTACTACCTGCTTGGCCTCAAAGCGGGCACTCCCAATCCCACGCTGCGCTGGTGGGCGTTCGGCATCTTTCTCGCCGTCGCCGCCAGCGATGCGTTGGACGGATATCTCGCCCGCTCGCGCAACGAGGTCTCTGCGCTCGGTCGCATCCTTGACCCCCTCGCGGATAAACTGCTTTTGCTCTCGGCGCTGATTCTGCTCACGCGTCCGAATCTGCCCGACCTCACCCCGCACCTGCCCGTCTGGTTCTCCGCGCTCGTCATCAGCCGCGACGCCCTTCTCATCGGCGGCTACTTTCTCATCCGCCACATCGCGGGCAGCGTTCACGTTCAACCCCGCTGGACCGGCAAAGTGGCCACCGTCATGCAAATGACCGCCATCCTTTGGGTCCTCGCCCAATTCAACGAGCACTACTTCAACATTCTGGTCTGGATCGCAGGCACCCTCACCGCCCTCGCCGGCCTCCAATACCTCTGGGACGGCTGGCGCCAAACCCGCCGCTCCACCCGCGACACCTGACGCAGCAAGTTTTTGCGAGCCAACAAGGTCACTGCGGTCATTCGGGGCAAAGTATTGTTCGAATAGATCGAGTAATTCGACTTTATCGAGTAGCTCGAGTTTTTCAGGGCCTCTATCACTCTTCTCTTTTCTTCCTCCATCCTTTGCGCCTGCCCGCCGCACTGCGCGTAGCGCTGTGGGCGGGTCCTTTGCGCTCTTCTGATAATTCCTCATTCCTCAAATCCGAAATTCGCCATTCGCAATTCGAAATCCCTCCTTCCCCCTCCCGTCAATCCGGTCAATCCCGTTATCCAGTCTCTCTTTCTTCCAATCGTGGTTGCTTTTCTTCTTCGTGCTCATCGCGATCTTCGTGGTTAATTCTTCTTCCTCTTCTTCGATTCGTGCCTGCCCGCAACACCGCATAAAAAACAGGCCCCTGCGAAACGCGAATTCGCAAGGGCCTGCTGATTTATTATTCCTGAATTAACTCAGAACGCCAGGCGCAGCGATACGCCCGCAGCGAAGCTGTCGGATTCGTCATCCGTTGTCCGGTCTTTGATCGAATCCCAGTTTTCGAACCGCCACATGGCGTGGATATCCAGATAGAGATCGCCCGCAATCGGAAGATCCACACCCGCGCGCAGCAGTGTGAACGGGTCGTCGGCAAACTTGCCGTCGGAGTAGTATCCGCCAATACCAGCCGCCGCGTAGAGCTTGGTTCCGACGATGATGTAGAGCTGCGGCTCAAAGACATCATCCGTCGCGCCCACGTAGCCTTTGTCCTTCCACTCGACATCCAGTCCTACACCGAGCAGGCCCGGGCGGTACTGATAGGTTGCCAGCCAAGAGACGCCGTCCTCATCGCCGTGATCTCTCGACTCCACCCTGTGGCCATCAATGGTCGCTCCCGAGAGATCAACCTTCGGAACTGAAGACCAGTAATGCACGCCGATTCCAAGGCGATGCGGATTCGCGCTGCCCTCCTCCGCCGTAGCATTCAGTGTAGCGAGCCCGGAACAAGCCAGTCCCAGCGCCGCAACAATCAGTCCTCTACTCAATGTTTTCATGTGCACTCCCTTTCGTTCGCTTTCACTAAAGCGCAGTATCGGCCGTATTGCCCGCACAATACAAGATACTTTTATCGCGATTTGGGAGTAGAGACGATCAGTCTTCGGGCGATGGCTCTTTGAGAATTTGCCGGAGCTTTTTCAACGCGCTGTCTTGAATCTGTTTGATCCGTGCGCGAGTCAGCTTGAGCAGTTTTCCGGTTTCTTCCAGCGTGCGCCCTTCAATGAAGCGCAGCTTCATGATGTGGCGCGAACGGTCGGGCAGCGATTCAATCGCCTGCCACACCTCCGCCATCTCGGCGGCGTGCACCGCATCGGGCGCCTGTTCGTCTTCAATGACTTCGTGCAAATTGCCGCCATCTTCCGCAAAGAGAGCGTCCAGCGAAACCGGCGGCGCGGGCATTTTCGACCACTGCGAGATATACGCGCGAACCTTGTTCACCCGATCGGCAGGAATGTCGGCAATCTTCGCGACAACTTCATCCGTCGGATTTTCTTCGTAGTCGCGCTTCCACGTGTCCACGATGTTCTTCACCAACTGCATTTCGCGGCTGGGCCGAACGCCGAAGCTTCCGGCGCGCACGTGATCGCGAAAGAAGTTGCGCAGCCGATTCTGCACGGCTCGCTGCGCATACGCATAAAACGGTGTGCCGCGCGTCGCATCAAATTTTCGCACCGAGTTGGCCAACGCCTTTGACGCTTCTTGCAGGAAGTCGGCGAGCCACATTTGCCCGATCCAATAGTAGGGCTTGATGCAGTTCACCACCATGCGGCGGTTGGCGATGAACAACTCTTCCTCCGCGGCTTCAATGCGAGAGATCAGGCGGCGCGCCTCCACCCGCGCCGCGTGCGCGGCGGAGGCCGATTTGTAGCGACGACGACCGAGTTGCCGAATCTGAAAGCTGCACCAATAAATCTCTGTGAACAGATCTAGGGTCTGCTCCGGCCGGAGCAGCTCAACCGTGCCGCGCTCAACAAGAAACCGGCCGACCGCCTGCATGGAGGCGTCGGCTTTCACAAACGTGCGGGGCTGACGCACGCACGGTGCGCTATAGCTCGCCCGGGAAAATTCGGGGAGCTCGACCGGCGGAAACGGCAGGCTCCCGGCGAGGGCCTTGATCTCTGCCTGATACTCTTGAGCGTTCTTGCCGTCCACGAAATCCTCTCATCCTCGCGCGCGCGGCGTGACTCGCTACACACCGGCTACCGCGCTGGATACTCCGGCAGCGTCAATCCGTCTGCCGAAAAACGCACCCATAAATCTTCTCGCTGCGCGCGAACCAGTGATCCCGGATCGCGATCCACATCAAAAACCCATTCGGCACGTTGTCCATTTGTTTGGTCTGCGTTCGACGCCAAAACCTTACCCGGCACCTCCAACACAAGCACCGCGCGAAATCCCGCCAGCACCGAACGCATTACATCCAGCGTCTCCGGCTGCACCTGCTCCGCGTTTGCGCCGCGCTGCCGGAACTCATACGAACCGTCGTCCAGCTTCTTCAACTCAATGACGCGATCTGAGAAAAACTCTGTCTTCATCACGCCCGCAAGCGAGGTGAAGCGCATCTCCAGCCGAACGTGCTTCTTCGCGTCGTCATCCCAGGCGCGAACGTCCTCCAGAACGATGCCGAGCGGCTCGTACTCCTTGAAGTCTTCGCGAATCTTCTCCCGGTCAAAGGAGAAGGGCATCTCCACATCGGCATCGCCATCACCCATCTCCGCCTTCACGCGCGCCTCAATATCCTTGAACGCCTCTTTCGTCATCGAATAGCCGAAGACCAGCGTTCCACCGCCGGAGGCGTCGAGCGAAAGGGTCTGCTCCACCTGCACGCAACCGATTGCACCGGCGAGCAGAACGAGCAGCGAAAGACAAAAACGAAACAGTGATACACGGGTACAAATCATGCGTTCACTCTGGCAGGCTGTTCGCGCGCGGTCAATTCGAGAGGCGCGCGATGCATGCGCACATCCACTCAATCCATCGGCTCCTCGCGCCAAAAAACAGGGACAATACTCTGCCCGCTGACCTGCAGCACCGCCCAGATGCCGCTGCGCACACCCTGCACCTCGCCCACCGAAACCAGGCGCACAAACTTCGTATCCCGCACGGTCAGCCAGCGCGAAATCTGCGGCGTCATTCCCGCGATCTGGTTCAAGTCCCGGATGCCGTCGTCCAACGTCCCCTCCTGCCCGTCGAGGCCGAGGCGCAGTCGCTTGATGTCGTCCAGCACCAGTTCGTCCATGTCACAAATCGCCAGCAACTCCGCATCGCCCGCGTCGTTCACATCAATCTTGCCATCGCCCCAGACGGTGAGCTTCTGAGCGAGACCTTTCAGCGGGGGATCATCCGGATTGGGCGACGGGCCGCCGTAGACAATCGCATCGGTCCAGCCCTTGATCATGCGCAACTCATCCACCGTTTCGAGCGGCCCGTTCTTCACCTTGTAGCCGCGCTCTTTGTAAAACGAATCGTCGGACTCAGCGCCGTTGGTGCGATGCAAATCGTCCTCGTCAATCCAGTCGAGCAAGGCATCAATCAATTCGTCGTACAGCTCGGGCGGAATCTCCGCCTGATCGAGCAGCTCTTCAAGAATACAGCGCGCCCCTTCATCGGTTGCCGCCTGCGTCGCCAGCACATTGATATTCCAACGCCGCGGCTCCGGCAGCACGGCCACTTCGAACTCGCCCTCGCCAAGGGCCTTCCGCTGATTTGCGAAGCCCATGCCGAGATTCTGAAAGCGGTGCGCAAGCTGCATCATCTCTTCATCATCGTCCGGACCGAGATTCAACTCGCCGGTGTCACCCGTATTCACCGGCTTTGTCATCACGACCTTCGCCCACTCCACACCGGCCTGCGCGAGATATTGTGCCTTCGTCTTCTTCCGCATGTACGACGCAATCTCCGCCTCAATCCGCATGTCGAACGCCATCGAGGAAATCAACAGCGCCAGAATCATCAACGTCCACAGCGCGACGATCAGCACCGACCCCTCGCGCGGCTTCCGCGCGGGATCGCACGCACCCGTCTGCTGCTGTGTGTTACTTCCCACTGATGATCCTCGTTCGCGGCTGATTCGGATCCCGCGTCCGCCCGGAATCTCCGCGATTCGCCGGCGCGCCCCCGCGCGCGCCGCCCTCTCCGCGAATTCGCCCGCCGGGCGAAGCAGCGTTCGGATCGTCCGCACCGCGTCCCTCCGCGCCCGGCTGGCCCGTAGCAACGGGCGTGGTGCCGGTCGTCAGCGGACCGAGCGGAATCTGAACCAGGCGCGCAATCTTCACCGGCGGGTCATATTTTCCGGGCGACTCCATCGTCAGCGTCACTTCGATCAAACCCGGAATCTTGTTCGTGTCTTCCCAATCATCATCCCACGCCTCGTCCTGTGCATTCCATACGCGGACATTCAGCCCCTTCACCTTCGATGAAATCGCCCACGCCGGGACATCCTTCTTATCAATCTCTTCCGCCAGATGCGGAAACGCGCGCACCGTGAATGCATCCTCGCCGTCATCGTTCGATTCAATGCTGACCATCAGCCGGTGTACGCCCTGCGCGAGTGGCGAATCCGGCGGCATGAACGCCGTGCCGGAGGTAACCCAACTGATCGAATCCTCATCGCCCTGATCGTCCAACCAGAACCCATACCGCTCCGGCTTCAGCGGAAAATATGCCGTCGAACGCAACGCAGCGACCAATTGATCAATCACAAAATCGCCGTGCCGAATTTCATCCACCACCTGCCCCCCGCGCCGCCACGCCTTGAGCACCGCAGAGAAGGTGTTCCACACCACGGCAAACGCCACCACCATCACCGCCAGCGCCACCAGCAGCTCGACCAGCGTGAACCCGCCTCGCGCGCGCTGACGCGCGCTAGTTTGTTTTCGGCCAGTGCACATACGTCACAACCGTCTCCGAATTTTCCGTCCCGCGCTCCGACCAGGAAATCGTCGTCGTCACAAGCCACAATCCGTCGTCTTTATCCCCAACCTCCTCCACATCGCGACGCCAGCGATACTGACTGTATTCCCCCGTGAAGCTCCCCTGCCCCGCCGCATCCTCAATATCTTCTTCAATCCAGATCGGCTTCTCCACCTCCACACGCCCGAACAACTCACGCGTCGTCTCCAGATTCCGCACCTTCCGCACCACCGCCACACACCGCGATGCCGACGCAATCAGCACCACCATCCCCGTCCCCAAAATCACCAGCGCCATCAACACCTCAATGAGGCTCAACCCCGCGCGCCGGTGATCGCGCCGCCGCGCGACTGCCGCATCCGCCTGACTGCTGACGCTCACAAAAATTCCGCCTCCGCTGTCCCCGAGATCCCCTCCACGCGAATCCGAACCCGCTTTCCGGCCTTGTCCTCCAACTCAATGACAAAGCCCTCACCCATTCCGTTCGGATAAAAATTCACCCAGTAGATGTCATCTATTTCACGTCCCGCCGACGACGATTCGAACGAAACAATTTTGACGTCCTTCGGCAGCGGCTTCCGCAAATCGCTCGTGATCGGCGGTGGCCCGCTCGCCTCTGCCGCGCCGCCCCCGCCCCGCTCGGAAACAAAGTTGTTCCGCGCCGCCAACGCCGCGCGGTCCGCCAGCGAAACCACTTCGATGGAACCCGAAACGCGATCGAATAGAATCGCCATATAGTGCTGCTTCAGCACCGACATGCTGCGGGTGTACTTCACCGTCATCACCACGCTGCGCGCCGCAGTGCGCAACTGGGAACCCTGAAACGACTTCGCAAACAGCGGCACCGCAATCCCCGCTGCAATCAGCGAAATCCCCACCACCAGCAACAGCTCGATCAGCGTGAACGCAGACCGTCCCGCCCCGCGCGACAAATGATTCGACGCGCGCTCGCTGCGCCCCCGCATCTCTTCATTTGTCATCGGCCATCGCCCGTACGAACGCGCTATTCCGTACTCCAGTTCGTCACGTCATCCGCACTGTCCACCCCATCGGGACCGAGCGACTTCAGATCGAACGAATGCTGATTGTTGTTTCCCGGACTCGCGTACACATAATCATTGCCCCACGGATCCTTCGGCATCCCCTTCTCCAGATACGGGCCGCGCCAGTTCTTCGACCCGCCAGGGCTCTGGATCAACCCCTGCAACGAACTCGGGAATTGCCCCATATCCAGCTCATAGAGCCGAAGCGCCGTGCTGATGTTCTCGATTCCTGCGCGCGCCGCGGACACCTGCGACTGCTTCACGCGGCCCGAAAGTTTCGGCACCGCCACGCCCACGAGGATGCCGATGATCACCACCACCAGCAGCACTTCGATCAGCGTGAAACCCGCGCGCGCCGCGCGCTTCAAAACACAAATGTTCTTTTCCATAACCGCATCTCCCGTTCTCTCACACACCTTCACTCGCACAGTTCCAATCCTTGGAAGCCGCCGCACATCCCGTTTCCAAGCGTTGGAACTTTTCACGCGAAAACTTCCAATCCTTGGAAGTCCGCGCGCGCCCGATTTCCAACCGTTGGAAACGCCGCGTCCACGACCACCAGATTATTTTATGTTCAGCCCGCTGGTCATGTCAAATACAGCCAGCAGCATGCTGATGGCGACAAATCCAACCAACACCGCCATCACCACAATCATAAGCGGCTCCAAAATCGTCGTGAAGACCTTCACGCTGCGATCCAGCTCGTCGTCATATCGCCGCGCGATGTGCCCGAGCGCACCGGGCATGTCGCCGGACTGCTCGCCCACGGCGAGCATGTCGGTCAGGAGCGGCGGAAACACGTTGCCTGCGGCGAGCGGACCGGAAATGGTCGAGCCATCGGTCACGCGTTCGCGCGCCTCCTTGATCTGCTCGGCGATGATCACGTTGCCCATGCTGTCCTGCACAATCCCCAGCGCGCGCAATACCGGTACGCCGCTCTGCAACAACGCGCCGAGCGTGCGCGCAAATTGCGCATAGGCGCTGGAGGTGATGATGCGTTTGAAGATCGGGAGCCGGAGCTGAAGCGCGTGCCAGCGGTGCTGTCCCTCCGGCGTGCGAACATAGCGGCGCAGCAGAATCACCAATCCGACAATTGCCAGCGCGATCAGCCAGCCCCATCGGATCAACAGCGTGCTCATCCCGATCAAAATCCGCGTGGGCAGCGGCAGCGTCCCGCCGAGCTCCTCAAAGATGCTCGAAAAACGCGGCACGATGAAGACCATCGTGAAGATCATCGTCAACATGCCTACGGTGAGAACGAAGCCCGGATACACCAACGCGGTCGAAACTTTCTCGCGCGCGGCCTGCACGCGCTCGTAGTGAACGCTCACCCGCTCCAGTGCGTCGGACAGCTTGCCGCTCGCCTCGCCGGTGCGCACCATGTTGACGTAGAGATTGCTGAATGTCTCGGGCCACTGACTCAGCGCGTCGGACAGGCTCGCGCCGCGAATAATCTCGTCGCGCAGTGCGACGACGATCTGATCGCGCCCGCCGCCGGAATGGCGTTGCGAAAGCGTGTGCAGCGCGCTGCCGAGCGTCATGCCGGACGCGAGCAAATCGCTCAGCTCCTGCGTGAACATCAGCGTCTCGCGCAGCCTCATCTGCGCGCGCGCGTTGCGGCGCAACACGAGGCGCGGCCGCGCGGCGCGCTTTTCCTTGCGCGCGCCCTTCGCCGCCGGTGCAGCCGGACCCACGGTCTCCGCGACGGAGATCGGCGTGAGCCCCTGCCGCTCCAACTGGAGTAGCGCGGCGCGCTTGTCCCCCGCCTCCAGCGTGCCGCTGGTGCGCTGGCCGGTGGATGTGCGGGCTGTGTAAGAAAAACGGGGCATTCGGGGCTATCCGCAAAACTCGTGGGCGAGCATCCTCATTCCTCCAACACCAGGTCCTCGTCTTCTTCAGAAACGCGGACGACTTCTTCGAGGGTGGTGACGCCCTTGAGGGCCTTGGTCCATCCGTCTTCGCGCAGTGTGCGCATCCCGAGGCGAATGGCCTCCTGCTTGATCGCGCTGGATGAAGCGCGGCTGACAATCAGCGGGCGGATCGTGTCGTTGATGACGAGGATTTCATAAATCCCGGTTCGCCCGCGGAACCCCGTCCCGCGGCACTCCTCGCAACCGGCCGCCTCCATGATGGTGCCCTCGCTGAGGCGCTCCATCGGGAAATTGATGCTCTTCAAAAATGCCTCGTCCACCGCCCACGGCCTCTTGCAGTGCGGACACAGGCGGCGCACCAGGCGCTGCGCGACAAGACCCTCAACGGACGAGGCGATGAGGAACGGCTCAATGCCCATGTCGGTCAATCGCGTGACGGCGCCCGCAGAGTCGTTCGTGTGCAGCGTGCTGAACACGAGGTGTCCGGTGAGCGCGGCGCGAATCGCGATTTCCGCCGTCTCTTTGTCGCGAATTTCGCCGACCATGATGACGTCGGGGTCCTGACGCAAAATATGGCGCAGGCCGACGGCGAAGGTGAGGCCGATCTCCGGCTTCACGTAAATCTGATTCACGCCGGCCATTTCATATTCGATCGGATCTTCAATCGTGAGGATGCGCAGATCCACCGAGTTGATCGTGTGCAGCCACGCATACAGCGAGGTGGATTTGCCGGAGCCGGTGGGGCCGGTGACGAGGAGGATGCCGTGCGGCTTGTTGATGAGCTTCAGCAGAATCTGCGCGTCGCGATCTTCCAATCCGAGCTTGTCCATGCCGATCAACCCGCTCGACCGCATGAGCAAACGCAAGCTGACGCTCTCGCCATACACCGTGGGCATAGTGGACACGCGCACGTCAATTTCCTCGCCATGCACGCGGAGGCTGATGCGCCCGTCCTGCGGGAGGCGCTTTTCCGCGATGTCCATGTTCGCCATGACCTTGATGCGCGAAATGATCGAGGCCTGAAACCGCTTGAGTTGCGGCGGCACGGGCGTCTGATGCAGCACGCCGTCCACGCGATAGCGAATGCGCAGGTCCATTTCCTGCGGCTCGAGGTGAATATCCGTCGCGCGGTCTTTGTGCGCTTCCCAGATGATCTGGTTCACAAATTTGACGACGGACGCTTCCTGGTCCAGTTCGCTCAGGTCCTGTTTGCTGAAATCTTCTTCGGCAACTTCAATGCGGTTGTCCGCCATCATCCGGTCGAGCGTTTCCGCGCCGACGCCGTAGAGCTTCTTCGCCGCTTTATCAATATCCATCGCGGTGCTCAGCGCGAGGCGCACGCGGAAACCGGACGCCAGCCGGAGCGCATCGAGCAGCCCCGGCGCAAACGGATCGTTCGTCGCCACGCGCAGCGCGCCGTTCTCCATCGCGACGGGCATCACGTTGTATTGGAACACCGCCTTCGTCGGCAGTTTTTCGAGAACCGTTTTATCAATCGTCATCTCGCCCGGCCGCACGTAGGGCAGCCCCATTGCGGCGGCGAGCGCCTTCAGAAAGTGGTCCTCGCGCGCATAGCCGAGGTCCACCACCTGATCCGTGAGGGACTTGGTGGAGTTCTGCTGGCGCGCCAGCACTTCTTCGATCTGGCCGGGCTGAAACAACCCGGTTTTTTCGAGAAGCGCCGCTAACTTGTTGGGGACCGACACAGTCATTCTTGCAAAAGCCGCACACGGCGACACCGGATGAAGATAAAGCCCCGCCCGCAGCCGGTCAAATGCCAAGCATCGCAATCGCATCGCGCGCGATTGACAAGCCGCGCGCGGCCCGCTGATACTTCGCGCCATGAGCATCCCCGTAGAAATTCACGCGCCCGGAGTGGACGTTGAGAAGCTGATGGCCGAAATTGAGGAGACGGTCAACCGCAAGGCCTCGCAAGGCGCCTATGCCGATGCCCGCATCGCGCGCGCGGAGCGCACCAATCTGCTCAACCTCCGGAACGACGAGGAGTTCCTTGCGTTCTACCTCCGCTCCCTTCGCGAGGCGGCGTTTGTGGACGTCAACGACTTCACCATCCGCGAGCGCCGCTCCGCCGTTGCGCCACTGCTCGTCGCGCTGAAAAAGACGATCTGGAAACTCCTGAAGTTCTACACCTATCGCCTCTGGTCCCAGCAGAACACGATCAACGGACTGCTCGTCACCGGCGTCGAAAGTCTGGACGAGCAATATCGCGAGCGCTTCCTTCGCCTCGAAGCCCGCATCGCCGAACTGGAAAAACAAGTCCGGGACACTAAACCCACATGAGCCGCGCGCAACGCATCGCCTTCATCGCGCCGCGCTTCTCCAAAGAGGGAACCATCGGCGGCGCCGAAACCCTGCTCAAGGCGCTCGCAGAACGCTGCGCCGCAGCCGGACGCGAGGTGGATTTCCTCACCACCTGCGCGCGCGATCACTTCACGTGGAAGAATGAAATTCCCCCCGGCGAGGAGAACGTCAACGGCGTCCGCGTCCACTATTTTCCCGTGAACGAGGATCGCGACGTGTCCGCATTCCTCGGCGTACAGGGCGCGATTGATAAAGGAATCCGCGTCAGCAAAGCGGAAGAACGCACGTGGATCGAAAACAGCGTCAATAGCCGCGCGCTGATGCAACACCTCCACGCCAACATCAGCCGCTATGACCGTCTGGTCGCCGGACCCTACCTCTTCGGCATCACCTGGTCTGCCGCGATCGCGTTCCCCGACAAAATGATGCTCGTGCCCTGCCTGCACGACGAGGTCTTTGCCTATCTCGACATTATGAAGGACATGTTCCTCGCCGTGCGCGGGCTGCTCTTCAACACACACCCCGAGCAGGCGCTTGCAGAACGACTGTATGGCATCAACACCGCCAAGGCCGCAGTGGTCGGACTCGGGCTTGATCCGTTCGAAGCCAACCCCAAGGCGACCGCAGGCAAACTCGGCCTGACCACGCCCTACGTGATGTATGCCGGACGCCGCGAAATGCTCAAGGGCACGCCGCTGCTCTGCGAATATCTCGCCGCCTTCCGCGAACGCACCGGGCGCGATATCCACGCCGTCTTCACCGGCAGCGGCCCGATCGAGGCGCCGGAAGAATTGCGCCCCGCAATTCACGATCTCGGCTTTGTGTCAGAACAGGAAAAACGCGATGCGATGGCGGGCGCAGCGGTGTTCATTCATCCGTCCGTTAACGAAAGCCTCGGTATCGTCCTCCTCGAGGCGTGGCTAGCGCGAACACCCGCGCTCGTCCACGCCTGCAGCGTCGTCCTGCGCGATCAGGTGCGCCGCGCAGACGGAGGACTCTGGTTCAAACACTATCCGCAATTCGAAGAGGCGCTCATCCGCCTCCTCGATGATGAACCCACCCGCAGCGCCCTCGCCGAATCCGGCCGCAACTATGTCCTCCGCGAATACGGCTGGCCCGCTGTGGAAAAACGACTTCTCGCTGCACTGGACGAAACGCGCTGATTTTATATGCCCGCCATTCACCAACTCTCAGCCGGCTTCGCCAAGGGCGACGCGATCAGCAATGAGGTGCGCGTCCTCCGCGAACTGTTCCGCTCCTGGGGCAGCGCGTCCGACGTATTCACAGAACAGCGCCGCATCGCGCCGGAAATTCGCGGCGACGCGCGCGACATCAGCGAACTCCCGACCGCACTCGGCCCAGACGATATCGCGCTGCTGCACCTCTCCATCGGATCCCCCGTGAATGCCGCGTTTGCATCGCTCAAATGCAAGAAGGTAATCCTCTACCACAACGTCACGCCGCCCGATTATTTTCGCGGCATCCAGGAAGAAATCGCACACCACCTGCGCGCGGGACTCGAACAGGTGCGCGGCCTTGCAGGCGTGGCCGATGTCAACCTCGCCGTTAGCAAATTCAACGCCCAGGAACTCGCGCTCATGGGCTATCGCGATGTCAAGGTCATGCCGATGAAGCTGGACCGCACCCAGTGGGAAGGTCCGCTGGATCGCCGCATCCTTCAAGAATTCGGTGACGGACGGACCAACATCCTCTTCGTCGGACGCGGGGCGCCGAACAAGCGGATCGAAGACCTCCTCTTCTCGCTCTACTACACCCAGCGCGATGTAGACCCCGACGCACGCCTCATCCACGTCGGCTCCTACGGCGGACTCGAGCGCTATCAAGCGCTCCTGCGCACAAAGGCCTGTGAGCTAAAAGTGCGCAACTTCATCCTCATGGGCTCCGTCACGGCCGAAGTCCTCCGCAGTTGCTACGCCGTCGCGACAGTATTTCTCTGCCTGAGCGAACACGAAGGATTCTGCATTCCACTCGTCGAAGCGATGGCGCGCGAGGTGCCTGTGATGGCGCTCAGCGCCGCCGCGATCCCCGAAACAATGGACGGCACCGGAATCCTTCTTCGCGAGAAGCGATTCGACATCATCGCCGAACTGATTGGCCGCATCGCGCACGACGCACACCTGCGCAAAACAATCGCCACCGCGCAGACCCAGCGACTCCAGCGCTACCTCACACAGGACTTCGCCGGCATGTGGCGCGCACACCTGCAACCCTTGCTGGGCTGAAAAATATGGCGCGCGCATTTAGGGGCTTCGCGCGCCTGCCGTTTTTGATTACCCTTCGCGGCGCATGAAAACGCGACCCCTGCCCTACCTGTTCGTCTTCCTCGCAGTGCCCCTGCTGGTGGGTCCGCTCCTCGCGCCCTGGATCTATCTGCTCATTCAAAAACTCGCGACGATTCCAGTCCTGCACAATCTGACAACCGAGCGCTTCGAACGCGTCGCAACCCGGTGCGTGCAGGTCACCGCCCTTCTCCTCGTCTGGCCCTGCCTCCGCGGCTCCGGCACCATCACGCGCGTCGCGCCCGCCCTGCACTTCTCAAAAGACCGACTGCGCTCATTCTTCAACTGGGCCCTGATCGGCGTCGCAATGATCGTCGTGATCTATGCCGCCGGATTCATCACCGGCAACTACACGCTGGATCCCAAACGCTGGGGCTCGATCAAAGTCATCACCACCCCGCTGGCATTCGTGGTCGGAGCCGTTCTCGTCGGTGCACTGGAGGAATATCTCTTCCGCGGATTCATCTTCGGCGCGCTGCGCTCGCGCGCCTCATTCGCCTTTGCCGCAATTGCATCCAGCGCCTTCTTCTCCGCGCTGCACTTCTTTCGCCCGCGCCTGCCAACTCTTTTGACCCCCGATCAGGTAACATGGACCTCGGGATTCGAGCTTTTCCCTCACATGTTCGCTCTCTTCAGACCCGCGACCGATTGGGACTTTGCGCTCACGCTCCTCTTCATGGCCATCGCCCTCTGCGCCCTCCTCGTACGGCACGGCCACCTCTACGGAATCGCGGGCCTTCACGCAGGATGGGTGTGGGCGCTCCAAAGCGGCGCAGCCCTCTTCGATCAGAAGGTGCGCCACGAGTCGTTCTGGTTCGGCTGGGGCGACAACGCCGCACAAGGCGCCTTCACCACCCTCCTCGCCTTCATCCTCGCCATCTATACTTGGCGCACTCGTCGCAAACCCCTCGCTTGACACCGCACCTATGCGCGGCACATCCTCTTGGCATAGTCACCGTCTTGAGGAGGACATTTCATGGATAACAATTATCGTCCGGTTTCCACTGGCGACTGGGTAGTAACGTTCCTGCTTCTTTGCATTCCGATCGTCAACATCATCCTGCTTTTTGTCTGGGCATTCGGAAGCAATACCCCCATCAGCAAGGCCAACTTCGCGAAAGCATCGCTCATCTGGATGCTGATCGCCATCGCGCTCAACGTCGCGCTGTTCATCGTTTTCGGCGCGGCAATTCTCGCCGCACTCAACGCCGCAAGTTAACCGCAACGCGAACCACTCAACCCACTTGGAGAGCAGTATGAAGACATTCATTCTTGCCGCACTTGGCATCGCGCTCGCCGGAACCGCCTTTGCCGCGGAGGCGTCGCGGGCACGACAACAAGATTTCTCCATTCGCCTCTACGGACTCGCCGAGCACTTCGAATGGAAAGAGACCATGCACGGCAAGCAACTCCTCAAGGAATCCGGTCCGCTCTGGGGATTCGGCGGCGAATTGGCGGCGAAGCTCGCGGAGCCGGTCTGGATCGAAGCCCGCGGCGAATTTTTCCTGGGCGACGTGGACTATGACGGCCACCTCCAACACAAAGACGGTCGCCTCACCCCACACAAAAGCACCACCAGCTACAACGGATTCAAACTAGAAGGCAACCTCGCCCTTCGCGCCTCCGCCAGTTCAGGTAATTATCTCAAACCCTATCTCGGCCTCGGCTTCCGCGGCTGGAATCGCACACTCGGCACCAAACTTTCCGACCGCTATATCGGCGACTATGGATACGAAGAGCGCTGGTTGACAGCCTACGGCATCCTCGGCCTCGGCGGCGCCGTCGCCGCAAGCGAAAAGGCCAGTCTCTTCGCCACAATCGAAGCACATCTCCCCATCTACAACTCCGAAACCGTTGACCTTGAAAACACAGGCGGCCCGGACGACGTCGAACTTGAACCCGGTAAACGAGCCTCCCTCTACGCCGAAGCCGGGATCAATGCCACTCCCATCACATTCTCCATTTTCGTCGAAACCCTTTCCTTCTCCGAATCCGATGTTGATGAAGATTATCGTTCCTTTCTCCAGCCCAAATCGGAATCCACCATGATCGGCGCAAAATTCGGCCTGGTTTTTTAACCCCACGGTTGTGGCGGAAGGCAGAAGGGGGGGATTTTTAATTGAGAGACGAGAACTGACTGGGCTCCCGTCCACGTCCACAGCGGAGCGGTACTCGTTCTCCGTACACGAAGAATAGTTTCGCGAAGGCGGGTACGTGTACGAGAACGTGAACGGGTATGTGAGATAATTTGCCCGATCGCGAGGCGGGACACACACCGCGAAGCCGTGTACATCCCTCGTACACGTCCACAGCGAAGCGGTACTCGTTCTCCGTACACGAAGTTCCAGTTTCGTGAAGGCGGGTACGTGGACGAGTACGTGAACGGGTATGTGAGATAATTTGACCGATCGCGAGGCGGTAAACATTCACCGCGAAGCCATGCACGCCCTTCGTACACGTCCACAGCGGAGCGGTACTCGTTCTCCGTACACGAAGAATAGTTTCGCGAAGGCGGGTACGTGGACGAGTACGTGAACGGGTATGTGAGATAATTTGCCCGATCGCGAGGCGGGACACACACCGCGAAGCCGTGTACATCCCTCGTACACGTCCACAGCGAAGCGGTACTCGTTCTCCGTACACGAAGTTCCAGTTTCCTGAAGGCGGGTACGTGGACGAGTACGTGAACGGGTATGTGAGATAATTTGACCGATCGTGAGGTGGTACACATTCACCGCGAAGCCGTGCACACCCTTCGTCCACGTCCACAGCGAAGCGGTATTCGTTCTCCGTACACGAAGAATAGTTTCGCGAAGGCGGGTACGTGGACGAGTACGTGAACGAGAACGAGGAAGAATTCGGCTAATCGATACACGCAATCAGATGCACCTGGTGCTTCTCCATCGATCACGGGGCTGTACACATTCACAGCAGAACGGTACACGTTCTCCGCACACGAGGGATAAGAATGGAACTCGACCACGAAAAACTGGATGTTTACCGCGTCGCTTTGGACTTTGCGGCTTGGGCCTACGGTGTGTGCCGGTCCCTGAAGGGGCTGGATCGGCCAACGCGAGATCAATTGATTCGGGCTTCTCAATCCATTGCACTGAATATTGCCGAAGGCTGCGGAAGGATTTCGGCAGCAGATCGGAGTCGCTTCCTTCAGATTGCCGGCGGATCGGCCCGGGAATGTGGTGCGATTCTAGATATTTTAAGCCGGTGCAGAATTCTCGACCAAGATGCTGTGAGCAAAGGAAAAGACCTTCTCGTGCGAGTCGTGGCCATGCTGATGCGGATGATCGAGCGCGGAAACCAGTTTCGCGAGGATGAAATCGTGTACGGGTACGAGAACGAAAACGGATACGAGGGATAATTTGACCGATCGCGGGGCGGGACACATTCACCGCGAAGTCGTGCGCACCCTTCGTACACGTCCACAGCGGAGCGGTACTCGTTCTCCGTACACGAATATCCACTTTCGCGAAGGCGGGTACGTGTACGAGTACGTGAACGGGTATGTGAGATAATTTGACCGATCGCGAGGCGGCAAACATTCACCGCGAAGTCGTGCGCACCCTTCGTACACGTCCACAGCGAAGCGGTACTCGTTCTCCGTACACGAAGATCCGGTTTCGCAAAGCCGAGTACGTGTACGTGAACATGAACGAGGGATAATTTGACCGATCGCGGGGCGGTAAACATTCACCGCGAAGTCGTGCGCACCCTTCGTACACGTCCACAGCGGAGCGGTACTCGTTCTCCGTACACGAATATCCACTTTCGCGAAGGCGTGTACGAGAACGTGAACGTGTACGTGAACGAAAGATAATTCGACCGAGCGTGAGGCGGTAAACATTCACCGCGAAGTCGTGCGCACCCTTCGTACACGTCCACAGCGAAGCGGTACTCGTTCTCCGTACACGAAGCTCCACTTTCGCAAAGACGGGTGCGTGTACGGGTACGAGAACGAAAACGGGTACGCAGAACAATAGGGTCAATCGGGTCAAACTATTGTTCGAGCAAATCGAGTAGAGCGACACTATCGAGTGGTTCGAATTTTTATGACTTCAGATTTCTGGCCAACGAAAAAGCCGGAGGCGGATGCCTCCGGCTTTTTCTAATCGTCTGACTGAACGCCTTATTTCTTGGCGATCGCAGCCTGCGCTGCCGCAAGGCGCGCGATCGGCACGCGGAACGGCGAGCAGCTCACGTAGTTCAGTCCCGCTTTGCAGCAGAACTTCACGCTGTTCGGATCGCCGCCGTGTTCGCCGCAGATGCCGAGTTTGATGCCCGGACGGGATTCGCGGCCTTTCTTCACGGCCATTTCAACGAGCTTGCCCACGCCGCCGACGTCAATGCTCTGGAACGGATCCACCGGCAGAATCTTCTTCTCGAGGTAATCGGGGAGGAAGGTACCGATGTCGTCGCGGCTGAAGCCGAGGGTCATCTGGGTGAGGTCGTTGGTGCCGAAGCTGAAGAATTCCGCGGTTTCGGCGATTTCGTCCGCCGTGACGGCGGCGCGCGGAACTTCGATCATCGTGCCGACCATGTAGGTGATCTTGGACTTCTGTTCCTTGATCAGCTTGTCCGCGGTGGCGCGGATGATCTGCTCGCAGTAATCCAATTCCGCCTTGGTGCCGACGAGCGGAACCATGATTTCCGGCATCACTTTGACGCGCTTCTTGGCAGTGTTGATCGCGGCGAGGATGATCGCCGTGGTCTGCATGACAATCAGCTCGGGGAAGGTGATGGAGAGACGGCAGCCGCGGTGACCGAGCATCGGGTTGAGCTCGTGCAACTGCTTGATGCGGGCCTCAATCTTGGAGACGGGCACGTTCAAGCGGCGCGCCATTTCTTCTTTGCCCTTGGCGTCCTGCGGAAGGAATTCGTGCAGCGGCGGGTCGAGCAAACGGATGGTGACCGGGTGGCCATCCATCGCGGTGAAGATGCCTTCGAAGTCTTCGCGCTGGTAGGGCAGCAACTTCGCAAGCGCCGCTTCGCGGGCTTCCTTGGTCTCGGCGAGAATGAACTCGCGCTTGGCCCAGATGCGGTCGCCTTCGAAGAACATGTGCTCCGTACGGCAGAGACCGATGCCTTCTGCACCGAAGCGAATGGCGATCTCGGCGTCTTCCGGCGTGTCCGCGTTAGTGCGGACGTTGATCTTACGGAACTGGTCGGCCCAGTCGGAAACCTGCTTATACATCCGATAGATCGGATCTTTCAGCGCTTCCTTCTTGCCCTCGACAATCGCGGCGACGACCGGGCTGGCTTCCGTCGGAATCTGGCCCTTGTACATCACGCCGGTCGAACCGTTCAAACTGATCCAATCGCCTTCGCGCAGCACTTGCTTGCCGCAGGTGACGGTCTTGTTCACATAGTCAATGCTGAGCGAGCTGGCGCCGGCGATGCAGCACTTGCCCCAGCCGCGCGCAACGACCGCCGCGTGGGAGGTCATGCCACCGGTGGAGGTGAGAATGCCCTGCGCAGACCACATGCCGCCGACATCTTCCGGCGAGGTTTCGTGGCGAACCAGAATGACCTTCGCTTTCGGATCGGCTTTGACCGCCGCTTCCGCGTCGGAGGCCTGGAATACGATCGTTCCAACCGCAGCGCCGGGGCCGGCGGGGAGACCGGTCGTAATCTTCTCCGCAGCGGCTTCCGCTTTTGCATTGAAGATGGGGAATAGCAACTGCTCGAGGTCGGCACCGGTGATGGTGTTCACCGCTTCCTGCGCCGTCAGGAGCTTGTCCTGCTTCTTGCCGGTATAGAAATCTTTGCCGTTGGCCATTTCGACCGCCCAGCGGATGCCCGCCAGACCGGTGCGCTTGGCGTTGCGCGTCTGCAACATCCAGAGTGTGCCCTCTTGAATGGTGAACTCGACGTCCTGCGGATATTTGTAGCGGCGCTCGAGCTTGTGCATGATGGCCCGAAGCTGCTTGTCCGCCTGCTTCCACGACGGATCCGGCTCAGCGGCCATCTCGTCGAGGTGCTTCGGCGTGCGAATGCCCGCGACGACGTCTTCGCCCTGTGCGTCCACGAGGTATTCGCCCATCGGCTCATCCGTGCCAACCGCGCCATCGCGCGTGAAGGCTACGCCCGTGCCGGAGGTCTTGCCCATGTTGCCGTACACCATCGAGCAGATGTTCACCGCGGTGCCCAGCAGGCCGGTGACCTTGTTGATGATGCGATACTTCTCGGCGCGCTCGGAGTTCCACGAGCCGAATACGGCGATGATGGAGAGCTCGAGCTGCTTGAGCGGGTCCTGAGGAAATGCCTTGCCGACCTTCTCGTAGTACACGCGCTTGTAGACTTCACAAAGCTCTTTGAGCTGATCCGCGGTGAGATCGGTGTCCTCTTTCGCGCCATATTTGGCCTTGAGCTTGGCCATCTCGACTTCGAAGTCGTGGTGCGTGAGACCCGTGGTCGGCCCCATCACGACGTCGCCGAACATGTCGAGGAAGCGGCGATAGCAATCCCAACCCGCTCGCGGGTTGTTCGTCTTGGCGATGAAACCAAGGACGGACTTGTCGTTCATGCCGAGGTTGAGGACCGTGTCCATCATGCCGGGCATGGAAATAGCCGCGCCGGAACGGACGGAAACGAGAAGCGGGTCTTTCGCGTCGCCGAGCTTCTTGCCCATCAGCTTTTCAAGCTTGGCGAGCTGCGCAAGCACCTGGTCCCACATGCCCGGAGGAAACTTGTTGTTGTTCTTGCTGTAGTAGGCGCAGGCCTCCGTCGTGACCGTGAAGCCCGGGGGAACCGGCAGTTCCGCGAGCGCCATATCGGCGAGGTTCGCACCCTTGCCGCCCAGAATCGGCTTCATCGAAGCGTCACCCTCAGTGTGCTTCTTGCCGAATCCGTAAAAATACACGTACTTCTTGCTCTTCACTGACTTCGCTTTTTTGGCCATAGACGGGACTCCTGTCTGGGTGCGCCTCTTCGGCGGCGTTTGATAAATGAGCGGCGATGCTAGGCTGAGCGGCCCGTGGTGTCAAGCGAACCGAAGGCGGGGTTTAGGTGTCCTCGCCCAGCTCGACATTCCAATAGGCAAAATCCAGAAAGTGACGCCACGAGTGGTGCGTCGTCTTGTTGAACTGAATTTCCAAAAACGGCCGCCAGCGCGGCTTCTTCGGTTTGCGCAGCAGGCGCATCCGCGCCTGCTCTGGCGTGCGATTCGCCTTGCGCCGGTTGCACTCAATGCAACTGCACACCACGTTCGTCCACGAGGTCAGCCCGCCGTGCTGGCGCGGCACCACGTGATCAATGTTCAAATCCTTCCGGTCAAACTTGATGCCGCAATACTGGCACGTGTTCTTGTCGCGCTCGAATACGTTCTGCCGCGTGAACTTCACATCCTTCACCGGAAGCCGGTCGAAAAACAGGAGCAGAATCACGCGCGGAATCGGCACGCGAAACGAAATCGTGTTCACGACCTCCTCCTGCGCGAGCGACGGCGAAAAGTCGCACCACTCGCGGAAGGAATAGGTGCTGAAACCGCCCTCCCCCTGATACACCACCTGCGCGTGACCCGTGAACAACAACGTCAACGCCCGCTCCACAGAACAGACGTTCACCGCCTGCCAGAGTCGGTTCAGCACCAGCACCGGATGTGTCAAAGCTGAGGACATAGCATCAAACCAACAAACGTTCGGGACACAGTATCAGAATGAAGCGCAGGTGTCAAAAATCGCGCGCACACCGCGCTCGCGCAATCGGCGCGAAATATTTCACATTCCACACTGGACGCTGACAACCGCCACCGCTATCACTAACCGCCTGTCGAACCCCACGGAAAATCGCCATGGACGAACTGCTCACACTCCTGAAACGCAACGCGCTCGAAACACCCGAAAACATCGCCAAACAACTCAACACCAGCGTCGCCGATGTGCGCGCGCGCATCGCCGAATATGAACGCACCGGCGTCATCCGCGGCTATCAGGCCGTCGTCAATGAAGACCAGCTCGATCTCGACCGCGTCACGGCCGTCATCGAAGTCAAAGTCACTCCTGAACGCGAAGGCGGCTTCGACTACGTCGCCGACCGCATCAGCAAGTTTCCCGAAGTGCAGTCGCTCTATCTCGTCTCCGGTTCCTTCGACCTCCTCATCTTCGCGCACGGACGCGACCTCAAAGAAGTCGCCCTCTTCGTCAGCAAAAAACTCTCCACAATCCGCGGCGTCATCTCCACCGCCACGCACTTCCGCCTCAAGACCTACAAAGCCTCCGGCGTCTTGATGGAGGCGCAAGAAACCACCGAACGTCTCAAAATCTCACCCTGATCATCCCCATGCCCACTCCCCGCTCCAGAATCGCCGCACACGTCCGCGACATCCCGCGCTCCGGCATCCGCGACTTCTTCGACATCGTCAGCACGATGAAGGACATCATCAGCCTCGGCATCGGTGAACCCGATTTCGATACCCCCTGGCACATCCGCGATGCTGCCATCGCCGCGCTCGAACGCGGCGCCACCAGCTATACCTCCAACCTCGGCCTCCTCTCCCTCCGCCAGGCCATCGCCCGCTACGTCGAGCGCACATTCAACCTGCACTACAAACCCGAAAACGAAATCCTCGTCACCGTCGGCGTCAGCGAGGCGCTCGACCTCGCGCTCCGCGCGATCATCGAGCCCGGCGACGAAATCCTCTACCACGAACCCTGCTACGTCTCCTATTCCCCTGTCGTCATCTTCGCCCACGGCAAACCCGTCGCCGTCGAGACGCGCGCCGAAGACGGATTCCGCCTCACCCGCGCCCAACTCGAAGCCAAGGTCACCCCGCGCACCAAAGCGCTCCTCCTCAACTTCCCTAACAACCCCACCGGCGCCATCCTCGAACCGGATGACCTCCGCGACATCGCCGACTTCGCCGTCAAACACGACCTCATCGTCATCAGCGACGATATCTACGCCGAACTCACCTACGACGGCAAACACACCACCATCGCCTCGCTCCCCGGCATGAAAGAGCGCAGCATCTTCCTACACGGCTTCTCCAAAGCCTGGGCTATGACCGGCTTCCGCATGGCCTACGCCTGCGGCACCCCCGAACTCATCGAAGCCATGATGAAGATCCACCAATACACCATGCTCTGCGCCCCCACCATCAGCCAGGAGGCCGCTGTCGAAGCCCTTGCCGATGCCGACACAGACGTCGAAGAAATGCGCGCCGAATACCAGCGCCGCCGCAACTTCCTCCACAACTCTTTCAAAGAAATGGGGCTCCCCTGCCACCAGCCGCGCGGCGCATTCTACGCCTTCCCCTACATCGGGCACTTCGGACTCACCTCAAAAGAATTCGCTCTCCGCTTCCTCGACGCGGAAAAAGTCGCCGTCGTCCCCGGCACCGCATTCGGCCCCTCCGGCGAAGGCTATATCCGCTGCGCATACGCCACCGGAATGGAAGACTTGCAGGAAGCCATGCGTCGCCTCGCGCGTTTTATTCACACCCTCCAGCCCAACGCCCGCCCGCGCCCAAACGCCTGCTAATCGGCCCTCCGCCCCGCCCCCACGCCCCGCACAAATCCACAACCCGAAATAGTTATCCACAGGGCGGGTGATGCAGACTTAAATTTGCCGCACCCATCAAAACTCCATACATTTGTCGCATTTGCTTGACACACAACGCGTTGCGATAGAATAACACGGCTGTATTTTTTCTCACAAAAGTTTTCAACAACTCAGCGCGACGCCTGTTGAAAACAAAAACAACCCCGCAACCGACCTGTTTTTAGGCGTTTAGAAAAGTGCGCCGAGGCGAACACCTCGCGCGAGCGAGCCCGATCAGGCGGGATCAAGAATCAAGTCGTAGTCCAGCGCAGCGCCGACGACCGCTTTGCAGACCGAGCCGGGCGCAACTTTCTTCCACTCGCGCCCGCGCAGGAAGCACATCCCGTCCACCTCCGCCGCCTCAAGCATCGTGCGCCCGAGCATCGTCGCACCCTGCGGACGCGCGGAACCGGGCGGAACCGGCCCATCCAGCATGACGTTCACTGTTTGCCCGACGCGCGCGCGCAACCGCTTGCGCGAAACTTCGAGCTGCGCCTTCATCAGACGATCGCGCCGCTCTTTCTTCACCGCAATCGGCACGTTGTCCTCATTCTTCGCCGCAGGCGTCTTGGGCTCATGCGAGTAGAGGAATGCCCCCGCATGGGTGAAGCGTCCTTCTTTCACAAACGCGAGGAGCTCCTCGAAATCTGCATCCGTTTCACCCGGATACCCAATGATGAACGTGGTGCGAATCGCGCCACCCTCCAGTTTTGCAGAAACGCGGTCGAGCAGGCGAAGCGTATCGTCGCGCCCCATCCCGCGATTCATCGCCATCAACACGCGATCGGAAATGTGCTGCAGCGGCATATCAATGTAGCGACAGAAACGGGGATCGCCCGCCATGATGTCGAGCACCTCATCCGTCAGGTAGCGCGGAAACGCGTACATCAGCCGGAACCACGCATCCGTCTCCAGCTTCAGCAATTCGCGAAGGAGATCCGCCAGCGCCAGTTTTCCGTAGCGATCACGTCCGTAAGACGTCGTATCCTGCGCAATCAAACTAAGCTCGCGCGCCCCCGCATCGAGCAACTGACGCGTCTCCGCAACAATATCTTCAATCGGTCGGCTCACCTGCGTCCCGCGCATGTAGGGAATCGCGCAGAAGCGACACAGATTCGAACAGCCTTCAGAAATTTTGAGGTGCGCCAGGTGCGGCGAACCGATCCGCAGCCGCGGCGCGGTAAGAAACTCGTTATAGTTCTGCGTGAACGAGCGCGCTGCGCCCGCGAGCCCGGTGAACCGCTTGTCCAGAATCTGTACCGTTCCGTGCGCGGCATCGCTCTTCGACGGCGGCGGCGCTTTTTTCATATCGCGCAGGATTTGCGGAATCCGCGGATAATCCTGAAATCCTAGCGACGCGTCGGCATCATCCAGAAAGTTTGTCAGTTCCGGCGCTCCGTGAACACGCTCCACGAGACACCCCAGCGCGACCACATATTTCAGCGACCCGCGCTCCTTGAGCTGCTGCAATTCGTGCAACACACCCGCCGTCTCCTCGCGCGCCGCATGAATGAAACCGCACGTATTGACCAGACAGATATCCGAATCCGCCGGATCCGACGCCAGCATGAACCCCTCCTCAGCCAACCGGCCGAGAATGCGTTCGGAATCCACAGTATTCTTGGCACAACCCAGGTTGACCAAACTAACAATCGGAAGAGATTCAGACATAGCCGCGTACCCTACCCGCCCCCCCGCCCAAAAAACAAGCCCCTCTTCTCCCCCCCTCTTCACTCATCCCTCATCACTCATAACTCATCACTCATAACTCGCCTCTCAAGCACGCAAGTGCTGGACAGGGCCCGTTATGGGATTACCATCCGGGACATGCGCATTTGTCCGCATTGTGAGGAGCCGCTGCTGGTGCTGGAGTACAACCACGTCGAGGTGGATTGGTGCTCGAAGTGCAAGGGGTTGTGGCTGGACAGGGGGGAATTGGGGCTGCTGTTGCATGGCGACCCGACTCGAGAGGCGACGTTGGAATTGAAGATCGGGAAGACGGGCAAACGGCGGTGTCCGCGCTGCGGCGCGCGGATGCAGGAGGCGCTGTCGCCGGCGGCAAACGTCACGCTGGATCGCTGTCCGTATGAACACGGGCTGTGGTTCGACGCGGGCGAGGTGCTGGCGCTGGTGAATGCGGTGGACCCGGAGGGGTTCGGAAAAATTTCGGATTTTTGCGCGAGTTTGTTTGGTGCCGCACTGACTGATCAATAGGAGAAGAAAATATGTCAACATCGCTAATTCTAATCGCCATCGTTGTCGGACTGGTCCTGATGTTTATCGGGCTGTACAACGGGCTCGTCCGCCAGCGCAATGAGGTAAAAAATGCGTGGGCGCAAATTGATGTTCAACTCAAGCGCCGCCACGACTTGATCCCCAACCTCGTGGAGACGGTGAAGGGCTACATGACGCACGAGCGCGAGACGTTCGAGGCGATCACCCGGGCGCGGGCGGGCGCGGTGAGCGCACAGGCATCGGGCAGCGTCGGCCAGATTGCGCAGGCGGAAGGCGCACTGAACACCGCGATGCGCGGGTTCTACGCGGTGGCGGAGAATTATCCGCAACTCAAGGCCGACAGCAACTTCCGCCAGCTCCAGGAAGAGCTGACGTCCACGGAAAACAAGGTCAGCTTTGCGCGGCAGTTCTATAACGATGCCGTGCTGAAATACAACACGGCGTGCGAGACGATTCCCTCGAACATCGTGGCGAACATCGGCGGGTTCAAGAAGGCGGAGTTCTTCGAGATCAAGGACGAGGCCGAGCGCGCGGTGCCCACGGTCAAGTTCTAACCCGCTTCGCGGCGGGCTCCCATGTTCTCCATCATCCGATCCAACCAGCGGAAGTCGGCGCTGCTGATCACGGCGATGGGCTTGCTGCTGGGATTGGTCGGATTCGCGTTCGGCTCGTATGTGCACCCCGCAGCAGGCGGCATTGGCGTGGTCATTGCATTGATTGTCTGGCTCGTCATGCTGCTCACCTCACTGGCAAGCGGCGAGGCGATGCTGCTGGCGCAGGCGGGCGCGCGCGAGGTGGTGGAAAAACGCGATGCGCCACAACTGGTGAACATTGTCGAGGAAATGCAGATCGCAGCGGGCCTCGCACAGCCGCCCAAAATCTACATCGTTGACTCCACCATCCCGAACGCGTTTGCGGTGGGCCGCAATGAACGGCGCGCAGCGGTGGCGGTGACGACGGGTCTGCTGGCGCGCCTCAACCGCGACGAATTGCAGGGCGTGATTGCGCACGAGATCGCTCACATCAAGCATCGCGATACGCTGTTTATGACCATCGCGGGCACGACGTTCGGCGCAATTGTGATTCTCGCCGATTTCTTTGTGCGCGGCATTCGCTTTTCCGCCGCAGGATCGCGCCGTTCCTCCGACCGAAACAACAATGGCGCCGCAATTCTGGCAATCCTCGCGGTGGTGATGGCGATCCTTGCCCCGCTCCTCGCGCAACTGCTCTATTTCGCGTGCTCGCGGCGGCGCGAATACCTCGCAGACGCAGGCGCGGTGCAGTACACGCGCTATCCGGAAGGCCTCGCGTCCGCGCTCGAAAAAATCTCGGGTTCACAAAATCCGGAAGCCAGTCCGAGTCGCGTGCTCGCGCCCATGTACATCATCAATCCGCTGGCGGCGATGGGCGGCACCAACAGTTGGCTGAGCACGCACCCCTCCACAAAAGACCGGATCCGTATTCTGCGCACCATCGGCACCACAGCATCCCTGCAGGCCTATGAAGCGGCCTATCAGAAATTCCACGCGGGCAAGCCCGTCCTCGGGGCCCTGTCTTCCACCGACAGCGCGGCGCCGGTCCGCGCTCCGTCACCGGTAGATGCGGCGGTTGCCGTTGCGCTGCCAGTCGGCTGGCGCGCGGCGCGCGGCGTTTTACACGATGTGGATGATGCGCGCATCGTGGATTGCAGTTGCGGCCTGCGCATCCGGATTCCACCCGGTTGGAACGGAGCCGAAATCACCTGCCCCCGCTGCGGAAGTGTTCACGCCGTTGCACCGGCGCCTCAAACAGAGGCCGCACCGGATCAGGACTCGTCGTCGGAGTCCGCCCAGTCGTCCGAAAAATCCTGACGCTCGGTGATGTCCGGGCGCATGTCCGGCCCGGCGTTGCGCCGTTTCTTCTGAACGCCGCGGCGGTCGTGGCTCGACCGGTATTCTACAACGATCGGCGCACCTTCCAGGCCCGACGCGGCGCGGAGTGCGGAGATCAGATAGGTCTGATAGGACGGCACGCACAACTCCGGCTGATTCACAAAGAAACGGAAGCGGAGCGGGCGCTCTCCCACCTGCGCGGCATAGTAGAACTTCAGACGCTTCCCCGCAGAGCGCGGCGGCATCACGCGTTTCACCGCGTCGTGAAGAATGCGGTTGAGCGTGCTCGTCGGAATCTTCATCGAAATTTGCGCGGCGACATAATCAATCGTCTCAATCGCCTTGCGGATATTGTGCCCCGATTGCGCGGAAACAAACACCAGCGGCACGTACGAGAGAAAGTGCATCTCCTTGCGAAACGCCTTTTCGTATTCGCGCTCCGTCACCTCGGTTTCGCCCGTCGCCAGATCCCACTTATTGATGAGCACCACGCAACCTTTGCGCGCCTCCATAATCAGCCCGGCAATCTTCTTGTCCTGCACCGTGGGCCCCTGCTGCGCATCAATCATCATGACGACCACATCAGCATCTTCAATGCTCTTGCGCGCACGCATGACACTCCACCGCTCCACCGCATCCTCGCTCCGGCGCAGTTTGCGCAATCCGGCGGTGTCAATCAGGCGATAATGCCGCGCCTGCGGTCCGCTGCCGATGGAGAACGGCACTTCAATACTATCGCGCGTGGTGCCCGGAATGTTCGACACAATCACGCGATCGTTCCGCAGCACGCGGTTGATGAACGACGACTTGCCCGCATTCGGCTTGCCCACAATCGCGACGCGCAGCGGATTCTCCGCCGTCGCTTCCTCTGCAGGCGGCAAATGCTTCACCACCGCCGAAAGCAACGCGTCAAACCCGCGATTGTGCAACGCGGCAACCGGAAACACCGGATAGCCCAGACGCGAGAACTCGCCCGCCTGCGCGTCGAGCCCCTCGTGATCCGCCTTGTTCGCCGCCAGCAGCACGGTGCGACCGGACTGCCGCAAGAGCGACGCCACCTCGCTATCCAGCGGCGTGATTCCCGCCGTGACATCCGTCACCAAAATGATCACCGCTGCATCCGCAATCGCGACTTCCGCCTGAACCCGCGTCCCCTCGGACAGCACATCCTTCGCCGCCTCGCCATCGAGAAAACCCAACCCGCCGGTATCAATCAGCTCGAATCGCTCGTCTTGAAACCGCGCCTCCGCCGACAGCCGGTCGCGCGTGACACCCGGCAAATCGTGCACAATGGCAATACGGCGCCCTGCGATCCGGTTAAAGATGGCGGATTTTCCTACATTCGGGCGACCGACAATGGCGACAATGCGATTCATTTCGTAGCGCGTTATGCCCATAAATTCGCCTCGCTACAAGCTCCGGCTGGACAAACTTCCGAATTCTTCCTATTTGTTGTGGAAGGTGCTTCCTTAACATTTGGAGGAAGGAGGAGGGGCACAGGATGGTTTCGCTGTATGTGGGAAATATGCCGTTTTCGGCGCGAGAAGGAGAGCTCCGCGCCGCATTTGAGCCATTCGGTGAAGTCGCAACAGTTCGCATCGCGCTGAACCGCGCGGATGGTCGCCCGGTCGGATTCGCATTTGTGGAAATGCCTGACGAGCACGCCGCACGCCGCGCTGCGAAAGAGTTGAACAACACCGAGCTCGCCGGCCGCGTCATACGCGTCAGCGAAACCCGTCCGCGCGACACCATCGCGCACATTTGAACATCATGAGTATTTTTGATTTCTTTAAATTCGGGAAACGCAAACCAGCCGAGCCGACCGCCACCCCAAAAGACGCGCTCAAAAAACCAAACGCGAAGCACGTGAAACACGCCGCACAAACCGCGCCCGGCCTGCGCTCATTGCGAGACCTCTGGGGCATCGAAAAAAACTCGCCCATCGAACGCGTCACCGGTTCCGTCACCAGCGACATCTATTCCGGCACCCACACCGGCGGCATCCCCCGCCGCCACCACCCCGTACGCCGCCCCCGCGGCCGCGGGGATACAGGGGCGTATTAGCCGCCACCATCCACCGGCGCGCGGTTCAATCAACACACGCAAATCGGTGGATCATTATTCGCACGGCCCGAACCTCTTGTTCATCCATCCCCGGCCCGATGGGCCGGGCTATCGCCCCGCGCGCCGTTGGCGCTCCCGAATCAACCATCCGCAAAGGCCCGAAGGGCCACCATTCCACAGCCCAGGGCAACGCCCTGGGGCGACATCCAATCAACCCCAAATATACGGAGAAAAACACATGCCCCAATCGCTCGCACAAATCTTCGTTCATTTTGTTTTTTCGACAAAAAATAGAGAACCAATAATTACCGACGCCATTCGCGACGAACTCCACGCCTATATCGGCGGAATTGTACGCGATTTATCGGGATCCCTTCTGGCCGCGGGATCTGTCGAAGATCACATTCACCTATTGGTTTCGCACCCGCGCACAATTTCACCCGCGAAATTGGTCGAGGCGATAAAAACCGGTTCGTCGAAATGGATAAAAAAACGATCGGCCGAATTCGCTAATTTTCACTGGCAGGGCGGCTATGGTGCATTCTCTATAAGCCCATCGCATCGCTCTGTCGTTGAGCGATATATTGCGAGACAACGGGAACACCACCGCGCCACCTCTTTTGAGGATGAATACCTCCGCCTGTTGGAGAAATATGAAGTTATGTTCGATGAACGATTTGTTTGGGAATAGCGCCCCGAAACGACGTCCAATCAAACACCCGATCGGGGATCGTTATTCGCCGTATTCGGACACGGCGGGGCAGGAGCAAACCGGATTGCGGTCGCCGTGGGTATTGTCAATGCGCGAGACGGCGGGCCAGAATTTGCGCGCGCGCAAACCGGGCACCGGATAGGCGGCCCGCTCACGTGAATAGGCGCGCGTCCATTCGCTGGCGCTGACGACCTGGGCGGTGTGCGGTGCGTGTTTCAGCGGGTTGTCCTCCCGGGTCCACGTGCCGTCAATGATGGCCTGAATCTCGCCGCGAATGCTGATCATCGCTTCGCAGAAGCGATCCATCTCTTCCTTCGGTTCACTCTCGGTGGGCTCAATCATGATGGTGCCGGGAACGGGCCACGAAACAGTCGGCGCGTGGAAGCCGTAGTCCATCAGTCGCTTCGCGACGTCGGTTTCGTCAATGCCGCTCTTCTCTTTGAGCGGGCGCAGATCAAAGATCAGTTCGTGCGCAACGCGGCCCTGATCGCCTACGTAGTGAACGGGGAAATGAGATTCGAGCCGGGCCTTGATGTAGTTGGCGTTCAGGATAGCCATTCGCGTGGCTTCGCTCAGCCCTGCGCCGCCGAGCATGCGGATGTAGCCGTGCGAAATGAGGAGAATGCTCGCGCTTCCCCACGGAGCGGCGGCGATGGCGGGAATGCCCTGCGCGCCACCTGTCGCCACAACGGGGTGACGCGGCAGAAATTCGACAAGATGTTTCGCCACTGCGATCGGTCCCATGCCGGGTCCGCCGCCGCCGTGCGGAATGGCGAAGGTCTTGTGCAGGTTCATGTGGCAAACGTCCGCGCCGATGCGGCCGGGCGAAGTCAGCCCAATCTGTGCGTTGAGATTCGCACCATCCATATACACCTGCCCACCGTGTCGGTGGATCAATTCGCACATTTCGCTCACGCCGCTCTCAAAGACGCCATAGGTGGAGGGATAGGTGATCATCAGCGCGGCGAGTTGCGCAGAGTGTTTCTCCGCTTTCGCCGCGAGATCCGCGACATCAATTTTGCCCGCGCGATCGCACGCGACCACGACAACCTCGAAGCCCGCCATGACGGCAGAAGCCGGATTGGTCCCGTGCGCCGAGGCCGGAATCAAAACGATGTTTCGCTGCGACTGGCCGCGCGCGTGGTGATGCGCACGAATGACCATCAGTCCCGCAAACTCGCCTTGCGAACCGGCGTTGGGCTGAAGCGAAACGCCGGGCAGTCCGGTAATTTCTGCCAGCGCCTGCTCCATCTCGCTCACAATCTGTGCATATCCGCGCGCCTGGTCAGCGGGCACAAACGGATGCAGCGCGCAGAATTCCGGCCACGTGATGGGCATCATTTCTGCCGCTGCGTTGAGCTTCATGGTGCAGGAGCCGAGCGGGATCATCGCCTGATCAAGGCCGAGGTCTTTCAGCTCCAGCCCTTTGATGAAGCGCATCATCGCGGTTTCAGACTGGTGCGCGCGAAATACGGGATTCTTGAAGAACGGCGTCGAGCGGATCAGCCCCTCGTGATATTCCAGCACGTCCGAGAGTTCGATGCGCGAAATGTCCGGCGCGCTCTGTCCGGCAGCGGCGGCGAGGGCCGCCACAATGTCGCAGAGATCGGCATCGGTCACGGTTTCATCGAGCGCGATTCCGATGTTGCCATCAGCGAAGTAGTGGAAGTTGATCTCGCGCTCCAGCGCCGCGGCGCGAATGGCGTCCACACTAACATCCGCGGGCGGAATCAGTTTCAGCGTGTCGAAGAAATACGCGCAGGCGGTCAGATAGCCCAGCGATGCGGCGGCGTGTTTCAGCACGCGCGCGCGGTTGTGAATCGTGTATGCAATCCGGCGGATGCCATCGGCTCCGTGATAGATCGCATAGAACGCGGCGATGTTGGCGAGCAGTGCTTGCGCGGTGCAGATGTTCGACTTCGCCTTCTCGCGGCGGATATGCTGCTCGCGCGTTTGGAGCGCCATTCGGTAGGCTTGATTTCCGGCGGCGTCCACGGAGACGCCGATGATGCGACCCGGCATTTCACGAAGATATTCATTCCGCGTGGCAAAAAACGCGGCGTGCGGTCCGCCGAAGCCCATCTGCACGCCGAACCGCTGCGCACTGCCGAATACAACGTCCGCGCCGAACTCGCCCGGCGGCGTGAGCAATGCGACAGCCAACAGATCAGTCGCCGCAGCGACGAGGATATCATTCGCATGCGCGCGGTTGATGAACGCGCTGAGATCGCTCACGTTTCCGTCAGCATCGGGGAACTGCACAAGCGCGCCGAAGACCGACTCATCGAGATTGGCCGTGCGGAACGACCCCACGCGCAGGGTGATGCCGATGGGTTCCGCGCGGCTGCGCAGCACGTCGAGGGTCTGCGGATAGACGCGATCCGACACGAAAAACACATCGCGGCTTGCGCCCTTCGTCTTGCGCGATTGAATGCGATGCAACATCGCCATCGCCTCGGCGGCCGCGGTCGCTTCATCGAGCAGCGACGCATTCGCAACCTCCATCCCCGTGAGATCGCACACCATCGTCTGGAAAACGAGCAGCGCTTCGAGGCGGCCCTGCGAGATTTCCGCCTGATACGGCGTGTACGGCGTGTACCAACTCGGATTCTCCAGCACGCAGCGCTGAATGACTGGTGGAGTCACAGTGCCGTAATAACCCTGCCCAATGTACGAGCGAAAGACGCGGTTCTTCGTCGCGATGCCGCGGAGGCGCGCGAGGTGCTCGAATTCGCTATCGCCCGCCGGAAGATTGAGAGCCCCGCGATTGCGGATGGATTCTGGAACGGTCTCATCCATCAGTTGGTCGAGCGAGGGCACGCCGATGGCGGCAAGCATGGCGCGCGTTTCTTCCGGGCGAGGTCCGATGTGGCGAAGCGAGAAGGAGGAGTTTGTCATAAAAATCCCTAAAGCCGTCGCACTATAATGCGCCTGCCGGGGAATGCAAAGATTAGCTGTTTCTGATCGCGCCGCCCTGGGCATTCGGGCATCCTTCCGCCATGCAGATCGCGGCCGATACACACGTCCATCTTTATCCATTCTACAATCTGGATACCCAGCTCGCCGCCGCAGCAGAGAACCTTCGGCGCGCCGCGCCGGAGGCACGCGTCCTCGCGCTCTGCCTCACCGAGCGCGCCGGCCAGACGGCTTTCACGGCGCTCCGCGGGGGAGAGCTGAAGGCCGACCGGTGGACCCTTGCGCCGACCGCAGATCCCGACGCACTCACAGCGACCTCGGAAAACGCGACGCTCCACCTCATCGCCGGGCGCCAGATCGTCACGGCAGAACGCGTGGAAGTGCTCGCACTCGGACGCGACCTGAGGATTGAAGACGGGCTGCCGCTGGATGCGACACTTGCGCGTGTGGCGGAAGGCGACGCCGTCGTCGCGCTGCCCTGGGGCTTCGGAAAATGGATCGGCCCGCGCGGGACGCTCATTCAGAATATACTGGACACACACACGCCAGCGGACGTAGTGTTGGCGGATACCTGTTTGCGGCCCGCATGGGTTTCCCCATCGCCGCTTCTTCGTACGGCGCATTCGCGCGGTTTCTCGATTCTCTACGGATCCGATCCCCTGCCCCGCTCCGGCGAAGAGCGAATCACCGGCCGCCTGGCGACCCTCTGGGACGCCGATTGGAATCCTTCGCATCCGGCCGCCGCGTGGCGGCAGATCATTCGCGACAGAACTCCCGGTCTATCAATTGGCCGCCGCTGCAGCGTATGGGAGGCCCTCAAACGCCTCCGTTGAGAAAAGAGAAAGAAATGAACAAAACCCATGACACCGCGAACCTCGCCGTCTTCTGTGACTTCGAGAACATCGCGCTCGGCGTGCGCGATACGCGCGTCGAAAAATTCGACATCCGGCTCGTGCTGGAAAAACTGCTCCTCAAGGGCAGCATTGTCGTCAAAAAAGCCTACTGCGACTGGGCTCGCTACAAAGACTCCAAACCCGCCATGCACGAAGCGGCGTTTGAGCTGATCGAAATTCCGCACGTCCGCATGTCGGGCAAGAACTCCGCTGATATCCGCATGGTCGTGGACGCCCTCGACCTCTGCTACACAAAGCCCCACGTGGATACCTTTGTGATCATCAGCGGCGATTCCGACTTCTCACCGCTGGTCAGCAAACTGCGCGAGAACAACAAAACCGTCATCGGCGTCGGCGTGAAGAACTCCAGCTCTGACCTGCTCATCGCCAACTGCGACGAGTTCATCTATTACGACGACCTCGCCCGCGTCCGCACCCCGCGTCGCCCGCGCGCCACAACTGCGCGCAAAGCGACTGCGGAAACCGCTGCGGACACAAAACCGGAAAAGGCCGCCCCGGAGAAAGCAGATACGAAAACTTCCGATCCCGGCAAGCCGCAGGAAGCGATTGATCTTGTGATGGAGACCATTGAGGCAATCGCCGAAGAACGCGGCTCCGAAGAAAAAATCTGGGGCTCCATGGTAAAGCAAACTTTGCGTCGCCGTCGCCCCGGCTTCAACGAATCCTATTACGGATTCCGCTCGTTCAATAAACTGCTCGAAGAGGCTGCCAGCCGCGGCCTGCTCGAACTCGAACCCGACGAAAAATCCGGCGGCGTCATCATCCGGCGCATTCGGTCGTGAAGAACTGAGGAGTTAGGAATTAGGAGTTGGGAGTTGGGAGATAGGAGTTAGGAGAAAAAATTTAAGCCTCTCTTCCCTCATCAACCTATCAACTCATCCACTCCAATCCCGTCCATCCGGCCAATCCCGTTATCCGGTCTCTTCTTTCTTCATCCGTGAAAATCCGTGGTTGAGCAAAAGGCACAGAGGCATCCGGCTTCGCCCCGCAGGCGCGGGGCTACGCCGTGACAAGCAGAGGCACAAAGTTTATGAGTCGTTAGTTCATCAATCCGCCTCAGAATGGCTGATTCTCTTCAATCATAATTCCGGCTCGCTTTGAAAGCTCGCCCTACCTTCCCCCCGGTCAATAAGGTCAATGCGGTCAATCGGGTCAGACCATTGTTCAAGTAGATCGAGTTAACCGACATTATCGAGTAGGTCGAGTTTTCCCGGACCTCCATCACTCTTCTCTTTTTCTTCCTCCATCCTTTGTGCCTGCCCGCCGCACTGCGCGCAGCGCTGTGGGCGGGCCCTTCGCGTTCTTCGTGGTTAATTCCTCTTCCCCAAATCCGAAATTCGCCATTCGAAATTCGAAATTTTTCCCCTTCTTCCATCGGTGTAAATCCGTGAAATCCGTGGTTGAACAAAAGGCAGGAGTTTTGAGAAGGCTCAGAGGTCCAAAGGCACATAGGCACAAAGTTTAAGAGCCGTTGGTTCACACTCGGCTCCCTCGGAGAGGTCGCCCTACCGCCCATAATCTGGTAGGGCGAGCTTTCCAAGCGAGCCGGTAATTCTCACGAACTCTCGAGCTTCAGGCGTTGCGCTTCATTCCCGTCCGATCCGGCCAATCCCGTTATCCGGTCTTTATTTCTCCTCATTCGTGTAAATTCGTGCCTGCCCGCCGCACTGCGCGCAGCGCTGTGGGCGGGTTCATTCGTGGTTACTTCTTCTTCCCCAAATCCGAAATCCGCCATTCGAAATTCGAAATTTTTCTCCTTCTTCCATCGGTGTAAATCCGTGAAATCCATGGTTAAAAAAGGAGCTCGTCAACTCACCCCGGATCTACGCCAGGAAAGCGTTCCAGAGGAATCAGGGGCGACGCAGCATTTTGAGGGCGTCGCGAAGGATGGCGGCGCGCTCGTAATTTTCCGTGGCGACGGCGCGCGAAAGTTCATCCTGCAGTTTGTCTGTCTCAGACCGCGGACGGGAACCGCGCAGATCGCCGAGCAGATCGGTTAGCATCTCGATTTCGCGCGATTCTTCTTCGTCCTCTTCATCGCCCTGCTCAGTCCAGAAGTCGCGAATGTCTGCGATGCCCTCTTCGAGCGCTTCGATGGCTTCGTCGAACTGTTGCATTCCGGAGAGGCGCTCCGCAATGGCGCGCGCGTTCATCATCCGGACATACGGATAAAATTGCAGGAACTGCCAGGCGAGCTCGTCGTCTTCAACGTGGCGCGAGACCAACTCAAATATGCCGAGGTTGTGATCCGTATCCGCAACCACGCCTTCGAGGTCGCGCAGGGCATAGAGCGAAATATAGCGATAGTAGTATTGCGCCGCTTCCTGCTGAAGCTCCGCACATGCGGCGGCGTCAATTGTGAAGGACTCCATCTCCGTGCCTTCCACTACTTCGCGCTCCGTGTAGTGCGCGAGCAGAGATTCCTGCCCAAACGGGCGCTGGCCGTCAGGCCGCCCTTTCGGATCCATCTGCAACACGCCGAGGTCCAGCCGCAATTGCACCTTGCGCTTCCCGTCCCGACCGACGACCCAACGCGCATTGACGGATGCCGGGTCATACGGCCAGTCGCCCAGAATTGAATTAAGATCAGCACTCATCCGACCTCTATCCTCACCACAGGCCCGCAGATTCTTCAATGCAAAATACACGGCGCGCGGGCAGCCAATTCCGCTCGAATGGGCTTGAGAAAGATGGGCAATGGGCGGCCGCGTAGGGCCTCAGGTATCCCGTTTTCCTGGAAAATTCGGTCCCACGTACGCTCAAAGCAGTGCGCGGCATCGGGTAACGCTTCGGCGACGCCGAGGGCGCGTTCATAAAAACGGCGCGACCTGCGGCGCACGCAATCGCGCGTGACGGCAAACTGTGCGCCGCCGAAAAAGCAGAACAACTCCGGCATCGCCTCATCGCCAAATACCTCGCGCCAAAACACTTCCATCGGCAGTGGACGCGCTTCCGGATTCTTGCTCCAGCGCTGGAACAGGCGCGATCCGGTCGCGTCATCGCAATCCACAAGAAATCCGAACCAGCGGAATGCCTCCACGCGCTCCGCGCCGCTGGCAAGGGCACGGAGGCGTTTGTGCAAATCCGGTGCATGATCGAAGGGGTGCCCCTGCGCAAAAACTGTCACATCCGGCAGCTCGTCATAGCGCGCGACGATGTGGTGCAAATAGGTATGCGCCTCGCGCCCCATATTCGGCAGCATGTTCCGCCCGCTCACCGCTTCGCCGGACTTGTCGTAAAGATGAACGCGAATCGCGGACGGCACGCGGCGCAGCCAATTCACGCTTTCTTGAAAGCGCGCGACGACGAGTTCCACCTGCGGCGCATTCACGTCGGCCTCCACGGCATTACGATCCGGGCGCAGGTGGAGCGTCGTCCTGCGGATTCCACGCGCGGATGCACTCCTCAATGCTCAACTCGTAGCGCTCGCCGCAGAAACGGCAGTTCACAACAACGGGCTGCTGTTTTCGCACGATATCCATTCGCTCCCCATACGGAAGTGATCGCAGCACGGCCCCCATTTTTTCTCGCGTGCAGGTACAGCGGAAGAATGGCGCGGTCGCGGCGTTCAGCGTGATTTTTGCGGACGCGTCTTCACCCGCCATCACGGCGTGCAGGATGTTTTCAACAAGGTTATCGCTCTCCTCGCGGCGGGACAGAAGCTCGCGCGCGGCGGGCATCGTCAGGCGATCGCGTATCCGCTGAAACCGGATGAGATCGCACCCCGGCAGCGCTTGCAGCAGAATCCCCCGGCACACGTGAATCGGCGCAGCCGGGTCGGGCGACAGCGCGATGGTTGCGGCGAGCGCCGACTCCGTCTGATCGCTCATGCAGAGGAAGTGATTGATATCCTCCACAACGTCCAACAGATCGGCGCGTGTGGAGCCGTGCGCAATCACAGCGCCTTTTCGACTGCGAATCATTTGAATGCTTCCCGATGCGCCGTACAGCGCACCTTCGTCCGCCGCCCCGGCCAGATGCGGGGGCGCAATGAAGGCGCGCGTTGCGCCGTCCGGCCCGCTGTCCACAACGATTGTTCGCAACAATCCCTCATACGCCCAGCGTGCGTTTAGCCGCTGGCCCTCACCAAGCGATGCCGCGGCAAGAATACCCGAAGCCATGGCGCGGCCGAGCAGATGCGCCCCTGCGGGATCGCAATCGTGACGGCGCACGGCTTCTCCCACCGTTTCGGCGGCAAGCACGTACGCCACGGCGATATCGAGTCCTTCCAAACGACCCAGCAGGCATTGATCAGTCATGGGGCAACTCTAGCACAAGCGCACGCCGCGCTCCACAGCGCCGTTTGATCACAACCTCGCGCGCGGGCGCTACGCGATCAGATGATCCGCAAGAGAGAGACCGCTGAGAAACGCGTTTTCCACGCGCGGAGCCGTGCACCAGTCGCCAACGGCCCCGAGCGAAAGTTCATCATCCCACAAAAATCCCGTACCCAGCGCATTCGCAGGCGCGGCGTTGCCCCAGCGGTGTGACAACAGCGTGACAGGGCGCACATCGCCGATTCCGAGCGCCTCACAGAATGCGCGCAACAGAAGTTCTTTCACGCGATCCGGCTCGTCATTCAAATGCTCGCGCGACCAGACGGGCGATGCGTGCAGAACCCACGCCTCGCGCTCGGAGCGACCCGGCTTGCTCCCGTTGTTCGCAATCCACACCAGCGGGCTGTTGCGGACAAACGCGGCATCAAACGGCGTATCCAACTCAAATTCAAATCCAACCAGAACCGCCCAACACACCTGCATCCGGACCGAAGCCGCTTTTCCGCTCAGCGCAGGCGATGGCGCCAGCAGCGAAACTGCGTGCTCAGCCGACGCGGCGACAATGACAATTTCGTATTCTTCCGCCAGCGGCCCCTGCGCAGAGTTCAGCATCCAACCTCCATCGGCAGTGCGCTGGATTCCTGTGATGTGAACATCGAGCTGCAGATTCAATTCATTCGCGACACCCTTGAGCATACCGTCCATGCCGGGCACACCGACATAGCGCACCGCGTCGTCCTGCAGCAAAGTGATCTGCCCCTTGTCGCACGCGGCCATACGGTGAGGCCAGACGCTGGCCCACCCCTGTTCCACCCATCGCTCGACATGGCTGCGAAAACGTTCATCGCGCACGGTGAAGAACTGACACCCGTGATCGAAGAGACACTCTCCGCCCCGCCTGCTCGTCATACGCCCGCCGACCAGGCTGTTTTTCTCGAAGAGCGAAACGGAATATCCCCGCCCCGACAGCACGCGCGCCGCCGTGATGCCCGCCATCCCCGCGCCGATGATGGCGACCGACGGGCGTATCTCAATCATTGTTGTTTCACCGGGGTGCGGTCGAAAATTCATACGCTAGTCTAAACAATACCCTCACAGCCGCAGCTCTGTTTGCACCTTTTCGCCAAAACGGCCCCGCTAAAATGAAATCGGCGCAAAAATCGGATAACGCGACAACTTTGAGCGCCCGTTCAAAAACGACAGCTCAATCAGAAAATCAATCTCCAGCACGCGCGCCCCGAGCTTTTCAATCAACTGCGCGGCAGCCCACGCCGTCCCGCCGGTCGCCAACAGATCGTCAATCAACAGTACCGATTCGCCCGGCTCAAACGCATCGCGATGCACCTCAATCGTCGCGCTGCCATATTCCAGATCATACGTCTGCTCAATCGTATCGTAGGGTAGCTTGCCCTTCTTCCGAATCGGCACCAGCCCCACACCCAATTCGTGCGCCACCGCCGCGCCCAGCAGAAACCCGCGCGACTCAACCGCCGCAATGCGCTGAATCGAGCGCCCGCGCTGGCGATCCACAAATATCTTCACCACCGAACGAAACAGCGCCGGATCCCTCAACAGTGGCGTAATGTCTTTGAAAAGAATGCCCGGCTTCGGAAAATCCGGGACATCGCGAATTGCCGCTTTGATCTTCTCAAGGCTCATACGCCAACACCCTCCGGTTCGTGAATGCTCTCGTTCTCTTCCATCATCTGCCGCAACTTTCCGACCGCTTCGTTCTGAATCTGCCGCACGCGCTCGCGAGTGACGTTCAAGCGCCGACCGATCTCCTCCAGCGTCTGCACGCGCGCATCGCGCAAGCCATAGCGATACTTCAACACGTCGCGCTCGCGAGGAGTGAGATGATCCAACAGCTCATCCACCTCGTCTTTGAGCTGCTGATCATTAATTTCGTCATACGGTGTCCGCGCGCGATCATCGCCGATCAAGTCGCCGAATTCACTGCTGTCGCTATCGTTGCCAATCGGCGCATCCAACGACGCGGGCTTGAGCGAAACCGTCTGCCAATGCGTGATCACACTGGGTTCCACCTGCATTTCGAGCGCAATTTCATCCACCAGCGGCTCGCGCCCCAGCCGTTCCGTCAACTGATGCTCCACGCGCCGCATCCGCGCAATCTTGTCCACCAAATGCGCGGGCAGCCGGATGGTCTTGCTCTGATTGGCCAGCGCGCGCTTGATCGCCTGTTTGATCCACCACGCGGCGTAGGTGCTGAGCTTTCCCCCCTTCTTCGGGTCAAACCGCTCCACGGCTTTCATCAGCCCGATGTTCCCTTCAGAAATAAGATCCAGCAACGGCAACCCATAGCGTGCATAGTCGTGCGCAATCTTCACGACCAGGCGCAGGTTCGAGCGAATCATCAGACTCTTGGCTTCCTCATCGCCCCGCTTGATCCGGGCGGCGAGCTTGATTTCCTGCTCAGGCGTCAGCAGGGGAGTCTGTCCGATTTCGCGCAGATAAATTCTGACTGTTTTGTCTGACTCCATCATTTCGGGTAACCGCCCTTTTGCCATTTGACCGGCTTCCGGGCCAAATGTTCACCAAACACTATTAAGTGTTTATCGCATCTCACACGCAAAACCTTACAGTTCCTCCACTTCCGTGACGTTCACACGGGCTGGCAGCGATGTGGCGGTAACTCCTTGCGCATCTGTGACGATGGATACCCACGTGTAGAGCCCCGTAGCCGCCGGTTTCCAGTCGTATCGCGCGGAAAACCCGCGCGTGCTGAACACCTCCCGATCATCGAGCAAAAGGCGAATCGAGAGCGGCCGCGCATTGGCGGAAACCACCTCCGCCACGACGCGCAGCTCATCGCCCAGCGCCAGCGCAGTCCCGTCGTTTGGCTCCAGCATCGCAACGGCAGGATCCGCCACATCGCGAAGTTGAACCTGCACGGGCACGCGCGGTGACCGGCGAACCAGGCCGTCAGCGCTGACCACCGCCGCAACCAAATGATGGGGGCCCGGCGGCGGATTCCGCCACTCCAGGCGATAGGGCGCACCTGTCACCGAACCCAGCACAATGCCGCTCGAAAAGAAGGTCACCCGCTTCACGCTCGACCCGTTTGTCTCCACCTTCGCCTCCAACGAAATCAGATCGCCTTCCGTGAACTGCGTCCCGGCGACCGGTTCCACGATGCCAATCTGCGGGCGCGGCCCCGCGCCCCCGGCCTGCGGCACCAGTAAAACCGCTCGCTCGCGCTCGCCTCGCAATCCGTACCCGACAATCGCACCCTGATTATTCAACCCGCGCGCCTCAACGATCAGCCACGGTTCGTCCGTCTCAATCAGCTCATTCAAATCTGCCATCACTCCGGCTCGCGACACAAACGCGCGATCGTCATCCTCATGGCTGCTCACAAACAACCCGACTGCCACACCATTCTCGTTGATGGCGTGTGCGACGCTGTACACATTTTCAAGCGTGTCCATATCCTCCGTCCGTGCGCCGCCAAAAATCCGCACCGCATGCGTCACATTGCTCTCTTCCGCATACCCCACCGCCACACCGTTGCCCGCCAGCGCCAGCGCAGCGCTGCTCCACTCTGTAGAACCGGTGGAAACCAGCGTCTTCATTCCATTCACACCCGCCACGAAGGCGTGACTCACAAAATCGCCCTCCGGACTGAATTCCACCTGACCTGCAATGTCGCCGACGTCGTTCACGGCGTGGGCCAGACTCGCGCCCCGCTCGCGCAAGGGCTCGGGAACCGATACGCCATCAACATTCCACATCAACGCGCGGGTGCCCGCGTCGCTCTCGCCACCGCCGACCAAGACGCCAAAATTGTTCATGTCAAAAACGTAGCCCTCGCGAAAACCATCCGGCAGCGGGAGATCCTCCAACCCTTTCTCCGCGCTCCACAGAAACGGCTTAACGCGCCCCTCCTCGTCCTCCGCCTCGCCCGCAACCTGCCCGCGCTCGTTAATCGCATACGCCCGACTGGTGTCCCCCCCGCACGTGCCCAGTTCGCGCATCCCCTGATCCGGCGTCCACAGAAACGCGCGCAGATGGCCCTCCTTGGTCTCCGCTTCGCCGACAACCCAGCCCTGTTCGTTGATCGCATACGCGCGGCTGTTCGCCCCGCCCAGAGTCCCCAAGTCGCGAACGGAATACGTCGTCCACTCCCCCTGTGCGCCAGCGGCCAGAGCCAGAGTGAGCAAAACCAACGCGCTATAAAAACGTGTACGAAACATCAAACAACTCCATCCGCTCGATGAACGGACAACAGAACCCCCGCCCCTCCCCCGTCTCGCAAGCGGGTTCAAAATGTATAGCCCAGGCTCACACTGAAGGTGGTGTCCTGCTTTTCCTTTCCTTCCGCCGGATGACTGTCGTAGTCGCTTTCCAGTCGCAAACGCACGCTCAACTGCTCATCCATTTCCAACACAAGCTCCAGAAACGCCTTCGCCAAATAAGACTCCGACCCGTTGCGCAGTTCGGGGATATATTCAACTCCCTGCTTCACCTGCGAAACCGCTGTGAGCCGACACTCGTAATATTCAGCCGCAAGCAAAGCCGGATAGGCCTCGCGTTCGCCGCCCTTCTTCTCAACGATGCCCGCCGGGCCAAGCTCTAACCGCAACTCCTGCGCGGCATCCGTCAGTGCAATCAATCCGAAGGAGGGTGCCAGCAGCACCCGATAATCCAAATCCGCAATCCCGTCATAAAGAAACTCAGCGCGATATGCCATGTAGTGGCGCGGCCCCAACGTCCTGCGATGCAGCGCCTCCGCCGCAACGCGCTCGCGTGTGCGCTCACCGGACGTTTCACCAATCTCGCCGCGCAGCTTCAACAGCGACTCGCTCTGCTCACTCTTCCGCTTCGCATCCAACTGCATTCGCGTCTGGACGGAATCCTTGTTCCCTTCCGTCAGATTCATCCCCGCCTCAATTTTGCGGTTCCAGCCGTCCTTCTTTTTCGCGCGCTTGGCCGCAACCGCTTCGTGCTCTGCCAAGGTGAAAAGCAGCGTCACCGCCAACGCCGACGCAACAATGCGGCGGGCCCGCATCATGATCCACCCGCCCGCTCCATGCGCACCCACCGCTTCGGTTCCCAGACCGCGCGCAGCGTCGCCGCGCCGCGCGCCGGAACCTCCACGTCCACAACGCCGCCCTTCTTCAACTTCAACCGCAACGCCCCACCCGAAACCAGCGCGGAAACAGCCGATGAAAAGTCCGGTTCGTGCCCGACCACCGCCACCCATCCTTCATCCGGCAGCGTGCGGAGCACTCCCTCAATTGCCTCCACGGAAGCGCCCGGATTCAGCGCCGGACACAGCTCCACGCAGACCGCTCCATACGAGTCCGCCAGAATTTCCGCCGTTTGGCGCGCCCGCACGGCCTCGGACGAAAGAATTCGTTTCACTCGCGGATATCCCGCAGCAAGGCGCCCGGCAACGTGAGAAAAGAGCGTTTTCCCTTTTTTCGTAAGCGGTCGCGCAGCATCCGGCCCGTCAAACCCGTCCGCCTCAACTGCCTCCGCATGGCGTATAAACAAAATGCGCATCGTCGCCTGACTTGACTTTAGCCCGGCATCCGCCTAATTCTGGTCGTCCGATTGCCCGATGGTGTAACGGTAGCACAACAGACTCTGGATCTGTTTGTCTAGGTTCAAATCCTAGTCGGGCAACCATCCCTCCGCCCCGCAGCGCTCGCGCGCTACTTGATGCGCATCGGCATCAACACATAGAGAAACGGCTTATCGTTCCGAATCAAGCAGGGGCTAAGCTCATCGCTGACTTCAAAACTAACCTCGTCGCTCGACAAGTTGCGAAGCGGATCCAGAAGGAAATCGGGGTTGAACGCCACCGACACATCCTTGCCGCTGTACTTGATCGCAACCCGCTCCTTCGCTTCCCCCACATCCACCGCCATCGCCGAAACATCGAGATGGTCCTTGGAAAAACTCAGCGTGATCGAACCCGAGCGATCCGTCAGCAACAGCGCCACGCGCCGCACCGCGTGCAGCACCAACTCGCGCTCCAAACTGATGCGCTCGTCCGACCCCTGCGGAATGACCTGCCGGAAATTCGGATAGGCGTGATCCACCAACTTCGAAATCATCAGCAGATTATCAAACTCAAACGAAATCTGACTCTCCGCCACCTGAATGCGAATCTGCCCCTCTGTGTTCAACAACTTGAGCAGCTCGCCAACCGTCTTGGTGGGGACGGTCCATTCGCCCTCCATATCGCTCCCAAACTCCGACTCCTGCTCCCACATCGCCATGCGCCGGCCATCCGTCGCCACCACCGAGAGCTTGCCGCCCTTGAAACTCAACAGCACACCGCTCAGCATCGGGCGCGACTCATCCGTCGAAACCGCATAATGCGTCGCCTGCAACATGCTCTTGAACGCAGCCTGTTCGAGCGAATAGATGCGGTTGCCCTGAAACTTCGGCAACGGCGGAAACTCGTCCTCCGAAATGCCGTTGATCTTGTAGAACGAAGCGCCCGCGCGAATCGTCGCGACATCGCGATCGTCCACATCAATCTCAATCTCGTTGACCGGCAGCTCTCTGAAGATGCTGAAAATGCGGCGCGCCGGCAGTGTGGTTCCCCCCGTGCGGCTCACCTTCGCCGCCACCGCAGTGCGAACCGTCACCTCCAGATCGGTGGACGTGAGCCACACGCGATCCTGCTCGGCCTTCAGATACACGTTGTATAAGACCGGCAACGTGGAGCGAGTGGAGATGATGGACTGCGTTTTCTGCAGGCCGTCCAATATGGCGTCTTTACTGACCGTCAGTTTCATACAGCTTCTTTCCTTGTGCCCGTTGTACACATCCTCTGAGAGTACGGATTTAATAAACGAGTACCTATAATCTTCTTATTATGTCGCATGACAAGTGGAACAACAAGTATTCCGTGACGTATAGGAGGGGCTTTCGAGGTGGTTTCCGTCTGTGGATAACTGTGTGATAACCCGTGCATGAATGCCCCCGGCTGTGAACAGAACGGAGGCGTCAACAAGAGGCAACAGACTCTCCACATGAAGAGGGCGGGTTTTCGACACGTTATCAAAAGGGTTCATCAGGAACGTTTGTCCAGGCGTTGCTGGAGAACAGCCATGTTCTGGCGGAATGCAGCATCCTGCTTCAGACGATCCATAATGAGGCGGTGCGCATGCAGCACCGTCGCGTGATTGCGCCCGAACGCCTGCCCGATGGAGGGCAGCGAGTGCGGAGTCAGCTCCCGACAGAGATACATCGCAATCTGGCGCGGAAACGCGATGGATTGTGGGCGGCGGTTGCTCGTCATGTCGGCCAGGCGCAAATTGAAGTGATCCGCCACGACTTTCTGAATCTCTTCCATCGTCAGCGTTTCGTGCGTCTCCTGATCCAGCGTGTCGCGCAGGAGATAGTCCAGCGTCTCGCGCGTCAACGGCCGACCGGTGAGAGAGGAATAGGATACTGCGCGAATCAACGCACCTTCCAGCCGGCGAATGTTCGACCGGATATTCTCTGCGAGATAATTGATGATCTCGTCAGGCAGATTCAGCTTCATCTGCTCCTGCTTGTTGCGCAGGATCGCGATGCGCGTCTCCACGTCTGGAAGCTCAAGCTCGGTGACCAACCCCCACTCAAAGCGGGAAACGAGACGATGCTCCAACCCCGGAATCTCGCACGCAGGCCGGTCGCACGTCAGCACAATCTGTTTATGGCTGTCAAAGAGCGCGTTGAAGGTGTGGAAGAACTCCTCCTGCAGACGCTCCTTTCCGCCGAGAAATTGAATGTCGTCAATCAACAGCACGTCCACGCTGCGATATTTTTTGCGGAACTGAACCAGCGCCTTGCGCTGCAACGCGTCAATGTACTCGTTCGTGAAGGTCTCGGAGGAGACATACGCAATGGACGCCTTCGTCTGCGACGCCACGGAATGTCCGATCGCCTGCATCAAATGCGTCTTGCCCAACCCCACCCCGCCATAAATGAAGAGCGGATTGTATGCGCGCCCCGGCGACTGCGCCACCGCGAGCGATGCCGCGTGCGGAAAACTGTTCGAGGGACCCACAATGAAGGAATCAAAGGTGTAATTCTGATTCAGCGGCTGCTTCATCTGCACCGGAGTGGGCTTCTCGCGCTCCGGGGGACGCTGCGGTTGCGTCGGCGCAGGCGCTTCCGGAACGGCTGCAGAACGGGACACCGCAAACGAAATCTCAAGCGGTGTACCGTGTACCACCGTCACCGCGTCTTTGATGAGCGAAAGATAGTTTTCTTCCAGCCAACTCTGGTAGAAATTATTCTGAACCGTAAGAACCAGTTTGTCGCTCTCCAGCGATGCCGCCTCGATGACAGCAATCCAACGATCAAACACGTCTTTCGATAACGTGGACTTCAAATGTTTGCAGGCTTGCGCCCACATGACCTCTGCGCTCATCACAATATATTCCTTGCACCCGCCGCCCCAATGGCAGCAGGCATGTCGTCGCGAAGCGCAGATACAGCGGAAAATCAGTGGACGCAGCGACGAAAACCATCGCCCGAATCAAGTTATCCACAACTTATCAACAGCCGTTTACACCCCTGTCTCTTGCCTGCGACAAACGGAACGTAAAAGTCGAAGCGAAGTGGGACAAGGGTAAAAACCGGAGAAAAGGAATCTATTTCTGATGCCACAATGAATAGACGGAGAAACTGAAAAACCGCAATATGTAGCGTCAGAAAAAACAAAGCTGTTATTTGTGCGGTGGCAACATGTTGCGAAATTGCGGAGAATAAAAATGTCGGAAAACTGGGGAAAAACGCGCAATCCGCTCGCGCCGTCGCAGCAAAGGGAGACAAAATGAAAAACTCATCAACAGTAGCGCGCTTAATCGTGGCCGGGTCGGGAGATGCGGCAAATATGCGCTATGCGAGTCGTTTTCAGCCGGTTGACCCGGTGGTGTTTCTGCAAACGCAACGCGAGCGACATTTAGTTGTGCCCGTGCTCGAAGTCGGTCGCGCGCGCGAGGAGGCAAAGGGCTCGATCGTGTACACGCCGGAAGAATTGGGCCTGCCGTTGTATGACCGTCGCTCCATCGCTGCGTGGGCGGTGAATCTTTTGAAGCGTACGCGTGTGCGGCGCGTGTGGGTGGATGCACAGTTTCCGCTGAAGGTCGCGCGTGCGCTGGAAGCGGAAGGAGTGAAAATTGAAATCGCCAAAGGTGCGCTCTATCCCGAACGCGAAATCAAAAACAAAACCGAAATCGCGCACATTGCGACTGCGCAAAAAGCCGCCGCTGCAGCCGTGCGCGCAGCGGTTGCAGATATTCGCGCAGCGGACGTGTCGCGCAGTGGAGAACTGAAACTCAATCGCACTGTGCTCACGTCCGAACGATTGCGGAGAACGATTGATGAAACGCTCCTCGCGCACGATTGCGCCGCGCGCGAGACGATTGCCGCGTGCGGCCGTCACGCGGCGGATCCGCATCATCGCGGCGAAGGCCCACTGCGCGCAGGCGAAACGATCGTGCTCGATATTTTTCCGCAGCACCGCAAAACCGGCTATTGGGGCGACATCACACGCACCGTGGTCAAAGGCGCCGCAACAGATGTACAAAAGTGGATGTATCGTGCAGTTCTCAACGCGCAAGCCCGTGCGCGCGGGCGAATCAAACCGGGCGCGCGCGCGGACGAGATTCACAAGGATGTGCAAGCGCAACTGACGGCGGCGGGATTCAAAACCGAAATCATAGACGGCACACCTGTCGGATTCTTCCACGGCACAGGACACAGTATCGGCCTCGATATTCACGAATCGCCCTCCATTTCACTTGCGCCGGTTCGCCTTCGCGTGGGGCACGTCGTCACGGTGGAGCCGGGCCTCTACTATCCGGAACACGGCGGCGTGCGAATCGAGGACACGGTCGCAGTCACATCGCGCGGCGCGCAAATCCTCTGCGCGTGCCCCTACACGTTTGAGATCAAATGAAGCAACTGATCCTTCGTCTGTTTTTCTGGATCGCCGCGCTCTGGCTGCTGCTGCGCTGGTTCGAGTGGAAGAGTCTCTATGTCCCCTCGCGCGTGGTAGATCGAACGCCAGCGGATGTTGGAATGGAGTTCGAGGATGTAGATTTTTTTGCGGAAGACGGCGTCCGCCTGCACGGCTGGTGGATCCCACATCCGGCGGCGCGTGGAACCATCCTCTATTTCCACGGCAACGGAATGAACATCGCGAACCGCGTGGAGTTGTGCAGAGACCTGCACCGGCTCGACGTGAACATCTTCATCTTCGACTACCGCGGATACGGACGCAGTCGCGGCTGGTACACGAGTGAGCAAGGCACCTATCGCGACGCGCGCGCGGCGTATGAAGTGGTGCGTGCGCGCTATGGCGATGAAGAGAACCCGCCTGTCGTCGCGTATGGCGCGTCGCTCGGCGCTGCGATTGCCGCGCAGCTCGCATTGGACAAACCGGTGCGTGGTGCGGTGTTCGAAGCAGGCTTCAACAACGTTGTGGATGTGGGCTCGCGAATCTATCCGTGGCTGCCGCTCCGCTGGTTGGTGAAATCGCGTTATGAAGCAGACCGGCGGGTGGCGCAGCTTCACATTCCAAAGCTCTTCGCCCACTCGCGCGATGACACGCTGATTCCGCCCGACCTGGGACAGAAATTGTTCGACGCTGCGGCAGAGCCGAAGGAGCGGATGGAACTCACTGGTCCGCACGGTGAATCCGGCTGGAACGAGACCCCCGCATTCTGGCGTGTGCTGAGCGAGTTCGTTGACCGCACGCTTCCTCGCACGCCTTCCGCTTTGCAATAAAGCGCACCGCGCCAGCGTTCTTTCAACAGGCGGCCCACCGGGCGGCCAACAGGAGCAACAACATGAAAACGTGGAGAGTGATTCTTGCATTGGTAAGCGCGACAGCGCTTACGGCCGTGGCGCAACCGCGCGGCCCGGGTGGTGGCGGAGGTCCGGATGACGATCGCGGAATGCCTCGCGGCGTCAACCTTTCACGCTTGGTGAAGAACGAGGCGCGGATGAAGGAGTTGAATCTTTCCGATGCTCAGGTGGACGCGCTCAAGGCGCGCGCCGTTGCATCGGAAAAGAAGGTCGCCGAACTGCGCACCGCGATCGAGGAAGCCGAGGCGAATGTCCGGTCGCTGATGATGGCGGACAATCCTGATCGCGAAGCCGTGATGAAGGCGGTTGAGAATGCGGGCCGTATCCGCACCGACCTCCGGAAGGCACACATCGAAGACCAGTTCGCAATCAGCGAAATTGCCGGTCCGGCAGTGTTGCGTGAGCTGCGGATGAATCAGCGTCGCCAGAATATGGACAATCGTGGCAATCGCAACTCGCGTCGCGATGGCGAACGTCCGGGTCGTGGAGACCGTCGCGGGCCGCCCGCAGATCGCCCCGCTCCGCAAACACCCAACTGAACGAAATAAACAACTGTAAAGACAAACCGCGCCGGTATCCTCGGCGCGGTTTCCTTTTTAACTGTAGATCACTTCCGGAGAGCGCACGCGCTCTATTTTTTGCGCTCCACATCCGCGCCGAGCGCGCGGAGGCGTTCGTCTACATTTTCGTAGCCGCGGTCAATCACTTCCGCGCTGTCAATGATGCTGGTGCCGCGCGCGCAAAGCGCGGCGATGAGCATGGCCATTCCGGCGCGGATATCGGGCGAGCTCATGTGGATGCCGTGCAACTTTGCCGGGCCGTCCACCACGACGCGATGCGGGTCGCACTGCACCACGCGCGCGCCCATTTCGATGAGGCGGTCCACAAAATACATGCGGCTTTCAAAAAGTTTCTCGTGGAACAAAACACTGCCGCGCGCCTGCGTGGCCATCACAATGGCCACACTCATCAGGTCGGACGGAAACATCGGCCAGATGCCGTCTTCCACTTTCGAAATTGCTCCGCCGAAATCGCGGCGAATCCGGAATGAGCGATGCGCGGGCTGCAACAGCGTACCCTCGTCGTCTTTCCACCCAATTCCGAGGCGGGCGAAAACGCGGCCGAGCACAGAGCGAATGTCCCCGCGCGGAAGTCCGTTCAAGCGAAGCTCACCGCCGGTGACCGCCGCCGCGGCGAGATAGCTGCCCGCTTCGATGTAGTCGGGACCGATGGTATATTCAGCGCCGCCAAGTTTTTCCACGCCTTCGATGTGAATGCGATTCGTACCGAGCCCGTCAATTCGTGCGCCCATTGCAATCAATAGCGCGCCAAGATCCTGCACGTGCGGCTCGCACGCGGCGTTGTAGACGGTTGTTTCGCCGATTGCGGTGGCCGCCGCCATCATCAGATTTTCGGTGCCGGTGACGCTGGCTTCTTCGAGCAGAATCGAACTGCCGCGCAGGCGGCGTTTCGCGCTGAATCCGAAAAATTCGCCGCCCTCCACCTTGACGCCGAGCGCGCGCAGTGCGGTGAGATGCGTATCCACGCGCCGCCTGCCAATCACATCCCCGCCGGGTGGATAGATACTGGCGCGCCCCGTTCGCGCGGTGAGCGGCCCGGCAAAAAGAATCGAAGCGCGCACGCGTTTGCACAGCTCCGCGTTCAGCTTGGAGCGGCGTATTCGCGCAGCCGTGACGGTAACGGTGCGCGTCTGTTCGTTGAGCGAGATGTCGGCGCCCAGCTCCGCGAGCAACTGGAGCATCACGCGCACGTCGTTGATCAGTGGCAGATTCCGCAGCGTGACGGGCTGGTCGGTGAGCAGGCACGCAGCGAGCATCGGCAGTGCGGCGTTTTTATTACCGACCGGCGTGAACGTGCCCGAGAGCTGGCGTTGTCCTCTGATGATCAGTCGCATGAATCAACAAAACTTCCAACGGTTGGAAATTGCGTTCGCGCGGCCTTCCAACGATTGGAAATTCAGCCGTCGCTCGAGCGAGCCTACTCGACCGTCACGCTTTTTGCGAGATTTCTCGGCTTATCAATGTCGGTGCCGCGCGCCTGGGCGGCATAATAGGCCAACAACTGGAGGGCGACGACATTCACGATGGGCGAATACTCGTCGCGCATTGCGGGGACGTAAATGATATCGCCCGCAATGTCCTTCACTACGGTATCGCCCTCTGTCGCAACGGCGATGATTCGTCCGTGGCGCGCCTCCACTTCTTTCATGTTGGAGATCATCTTGTCGTACACCTCGTCGCGTGTCCGGGTGCAGATGCAGACGACGGGGAGGTATTCATTGATGAGGGCGATGGGGCCGTGCTTCATCTCGCCCGCGGCGTAGCCTTCGGCGTGCTGGTAGGAAATTTCTTTGTTCTTCAGCGCGCCTTCGAGGGCGGTGGGATAATTGAACTTGCGTCCGAGATAGAGCGAACTGGGGCCATCGTGGTGTTTGCCTGCAACGGCGCGAATGGCCTCTTTGCGCGAGACGACGAGGTGAATTGCGTCGGGCACTTTTCGGAGATCCGCCAGACAGAGTGCGATTTCATCCTCGTCCAGCGTGCCGCGCGCGCGCGCGATGTGAAGGGCGAGGAGCGCGAACGCCATCTGCTGTGCGGTGTAGGCCTTGGTGGAGGCGACACCGATTTCCGGACCGGCTTCAGTGAAGAGTACGGAATCGCTCTCGCGAACCACGGAGCTGCCGGGGACGTTGCAAATGGAAAGTACTTTGCAGCCCCATCCGCGCGCCATGCGGATGCAGGCAAGTGTGTCGGCCGTTTCGCCGGACTGGGAGACGGGGATCAACAGTGTGCCGGGATCAATCTTGGGATCGCGATAGCGAAATTCGCTGGCGAGATCGGTTTCCACCGCAAGACCGGTGAAGTGTTCGAGCAGGAGCCGACCGTACATTCCGGCGTGGTATGCGGTTCCGCAGGCGACAATCATGATGCGATTGAGTTTTCGGAAATAATCCGCGCTCAACTCAAATTCGCCGGTCAGGTCGCTATGCTTTTCGAGGAGATTCCGCAGCACACGCGGCTGCTCGTGAATCTCCTTGAGCATATAGGTCTCGAATCCGGCGCGTTCTGCTGCCTCTGCCTGCAATGTGACGGATTGAATGTCCGGTTGCACCGCCTGACCGTCGAGGGTGGTGATGGTCACTCCCTCCGGGCGCAGCACCGCGATCTCGCCGTCGTTCAGATAAATGACTTTATCAATCCGGCTCAGAATGGCGGGAACATCGCTCGCGATGAAGTATTCATTCTTTCCGATTCCGACGATCAACGGGCTTCCGTGCCGCGCCGCATAGACGGTGTCGGGATCATCCGCCGAGATCACACCGACAGCATACGCGCCACGCGCACGGGAGAGAGAGGCGCGGAGCGCCGCGAGGGTATCGGTCGCGCCATCCGTGCGAGCTTGTGCGATGAGGTGGGGAATGACTTCGGTATCGGTTTGCGACGCAAATTTGTGTCCTTTTGCCTTCAGCTCGTCGCGAAGTTCTTTGTAGTTTTCGATGATTCCGTTGTGAACGACCGCGATGCGGCCGGAATCATCCGTGTGCGGGTGCGCATTGGCTTCGGTCGGTGCGCCGTGTGTGGCCCAGCGGGTGTGGCCGATGCCGGGGCGCCCGCCGAGCGGCGCGAGATGCAGGGAATCTTCCAGTGCGGAGAGGCGGCCGACAGAGCGACGGATGGAAAGGTTGTTTGAATCCAGTACCGCGACGCCGGCGGAGTCGTATCCGCGATATTCGAGCCGCTTGAGACCGTCAATTAGCAGGGGTACCGCATCCTGCCGCCCCACATACCCGACAATTCCGCACATAGATCAACTCGCACCCTTCTTTTGCTCTAGATTCTCGCCCGAACTCGCGACTTTTTCTTTATCCGGCGGTGTTCCCCCACCCCTTAACCAGTACGCCGCAGGTTTTCACGAAAAAAACCTGCGGCGCATCTGAATAGAGCAGAGCTTTATTCTGGGCGAAGAACCGTGATGTTTGTTCCGCCGGAATAGAAGTTCGCGTTCAACGCGTCTTTCTTGAAGATCATCGCGCTGCCGCCCTTGAATACGGTGGGAAGACCCTTCGTGCCGAACGGGCTGTTTTCTGTAAGGCTGGCAGCAAAGTCTGTCCCCGCCTGCAAGTTGTTCACGTTCAAATTGCGCGTGAAGAGGAGCGGAGTGGTGTCAATTGTCGAGTCGTTCAGGTCGGCCGAGATGCACCACGCATTGTTGTCCTTGGTGAAGTCGGTGACGTTCGTGCTTGTGGGCGGCGGAACGCCAGGAGCGCTGAAGAACGATGTGCTGACGCGCATGATTCCGGAGGTAACGACGTGTTTCCAGAAGTCGGTCGAGTTCTGGAAGGTCGGCGCACCGCCTGTTTTGCGAGGGAATGCCGAGCCGGTCTGGAAGATCGGATCTTCAATATCCTTCGCGAACAGCGCCTGGAAGATGCTGCGGCCGTTGGAAAGCGTGCCCGTCATCTTGCCGCGGGTGAGCGCGTCGGTTACGGTCGGGGTGAGGACGGCGGCAAGAATCGCGATAATCGCGATAACCACCAACAATTCAATGAGGGTGAACCCCTTTTTCTTCAAACGACGCATCGGCTTGATCATGATCTGCTCCTGTGATTTCGTACAGCCTACACGCTTCAGTGTACCTCTGCACGAGAAAAAACAATACCCACCGCTATCGGGTTCGTCAATAAAGTGAACACAAGAGATTTTGATTATTATCTGCCGCCGGAGCTGATCGCTCAGCACCCCGCTGCCCGGCGGGAGGGTGCGCGGATGATGGTGCTGCATCGTGCCGAGAGGCGCTGGGAGCACCGGTTTTTCGCCGATTTACCTGCATTTTTGCGCGCGGGCGACCTTTTGGTGTTGAACAATACGCGGGTGATTCGGGCCCGTCTTTTTGCCCGAAAGCCGGGTACCGGCGGCCGCGCAGAGGTCTTTCTCCTCGAAGAGCGCGAGCCGTTCGTTTGGCAGGTCCTCCTCCGCTGCCGGCGCCGCCCCGATCCGGGCGGACACCTCGATCTCGACGGCGGGGGCCACGTGGAACTCCTCTCCTATGGCGACCAGGGTGAGGCGACGGTCCGCTTCCATATTTCGGGGCCGGTCCTGGATTTTGCCGAGGCTCACGGGCATATCCCCCTCCCCCCGTACATCAAAAGGGCGTCCGATGCCGAAGATCAGCCGGACGATCTCACCCGCTATCAAACAGTCTTCGCCCGCCACTCCGGTTCCGTGGCGGCGCCGACGGCGGGTCTTCACTTTTCTCCCCCAGTGTTTGAGCGGCTCGCCGCGCAAGGGATCGAGCGCGCCGAGGTTACGCTGCACGTCGGGCTGGGCACATTCCGCCCCGTCTCCGCGGAGCGTATCGAGGACCACAAGATGCACGACGAGCGCTACGAGCTGTCACCAGCTACGGCCGCCGCCATCGCCAACGCAAAGAGCGGCGGGCACCGCGTGGTCGCCGTCGGCACGACAACGGTGCGCACGCTCGAGAGTGTTGCAGCGCGGCACGGCACAGTTGTGCCGGATAGCGGACGCACGAAAATCTTTATCTATCCGCCCTACATATTCCGGGTGGTGGATGCGCTGGTGACGAACTTTCACCTGCCGCAGTCCACGCTGCTGATGATGGTTTCCGCGTTTGCGGGTCGAGAGTTTGTGCTGGAGGCCTACGCCGAGGCCGTGCGCGAAAAATACCGCTTCTTCAGCTACGGCGACTGCATGCTGATTGTCTGAGCTACCACTGCGGAATACGCTCGCCGCGCACGAGATCGTCGAACGATTCGCGCTCGCGCACGAGCTCGTGCCGCGCACCGTCCACCATCACTTCCGGCGCGCGCGGGCGGCTGTTGTAGTTCGACGCCATTGTGTAGGCATACGCGCCCGCGCTGTGAACGACGAGCAGGTCGCCCTGCTGCGCTGCGGGCAAATCGCGATCGAGCGCAAAGAAGTCGCCCGATTCGCACACCGGCCCCACCACGTCGCCGAAGACGGTCTCTTTCGTTTCGCGGACAGCACCGATTTCGTGATGCGCCTGATAGAGCGGCGGGCGAATCAAATCGTTCATCGCCGCATCCACAATCAAAAACTGCTTGGACGGCCCGCGCTTCACGTACTGCACGCGCGTTACGAGAACGCCCGCGTTCCCTACAATCACGCGACCCGGCTCCATCAACACCTTCACGCCCAGCGGCTTCAAAATCGGCACTACCGCCGCAGCGAAGGTCGTCGGCAACAGCGGCTCCTGATCGGGCCGATACTGAATGCCGATTCCGCCGCCGATATCCAGCATCCGGAACGTCGGATAGCGCGCCTTCAGCTCGCGGCATACCTGCGCGACTTTCTCCGCCGCCTCGGCATACGGCTGCGCATCGAGAATCTGGGATCCGATGTGCATGTGCAGGCCCGCGATCTCCAGCCCCGGCAACTCCGCCGCGCGCGCATAAATCTGAAGTGCACGCTGAATGTCCACGCCGAACTTGTTTTCTTTCTTTCCGGTGCTGATGTACTTGTGCGTCTTCGGGTCCACATCCGGATTCACGCGAATCGCGATCCGGCCTGTGCGCCCGAGCCGTTTTGCAATTGCAGAAATGCGCTCCAGCTCCGGTTCCGACTCCACCGTGAAAAGAAGAATGTCCTCCTTCAGCGCCACTTCGATTTCCGCCTCGGTCTTGCCGACGCCCGCGAATGAAATGCGGTTCGCCGGAATCCCCGCCCGCCGCGCGCGCAGTAGCTCGCCCGCCGAAACCACGTCCGCCCCCGCCCCTTCTGCTGCAAGCGTCGCGATCACCGCCGCGTTGCTGTTCACCTTCACCGCGTAGCAAATCAGCGGATCCAGCTCCGCCATCGCCGAAGCCAACGCGCGGAACTGATGCTGAATATGCGACCGGCTGTAGACAAACAACGGCGTCCCATACCGCTCCGCTAATTCCGCGACCGACACCTCTTCCGCGAACAATTCGCCGCCTCGATATGTAAATGCTTCCATGATTACTCCGCTAATTTACGCGAATTTTCGCCGATATTAACGCGAATTTCCGCCAATGTTTTCGCGAATTATCGCCAAGTTACACAACGCGCCGCTCGTCATCGTCGGATATTGCGATTGTCGTGTCATCGTGCGGTATCCAAAACGAGTCGGGACCACTCCAGCGACGAATTCCGTAAGTTCAGAATGACGCCAACCTTAATGCCTGTCACGCGCAGATAATTAAGCACCTGCGCCCGCTCCATATCCGTGATTTCCGCAATACTTTTCACTTCCACAAGAAGTTTATTCTCAACAACCAAATCCGGAATGTATTCGTCCACACACTCGCCGCGATAATGGACAGGATATGATCTCTGAGAGGAGAAAGAAATGGATTCGCGGTCAAATTCCACCCCGAGGGCGCGCTCATACGTTTTCTCTCGTAAACCGCAGCCGACCCCGGCGTGTACTCGCATGGCACACCCCACAACACGAAAAACCAGCTCTTTCTCGATCAGCTCCGCCATCTTCTCCGAATCACCAACGCCTCGAACAGCGTGTGTTTTGCAGCGCCCTGTCTTATCTGTCCTCTCTCCCTTCGCGAAATTAGCGTAATTCGCGGATCGCGGCGGCAGATAAGGTCTTTCAGCGGCCCATTTTGGCGCGGACGCGGAGGCGGAGGGCGTTGAGCTTGATGAAGCCGGTGGCGTCGCTCTGATCGTAGCCACCTGCGCCCTCAAAGCTCGCCATGTGCGGATCATACAGCGACTTCGTGGCTTTGCGGCCGACCACTGTTGCAGAGCCCTTGTAGAGCTTGATGCGCGCGGTGCCCGTCACGGTTGCTGCAGCTTCGTCCATCGCGGATTGCAACATCTCGCGCTCCGGCGCGAACCAGAATCCGTTGTACACCAGCTTCGCATACTGCGGCACGAGGCTGTTGCGGAGGTGCAGCACTTCGCGATCCATCGTGAGCTGCTCCACGGCTTCGCGCGCGCGGTAGAGGATCGTTCCGCCCGGCGTCTCGTACACGCCGCGGCTCTTCATGCCGACGAAGCGGTTCTCCACCAGATCAATCCGGCCCACGCCGTGCTTGCCGCCCAGCTTGTTCAGCACCTGCATCACACCGAGCGGAGAGAGTTTCTTGCCGTTCACCGCAACCGCGTTGCCCGCCTTGAACTCAATCTCGACATACTCCGGCTTCGCAGGCGCGCGCTCCGGGCTCACACTCAACTTGAACATATCTGCGGGCGGCTCGTTCCACGGATCTTCCAAAATACCGCCCTCAAAGCTAATGTGCAGCAGGTTGCGATCCATCGAATAGGGCTTCTTCGCCGACGCCTCAACCGGAATCCCGTGCTTCGCGCAATATGCCAGCATGTCGTTGCGGCCGCTGAACTGTTTGCGGTAGCGCTCCTCGCGCCACGGCGCGATCACCTTGATGCCCGGACGCAGCGCATACGCGGTCAGCTCAAAGCGAACCTGATCGTTCCCCTTGCCCGTTGCACCGTGCGCAATCGCATCCGCGCCTTCCTTAACCGCGATCTCCACCATGCGCTTGGCAATCAGCGGACGCGCAATGGATGTGCCGAGCAGATAGCCGCTCTCATACACCGCGCCTGCGCGAATCATCGGAAACACAAAGTCGCGCGCAAACTCTTCGCGCAAATCGTCCACATAGCACTTCAGCGCCCCGCTCTTGCGCGCCTTCGCCTTCAAGCCCTTCAGCTCCTCTTCCTGCCCGACATCCGCCGCGAAGCAAATCACCTCCGCTTCGTACGTCTCGCGAATCCATTGCAGAATGACCGACGTGTCCAAACCGCCCGAATATGCCAACACAACCTTCATCAGATTTTCTCCCTAAGAAAGAACCTCAACATTTTTGCATTCGCACGAATAAATCAATCTTCAACTGACCCGCAATTTTATATTAAATAGGCAAATAAAGCAGTAGTATTTACGGAGAAACTTGTGTCGCGAAAAGAGAAGATTATTTTGTTCGCTCTCGTAGCGCTCGCAGTTGTTGCGCGCATTGTCTTCGCGTGGATCGGGCAGTGGTCCACCGATCCCGATCGCGGCGTGGTCAGCGTGATGGCGATGCACATGGCGGAAGGCCGCGCGTGGCCGCAGTTCTTTTATGGCCAGGGCTACATGGGCAGCATTGAGCCGTTTCTCTCCTCGCTCTTTGTGCGGCTGTTCGGCGTATCGGGCTTCACCGTTGCGCTCGGCACCGGAATCCCCGCTGCGCTTCTGCTGATTCCGATCTATTTCATCGCGCGCCGCATGGCGGGTCCGATCGCCGCCGCCGTGGCAGCCGGGTTCCTCGTCGTCGGGCCGGACGCGTTTCTCGCGTACATGTCGTCGCCGCGCGGCGGATATGCCGTGATCCTGCTGCTCAACGCAATCGTGCTTCTGCTCACCGTGCGGATCGCCGAATCCGCGTGGAAAAGAGAACCGACAAAAACGAGCGATTGGATTTGGCTCGGCCTCTGCGGCGGGCTGGGCTGGTGGACGAATCCCATGATTGTTCCCGCGCTTGCGGCTGCGGCGCTGACGCTGCTTGTCGCGCTGCGCGGGCGCATTTTTCAGCCCGGGATTGCGTTTGCCGCAGTTGCATTCGTTGTCGGCGCCGCGCCGTGGTTGATCTGGAACGCGCAACACGAATGGATGTCGCTTTCGATGAGTCGCAGCCTCGGTGGAATGCACCACCTGCACGCGACGCTTGGCTTGCTCAAGGCGCGCATCTGGCAGGGGCTCGATTTAGGAACTGGCGACGGCATTCGCATCCGCACGCTGCTGGCGTTTTTTGCTGTTGTGCTTGCCCTCAGCGTTTTTGTCTGCCGTCGCTATCGCCAAGCCTCCTGGCCGTGGGCATTCGCTGCGCTGCTGATCTACTCCGGCGTCTTCTCGCTCAGCTACTCCCTCTCCTCCTTCGCCTACGTGGACACGCTCCGCTACATCCTGCCTGTCTATCTTCCGCGCGCGGTTTTCTTTGGCGTCGCAGCGGCCGCATTCGCCACACGGCATCCCGCATTGATCGTCATCCCGCTGATCCTCCTGCTCGCACCGCAGATGAAAAAACGCTGGGAGAAATGGGGACCCGACTCGCGTCGCGGAACGGTGGAATCCGCACCCGCCTGGGCGGAAGAGCTGCGCGCGGCAGGTGTGGATGCGGTATTTTCCAGCTATCAACAGCATTGGCTCAACTTTGCCGCGCGCGAAATTGTGCCGGTTGTTGAGTTCGAAGGCGACCGCGTCCCGCTCTACGACCGCGCAGGTATTCTTGCAGAACACCCCGCCTATTTCAGGTCCACCAGCATCTCCGACTTCCTCCCCCGTACCCAGGCGCGCGGCACCGTCGTTGGCACCCGCATGGGCGCTGTCATCACCGAACTGCAGCCCGCCGCTACACCCGTGCGCGCGCTCATGCCCGACGACATCGAATCCGTCGTCACGCTCGATGGCACATCCGTTCCGGAGCTGTTCGATCAAAACTTCGACAACCATTGGCGCGACGACAGCATTCAGGACAAGCCCGCGCCCACCGTGGAAGTTACATTCCGCCGCCCCGTCCGTATCGCAGGCGCACAGCTCTACAGCCGAGAACGCACACTCCCCATTTTCGTTCAACTCGACGCGCTGGCCACAGACGACACGTGGATCAACCTGGTACCCGCCAGCCCCATCTCCGGCTGGTACTGGAGCGGCCCGCAGCCCTACTTCCGCGACCTCTACAACCACACCGAAGCGCGCTGCACGCCCACCGAAACCACGCGCATCCGCATCGCAATCCCACCCTCCCCCCGCCGCCCGATCTATCGCTTCCGCATTTCAGAAATTATCCTGCTCGAAGAAGCGCCGGATTCATCCCTCGCCACACAGCCCGACGTTGACGCCACCATTGCCGCCTGCCGGGAACACAACGTTCAGCGCATCTATGCAAACCGCTGGCTGGCCGATCGCATTGGAATTCGACATCTCCCCACACTTGTCACCGATTACTCCGCCCGCCTTCAGCGCCGCACCGACGACCCCACCAGTCGGCCGCCTCACGAATACACGCGCATTGCAGATTTCGCTCACACCGCACTTTTCACCGAACCCGCCTACGCCGCGCGCAACCGCGCCTTCCTCATGAGCAACGGACACACCTTCGACAGCATCCCGCTTGCCGGCGGCGAACTCCTCGTCATCACGAGCAGCCCCGAAAACCCGCGCCCGCTCGCGTGGATCGGCAACCTGCTCCTCTACGATAAACCGGAGCTGTAGCCCGCATCCGCCCGCGATAAATCCTCTTTTCGCCCCGCACCGCGCGTTGCACAATGTCCAAACGGCGCGACTTCCAATCCTTGGAAGTCCTCGCCGCGCACATTTCCAAGCGTTGGAAGTTTTTTATGACACGAAAAGAACGCGCCGCATACGTCGGCAAAGAACTCGACAAACTTTTCCCGAAAGTCGGCGTCACGCTTGCCCATACCGACGCCTACACCCTCCTCGTCGCGGTCATCCTCTCCGCGCAATGCACAGACAAGCGCGTGGATGAAGTGACGCCGCATCTGTACGCAGTCGCCGACACGCCCGCGAAGATGGTGAAGCTCACTGCGCGGCAGATCGAAAAAATCATCCGCCCCTGCGGTCTCGCGCCCACGAAGTCAAAGAACATTCGCGCCACCTCGCAAATCCTGCTCGAAAAATATGGCGGACAGGTGCCGCGCACATTTGAAGAGCTTGAAGCGCTCCCCGGCGTCGGACACAAAACCGCGTCCATCGTGATGAGCCGCGCATTCGGTGTCCCCGCGTTTCCTGTGGATACGCACATCCATCGCCTGTCGAAACGCTGGAAGCTCACGCGCGGGCGGAACGTTGTGGAAACGGAGCGCGATTTGAAAAAATTGTTCCCCGAAAAAGATTGGTATCGCCGCCATCTACAAATCATTTTCTACGGCCGCGCATATTGCAGCGCGCGCGGCTGCGATGGCACAAAATGCCCGATCTGCTCCGCGCTCAACGGATCCAAAAGGAAGCGCACGCCAGCGGAGGTTTCGTGAACGAACGCAAACCCATCGCGTGGCGAAAATGGGGCGATCAAATTGACGTTCAGGCCGAGGCGCAAATGGACGCCGCCAGTCGGCTTCCCGTCGCCGTCGCCGCTGCCCTCATGCCCGATGCACACGTCGGCTATGGCCTGCCCATCGGCGGCGTGCTCGCTGTGCGCAACGCGGTGATCCCCTACGCCGTCGGTGTGGACATCGCTTGCCGGATGAAACTCACCGTACTCGATTTGCCGCCCGCCGAGCTTCAGCGCCGACCCGATCGCTTCACGAAGGCGATTGAAACAGAAACGCGGTTTGGAATCGGCGCATCGTTTCGCGCGCGACGTGAACACGACGTGATGGACGCCGACTGGAATGTCAGCCCAGTGACGTGCGCAAATCGGGATCGCGCGTGGTCTCAACTTGGCACGAGCGGCAGCGGCAACCACTTCGTCGAATTCGGCGAACTGACCATCGAACGCGAAGGACTTGCGCTTCCGCCCGGCCGCTATCTCGCGCTGTTGAGCCACAGCGGAAGTCGCGGCACGGGCGCGGCGGTGTGCAAGTACTACAGTGATTTGGCAATGCGTCGCCGCCCGGATCTTCCGCGCGAAATGAGACACCTTGCCTGGCTCGATCTCAACTCCGCCGAGGGGCGCGAATATTGGGACGCGATGGAGCTGATGGGTCGCTATGCTGCCGCCAATCATGCGCTCATTCATCGGCACATCGCGCAGCACCTCGGCGTGGATGTGCTGCTCGACCTTGAAAACCATCACAACTTCGCCTGGAAAGAATCGCATCGCGGCGAAGAGCTGATTGTTCACCGCAAAGGCGCAACGCCCGCGGGCCGCGGCGTGCTGGGGATCATCCCCGGCTCCATGGTGACGCCCGGCTTCGTTGTGCGCGGACTCGGCAA
>JBDHQM010000043.1:0-18661 GCA_039807095.1 Kiritimatiellia bacterium
CCGGAGAAATTAGAAAACACGCTCGAAAGCGCCCTGTTTTACTCTATCGCGTGACATAACCAGGCCAAACTCTAGGGGCGCGGCGGGCCGCGCCCGTACGTTCCCCGAAGAAGCGCGCGGCAGGCCGCGCCCGTGCGGCGGTTTCAGTATTTGTATTGGCTGCCGCCGATGAATTCCCGGATGAGTGAGTTGCTTGGGATTGGGCTATCGTCCATCACGGGCACAATTCCGTTCAGTAGTTCGTAGATGCGCCGGGCGCGGATGTAGGCGTCCTGCCGCTTCGGTTCGTCCTTATAAGTCTTCATTGCCTCAGGGAAGTAGTGGAAGAGTTTGGCTTTTAGCACAGGGATTTCGTAGGGCATTGCGCTGTTCACGAGGTGGTCTACTGTGCCGATGAACGGGATGATGTTTTTGAGCTCGCTGCGGCGGACATAGTGCCAGTGTGCGAGCGTCTGCAGGGGTTGCAGGTTGCGATGCCAACTGTCGCGAATCATGCGGCGCATGAGGCGGTTATCCGCCCAGCGCATGAAGTTGCCCTGTCCATCGCGCAGTTGGCCGAGCGTCTCAATGTAGAGCCGGAATTTCTTGGAGGTGGGCACGGCGGATGTCATCGCGTCGTAGAGGCCGTGGAGGCTGTCTATCAGCAGAATCTGATTCGGCGCGAGTGACATTTCGTGCACGTCCAGCGTGCGTTTGCCCGTCTTGAAGTCGTAGTGCGGGGTCTTGATCGTCTTCCCTTCGAGCAGCGCGAAGAGGTGCTGGTTGATGAGCGAAAGATCCAGCGCTTGCGGCGTTTCATAGTCGTAGTCGCCGAATTCATCCTTCGGGTGCATTTCGAGATCGAAGAAGTAGTGATCAATGTTGATCGCCACCAGTTCGCGTCCGGCGGCTTTAAGCGCTTCGCTCATTTTGATCGTCGTGGTGGTTTTGCCGGAGGAGGAGGGACCCGCGATGATCACGACGCGCACTTCGGGCAGGCGCTCGATCACTTTTTCTGCGCCTTCGGCCACTTCGGCGAAATAGCGTTCATCGCAATCGCGGACGAGCTGGGCATATTGTCCGCGCGCGATGATGCTGTTGAGGCCATCCACGGTCTCGCAGCCGTGATCCATGTTCCAGCGAAGTACTTCGTAAATCTTCTTGTACGGAATGTTGTCCGTGGCCTCGATCTTCGAATCGCGCCCCGCGCGCTGTGTTGCGCGGTTGTGGCGATAGACAATGTAGGCCTTTGCCGTATGCACGTGGCCGTTTTTGATCAGGACTTCTTCGACGACGTCCTGCACATCTTCCACGCTGGGGGTGGAGTAGGGGCCATAGACCTCAACGAGACGGCGCTCGACTTCCAGTGCCAGTTCTTCGGCGAGTTTGCGGTCGCTGCCGCCGACCGATGTTGCGGCCTTAAAGATGGCGGTGGCGATCCGGTCCCGGTCGTATGCGACGATGTTGCCATCGCGCTTCACAATGCGCTCAATCAGACTGCCCTTGTTCGTCATCAGCATCCTCTCTTTCTATGGGCGCCGCCGGTGCAGACGGAACCCGCCTGTTCGCACAGAGATACGGTAATGGAATGGCGCGTGAAAAGCAATGGCGATTGCAGGGCTGCGCGTGTGCTCCCGCCGCCCGAAGGCGTGCGGTCAGATGCGGAAGAGGGCGCCGAGTTTTTTGCCGAGGAGGAGGCTGGCGCCAATGATGGTGATGGCAAGGAAGGCCATGGCCCAGACGCCGAGCGCGGAGGCGAGGTATTGCCCGAGACCGATGAGTTGAAAGAGTTCGTAGATGGCTTTGGTGATGGGGTAGTAGTCGGTGCGCTGCGCGAGCATGATGCTGTCGGAAACTTCGAGCATACTGAAGGAGAAGGCGAGGAGTGCGCCGGCGATGAGGTTGGCGGTGATGAGGGGGAGAGTGATGCGGCGGAGGCGGGTGATGAATCCGGCGCCGAGATTGGCGGCGGCTTCTTCGAGGGTGACGGAGGTTTGTTGGAGACCTGCGACGGCGGAGCGGACCATGTAGGGGAGGCGGCGCATACTGTAGGCGATGACGAGGAAAAGTGTGGGGTTGGTGCGCACATCGAGCAGGTTTTTCCAGGCGTCGCTGTTTTTGACCCAGTCGGTGTTGCTGGCGTGCGCACTGATGGCGAGGTAGCCAAACGCGAGTACCAGGCCGGGCACGGCGAGGGGGAGCATGGCGAGCGCGTCGAGAATGCCGCGGCCGCGCAGGGTGGAGCGAACCACGACGAAGGCGATGGCGATGCCGAGCGCGGTGTTGATGAGGACGGCGAGCGAGGAGTAGAGCAGACTATTTCGGATACTGCCGATGGTCATTTCGTGGCCGAGCGCTTCGGCATAATTGCTGAGGGTGAAGTGTCGGGGCAGCACGGATTGATACCAACTGCCGGGTGTTGCAAAGCTGGTCGCAATGACGCCGAGATGCGGTGTCATTGCAATGAAGATGATGGCGGGGAACGGCAGGGCGACGAGCAGGCCGCGTCCGCCGCGCGCGTAGCGGGTTGCGGTCGCGACTGCGGCTTTGCTCTGCATGGCATAGGCGTTGCGGCCGAGTGTGAGTTTGCCTGCGGCATAGAGCAGGACGCTGGAGGCGAGCATGACGAAGACGAGGGCGTAGGGGAACGGGTTATTGCCGATTTCCTTCAGCGCATCGAAGACTTGAACCGATGCGCATTGGGTGAAGTTGAGGATGAGGGGTGTGCCGAGTTCGGTGAAGCTCCAGATGAAGACGATGGTGCCGCCGGCGAAGAGGCCCGGCGTCATCAGGGGCAGTGTGATGCGCCGGAACTTTGTGAATCCTTTGCAGCCGAGGTTGGCGGCAGCCTCTTCCATCGCGGGGTCAATGTTGGCGAGTGCGGCGCTGGCGTTCAGATACATGATGGGATAGAGGCCCAGCGCCTGCAACACGACGACGCCCCAATAGTGCATGTGACCGAGCCAATCCACGGGGCCGAGCCCGAGGAGGGTGTTGAGTCCGCCGTACGGCCCGAGGACCTGTTGAAAGCCGATTGCACCGACAAAGGGCGGGAGTACCATGGGAATGAGGACGAGACCACTGATCCATCTTTTGCCCGGAAAATCGTAGCGATTGGCGAGCCATGCGAGGGGCAGCGCAATCAGTGTGACGAGTGCGGTGGTTCCGGTGGCAATCTTGAAGCTGTTGAAGAGCCCTTCCGAATAGATGGGGTTCTGGAAGACGCCGATGAGATAGCGGAGGGTGAATCGTCCGCCGTCGAAGAAGCCGCCCTGAATCACGACGCCGAGCGGCGCGAGAAAACATGCGGCGAAGACCAGGGATACACTCCAAAAGATAAATCGGGAGAGGCCGCAGTTCATGGCATTTTCTCTCCGGCGCGAATGATGGCGAGTGCGCGCGCATAACTCGCGCGATAGAACAGAGTCCATGCGCGCATGTATTCGAGCCGGTCGGTAGCGTGCGCGATGCGTGGCGCGGACTGCCATGTCACCGGCTCGGGTTGGGTGGGCAGTGCGGTGAAGATATCCAGTGCGGCGCGCTTTCGCTCCGCGTTGTCGCAGTGAATGATCGCCGTCCAGGCGCGCTTCATTTCGGTTGAGGCGTTGAGGCACATCGCACGGATCAGATCGCTGTGGATGCTGAAGAATGCAGCGGTCCAGCGCGGGTGATAGGTGAAGTGCTGCGTGATGGTGTAGGGGTCAATGCGCGGATCGGCGAGGTTGTCCACGGCATAGCGGAGATGTTCTTCGTGCTGCTGCTGAATGACGGGGTCGCTGGAGGGAAAGAATGTACGGCGGATAGGAATCCGACGCAGTGCGTATTTGACCGGGCCACCGGGCGTGCCGGGTTTATATGCCCAGAGTTTTTGTCCGTCTTCGCTCAGGACGAACTCAATAAACCGAACCGCAATTTCACGGTTGGGCGCGCCGCGCAGCAGGCTGATGGGGTCGCCGCTGGCGCCGGAACCGCCCTCGGGAGTGATGAAGCCCATGCGCTCCCTGCCGTTTTCATCGAGCGCGTTTTGGGCTTGGAACCGGCTATAAAAATCAATGGCGATTCCGGCAGCGGCTTCCCCGGCGCTGACATCAATGGGGACTTTGCTGGCGGAATCGGTGAAATAGCGGCCGTTGGCGCCGATACGCTGGACGAGGCGGATCCCTGCGAGCCATCCGTCCTCAAGTGCGCGCTGATACGCTGCGGGAACGCCCTCGGGCATGACTCCGGGTGGAAGTGCGGCTTGGGCGATGGCGACTTCGTTGTGCTCGATATCGTCATCGCTGAAACCCGCTGCGCGGATTGCAATGTAGCACTGTTGGTGAATGATCAGCTCGAATGCTTTGGCGATGCTGCCACTCTTGGTGGGGTCTGCAACGCCGAGTTGCCGGGCATAGCGCGGGTCGGCGAGATCCTCCCATCGCGCGGGTGGCGTTTCGATCCCGAGATCGCGCAGGCGGTCCTCATTGAAGCAAATGCCGAACGTGCTGATGGCGGTACTGAAGAAGGTGTCGCTTCGCCACAGTTCTCCGCCGCGCGTGGCAGGCAATAGTTCGCGCCCCTCTGCATCGGTGAAGAGCCCGGCCGGCGGCGCACCGGATGGCCATGGCGGGACGGTGAGGCCCTCGGCGAAGGCTTTTTGGTGGTCGTACGCACCGCCGCCCATCAGCAGATCAATCTGCGCGCTGAATTGGCGTGCGTCATCGGTGTTGCGGAACTGTTGATAGAGATCGCGCAGTTTTTCCCAACGCGCCATTTCGCGATCAATGCGGCGCTCTGCATCTGCTGCAGTTTCTCCCTCGATCGAGGCGAGGCGGGGCGGGTGTTGTGCGTCGAATCGCGGGTGGGTCACGGTGTCGCCCGCGCCTGCGGGCCAATCGTTGCCCCGGCCGGTCCACCATCCTCGCGCAGCGGCAACGAACGAAGCGTTGAGATAACGACTGATCTCCGACGCGCCTCCAACAGCGCGCCAGTCAATTTTGACTGGCTGTCCGTAGTGCGATTTGTGCCAGAGTGAAAATGCGCGCGAGAATTCAAATCGGATCGCTTCGTTATGCGGCGAGATGATGACTAGTTCAGGATCGCCGGGCCGCCAGTCAGTCTGTCCGACGGGGCGCCGCAAGAGGAACGGCAGCGCGATGACCACCGCAGCAACTGTCAAGATGGCAAGGTTTCGCATCATTTTCGCGCACTTGTCATGCGGCGAGGAGAATAACGTTTCCGGGGCGGAACCAGATTTGTACGTCTTTTGCTTCATCCTCTCTCGCGCTGATCTTCGGATTTAATTCGAAAACCTTGAGCAAAAGATCGCGTTCGCCCGGGCTTGAGAACGCGATGTGGTGCTGTGCGATTTCGCCCAGATAGACCGTGTCGCGAAGGCGCCCGGTGAAGACATTTGTCGGGTCTTTGGGTGTGGTGCCGGCGTGGATCACTTCGGGGCGCAGCGAGAGGGTGACGGTTTGATTTAATGCGATTGGGCTGGCGGGCAGGGCAGTGGAGGTGATGAGGCCGATGGCGGTTTCTATCGTGGCGGACCCGTTGGCGATGGAGCGGATGCGGCCTTCAATGAAGTTGGTTTCGCCGATGAAATTGGCGACGAAGCGCGTTGCGGGTTTGCGATAGATTTCCTGCGGTGTGCCGCACTGTTGAACGACGCCCCGGTCGAGAATGGCCATTCGGTCGGCGATGGAGAGGGCCTCTTTCTGGTCGTGCGTGACATAGATTGCGGTGAGGCCTGCCTGTTTGCAGATGCGACGGATTTCTACGCGCATGTCGTGTCGCAGTTTTGCATCGAGATTGGAGAGCGGTTCGTCGAGGAGGAGACACTGCGGCCGGATCACAAGGGCGCGGGCGAGTGCAACGCGCTGCTGCTGTCCACCGGAGAGCTCGTTCGGCCTCGCCGTGGCGCGATCGGCCATCTGCACGGTCGCAAGTGCGTCGGCGACGCGCTGGTTAATTTCTGCGCGCGATATTTTGCGAAGCTCCAGTCCGAATGCGACATTTTGCGCGACGGTCATGTGCGGCCACAGCGCATAGCTTTGAAAGACCATGCCCGTATCGCGCGCGTCCGGCGCGAGCTGCGTGACATCGCGATCGCCGATGCGAATACTGCCTTCATCCGGGGTGTAGAACCCGGCGATTGAGCGGAGGAGCGTAGTTTTGCCGCAGCCGCTGGGGCCGAGTAGAAAGAAGAGTTCGCCCGGCTTGATTTCTAGTGAGACCTGATTGACCGCGGTGATCGAGCCGAACCGCTTGGTGACATTGTTGAGTAGAATCGCTACTGGCATGGGCAGGCTCCGGTGCGAGTTGAGACAGGGTGAACGCGAGGGCCAGAGGGATCAAGAAGGCGCGGAGTTGCGTTCACCCGTGTTCCCTCAGCGGGCGCCGGGAGCGGGTGTTCGCGGCGGTTCTGAGGAGGGCAGTTCAAAATAGATTTGCTTATTCCGGAAATCGAGAGTCACGCGGTAGCGGCTCAGCAGCTCGCGCCCGATGCGCGGAAGTTCAATTTCGCCGAGGCCGATCTCGCGGGCGTCCCGGGTGGGGACATCGAGCGGGAATACGAGGTCGCCCACTGTGACGCGCCGCACGGTGGCTGCGGTTGGCTGGTTCACGGCGAGTGCAAAATCGCCGCCGGTGTCGAGGACGAATGTAGTCGGTTCCCCGTTTATTGTGCCTTCCACGCCGATGACGCCGCGCACATCTGCGAGCGGCGCTTGCGCGATGAGCGTTTCTTCCGGTTTCCGGAACGGCGTGGTGGCGGAAAACAGGGCGCTGCGCTGCGCGAAGTCAAACGTCACAAAGCTGAACGCGCGGAGGAACGGCGCGCCGAGCGAGACCTGTGGGGTGGGGTCCTGTAGCCAGCGCGCGGGTGCGCCCAACGGGCCGGAGGCCGCCCGGATATAGAGCAGGACGTTTTCAACGTGAAGCGAGTCCAGCGTGAGCCGGTGCATGAGGCTCGCATAGCCTCCGATCTCGTCATACACGTGGACGGCGGTGGAATGATACGGGTTGGGGCCTGCCAGCGCGACGGAGGACATGGCGATGGCGAGGGGGGCTGTCACCCAGCTTTCGCGCGCCGCTGTGTCCACGAGTGCGGGGATTTCTTTAATGCCGCGCGCGGTGAGGTTGATTTCGATGGCGCGCGAATCTGCGCGATTGATGAACGGCATGACTGCGAGCTGACCGGGGTGCACGCGGTGTGCGCCGGCGAAGACGGGGCCGCGATCGGTGCTGTAGACCGTGAGACCGAATGCCTGGGGCGGGCGCGAGCGGGCGAAGAGGGCTTGTGTCTGATTTTGCGTGAAAGGGATAATCTGCTCATCCGGCGGCGTTTTGCAGCCGACCAGACACGCCAGCAGGAGTGCAGGGAGTAGTCGTTTCATGCGAGGAGCGTAGCGGCTTGGGCGAATGTGGCAAGAAAAGGAATTCAGGCCCGGCCTCATCCGTTATTGTATGCGAACGGTAACTAGGATTAGATGGAGGGATTCAAGACTTTATGAAAGCTACTTCTATACCTCCATACGCGAAGTGGGCGGGCCGCATTCTGTTTGCGCTGTCTCTGCTGCTGTACATCTTCACCTTGAGCACGGGTTTTGTGCCCGGTCAGTCGGCCTCTGTCGTCGCCGCGCATCTGGGAGTTGATCCCTTTCCGCCGCTGGTGAACCACGTATGGGGCTGGATTGTCCGGATGGTGGCTGCTGTGCCGATTGGCCCTCTCGCGGTGCGGATACACCTCTTCGGCGCGATTTGCTGCAGTGCGTCGGTCTGGTTCCTCTTTCAAATCATGATGCGGCTGGGATTGCCCGCAGCGTTCGAGAAGCGGATGGGCAGCGCGCTGGTGGCGCGTGTGCGTACGTTTTCCGCAACGGTGGCGGGTGTGGCGCTGGCAACGGCGATTCCGTTTTGGATCGTGGCCACCCGCGCGCATCCACTCTCGTTCGATCTTCTGTTGTTGCTGTCGGCATTTCACTTGCTCCTGCGCTATGGCGAGAACGAGCGCGCATCGTATTTGAACAGTGCGACGCTGTTGTTTGCGATCGGCTTGACGGATTTTGCATCGCTGATTTTGTTTCTCCCTATTTTCGGGGTTCTGATGCTCTATCAACTGGCGCGTTTTCGCCGGTTGCGCGCGGGTATGGTGCTGCGCCTCTTCGGCTTGGCGCTGATCGGTCTTGCGCCCCAATTCATCGCTGCCGCGCTCTATATGAAAAATCCCGCCTATGCGTGGCGCGAATTTTCGCACTACGGACAGGTGCTCTACTATATGTGGCGCGACCAGTATATGCTGGTGCTGCGCAGCCTGCCGCGCACAGGTTGGATCACAGTCGGCATGGTCAGCGTGGTGCCGTGGATGGTGGTGTATATCTTCAGGCTCCGCCGCCGGACGGAGTCCATGTCCATCTTTTCGAGCGCAGGACTGTTGGGCCTCCTGTTGACCGCGCTGGCGGTGCTGGTGTTTGCAAACACCATTCTCTCGCCGTGGAAGATGACGCGCATCTCGCCGCTACTGGTCACGCCCTATCTGTTGATTGCGATGTGGGTGGGCGGTATTGCAGGGTATTGGCTGACGATTTTGTATCTGGGCCGGACTGCTGTCTGGCGCACGGTTCGCATTGCGTATCGCGCTGTGGTTCTGCTCGCGCTGCTGAGCCTGGTCTATTTCAACGCGCCGGAAGCCAGCGGGCGACCCGCACGCTGGTTTTCCAGTTTTGCGCGCGAGGTTTGCGATCGGCTTGAGGGACGCGACATCGTCATCTCGAACGGAGCGTTTGACGACCTCCTTCTGCTCGAAGCCCGTTCGCGCCGCATTCCGCTGAAAATCATCAATTTGCAGGCTGCGCAGCAATTGTCCTACCGCCGCTATATCGCGAGCCTATTCCCGGACAACGTCCGCCTCCAGAGCCTGGTCGCCGTCGGAGTCCAGCCGTTCCTCCTCGAGTGGTTCAGCACCGACACCAACATCGCCGCACGCGTCGCCGTCCTGGACACATCCGACATCTGGATGGCGGCGGGCCTGGCGCCGGAGCCGCATGGCCTGCTGTACTTCGGCGCCGTGCCGGGTGCGCCGGGTATAGATCGTCTGATGGAGAGCAGCCGCGCGTTCTGGAAGCGATTCGCCGATCCACTCGCGGCCCACGCGCCGGATGAGCGGAACCCCATGCAGTTGTGGACGCAATCGCTCATTTGGCAGAGCGCGAAGGCTGCGAACAACCTTGGCGTACTCTGCGAAGAGGCCGATCGCCTGGACTTTGCTGAAGAGGCATACCTCAGTGCGCATCGAATCAATGCGCAGAACATCAGCGCACTGGTCAACCTTCTCGCGCTTTATCAGCGCGAAGGTCGCGCTGAAGCAGAAGCTGTGGAAAAGGATGTGGACGCGCTCATTGAGCGCGATCAAGTGCAGCGCGCGCTGTGGGCCCTGTCATTCTATCACGGCTTGATTCGCAGTCCTGAGTTGTATGCGAGCCGCGGTTGGGCGTGGGCAATGTCCGGCAAACCGGCTCTTGCCGCACAGGATTTGCGCCAGGCATTGGACCTTGCCGGCGATAGCGAGAGCCGCTCCCTGCGCCTCGCGCTCGCCGCACTGGACGACGAAACGGAAGGAACCGCTGGTGCCAGTACAGAAGAGTTTTTGCGCGCGGAACAGTCAAAGGACCCCGACAATCTTCAGGCGGCATTCAACCTGTATCGCATCGCGATCCGGCGCGGGCAGTTTGCTGAGGCGCGCAGTCGCCTGAAGGAGCTGACCAAGCCAAAGGATGCACCGACCGAAATGCTCGAGACGGAAGCGGCCGTGCTTGATCTCATGACTGGCGATTATGACAAGGCCTTTACACAGCTTGGCGACATCGTCCGCAAGCGACCGAACGATCTGCGCGCCTGGGCCGCACTCGCGGTTGCCGCCAGCCAGAAAAAAGACACGAAAGCCGCGCAAGAAGCCCTCGCACGTCTCCAGCAGGCCCCGCGCGCTTCGCCGGTGATCCGCTTCATGACCGCGCAGTTGGCGTTGCGCATGGGCGACCGAAGCGCCGCGCGCCAACAGTTAGAGTTGCTTTTGCGGCAGGAGCCGCGCCACGTGCCCGCAAATGAGCTGATGGTGCGCCTGTTGATGGCCGAAGGCGATCGCGAGAATGCGGAGCGCTACGTGGATCAATTGGTGTCCGCCGATCCCGGCAACGCGTTCGGCAACTACATGCTGGGCGCGATTCAAGCATTGCGCGGGCAGTATGCGCTGGCGGAATCTTCCTATCGCGTAAGTCTGGCCAAATCGCGCGATCCTGCCACGCTCAACGACCTCGCCTATGTTCTCGCGCGCCGGAAACAGTATCCCGAGGCCCTCGCGTTGATCGAGGAGTGTCTCGCCAAGACCGACTTGAAAGGCGCCGCGTCCAGCACTCACGGGTTGATCCTGCTCCAGCTCAAGCGATATCCCGAAGCCGAGGTGGCGCTACAGCGGGCGATTTCGGAAAATCCCGAAGCCGTCGAAACCCAATTGAATATGGCGCAACTTTACGAAGCCACCGGACGCAAAGCCGAGGCGCTACATCTCGCCGACTCGCTCGCCTCGCGAGCAGGCGAACTGCTACGCGATGATCAAGAGGCGCTTCGCGAAATGCTCAAGCGGCTTCGCCGCGATGTATAAGGCAGGACTGCGCGGGATGAGCGAAATGAATCCATTGCTTCTCGCCCCGATCTATCAGGATTATATCTGGGGTGGATCGCGTATTTCCTCGCGCTTCAGCCGCCCTGCGGCGCCGGAGCGCTGTGCGGAATCGTGGGAAGTGGCGGACCGCCCCGAAGGGCAGAGCGTCGTGGTCGGCGGTTCCCATCACGGAAAGACACTGCGCGAGCTCGTCCGGCAATATGGCGATGCGCTACTCGGTGCCCAGCGGGCCAGCACGATATTTCCGCTGCTCGTCAAATTGATTGACGCGCGCGAGACCCTCAGCGTGCAGGTGCATCCGAACAACGAAAATGCGCACCATACCGGCGGCGAACCCAAGACTGAGATGTGGTACATTCTCGAGGCTGATCCCGGCGCATGCGTCTACGCCGGATTCAGGCCCGGCGTGACTCCGGACGTCTTTCGCGCAGCGCTCGCCGACAACACTGTTGAGGCATTGCTCAATAAGCTTCCCGTTCGCGCAGGCGACGCGATCTTCATGCCCGGTGGCTGTGTCCACGCCATCGGTGCGGGATGTCTCATCCTTGAATGCCAGCAAAACTCCAACACCACCTATCGCCTCTACGACTGGGGCCGCGTGGACGCACAAGGTAGAGGGCGCGAACTGCATATTGAGCCTGCGTTGAAAGTAATCAACTGGGATGCGGCGCCCGCGGAATTGGCGCGTCCGCAGCGGCACATCGCACACGGGGGAAATGAATGGTGGGAAGTTGTGCACAGCGACTTCTTCCGGATGCAGCGCGTCAATCTTGCACAGAACGAAGTGTTGAAGCAGGAGCCATCGTCCTTCCGCGTATTGTTTATTGCAGGTGGTAGCATCGAGGTCACGGGGCCCCATTACGATCAGGTTGTTGAATCGGGTCAGACACTGCTAATTCCGGCTGCTTGCGGAGACCTCGTACTGCGCCCTGTTGACGGCGCATGCGTCGCAATGCTGATGGATATACCGGGAGCCGATTGAATCTCGCCCTCAACGAGGGTGAAAGAAAATACCGGCATCGAGACGGGGCGCGGGGTATGATGATGGCATACAGCGTGCAGTTAACAGCACGACTACTCTCGCGGCATGGAGGCCCATGACAACGAATAAGTGGCGGAGCATGCGGTTGAAAAGCGGATCACACTGCGGCACGAGCGCCATCGCCGCACTTCTGGTTGCGTGGGCGGGAATAGCTGATGCGAATCCCGTCAAAATAGCGACGCATACGCGAATGGATATAGATTCCTCAGTTTCTGTAGGCTCGCTTACTGCGGGGTCCGCGGCATTGGGCGACGGCTATCTTTATCGCATGAACTGGCTCCCTGTCGCCAATCAGGGGCGCACATACGTCGGCGAGTGGCCTATTCATCATTATGGATGGACCGAGATAGGTCTCAGCTTTCTGCCCGCAAGCAATGGAACTGTGACGATTGATATTCTCTCGCCGTGGGAGATGTCGCCCTCCGGCACCATCTATCGGCAGGATGTTGCATGGGATGCAATTACTGTGTCCGGCGCCACCCTTACCAATGGAAGTTTTGAAATTCTCTCCGGCAACACTCCCAGCGGGTGGGTGAACCCGTGGGGAGCGGATGTGATCGTCACGAATGATCCTCCTCCCGTTGACGGGACCAATGTGGTTTCCGTGTGGCATGATCAGCGCCTTCGCGCCACTGTGGCGGTGACGGGTGGGCAGCGGGTCGAAGTGCGCGCCTGGGTGCGCGCTGTGATTCCCCCTGGCTTTGTGGATAATCCGCGGATATCCGACTCTCAGTCTGCTGCACACCGCGCTGCGCGCCGCTTTATGCGGGGTGTGAATTTCAGCAACTTCCTCGAAGCGCCTGCTGGCGAAAATTGGGGTGGAGGTCCGATTGGCACCGCTGACTTTGCCTCTGTCCGCAGTGCGGGATTTGATCACGTCCGGCTGCCGGTGAGCTGGAACTATCACACCGGGCCCGCTCCGGGATACATCATTTCCAATGCGTTTTTTGCTCGCGTGGATGCCGTCGTGACGGGCCTTTTGGCGCGCGGTGTGAACGTGCTGCTGAACGTCCATCACTTCAATGAGTTTTATGCCAGCCCTGCCTCCTGGACCAATAAGCTCTATGCCATCTGGAATCAGCTTGCGACGCACTATGCCGAATACGGCGATTCACTCGCCTTTGAAGTGCTCAACGAACCGCACGATCACGCCACAACCGAACTTATGAATGGCGTCTATGCTCACGTCATTCCGCAGATTCGGGCGCTCAATCCGGAGCGGACGATCTTTGTCGGACCCGGACAGTGGAACGACATCAGCGAGCTTTCACGGCTCAGGCTTCCGGCAAACGACTCCAATATTGTGGTCACGGTGCACAGCTATGCGCCCTTCTACTTCACCCATCAGGGTGCTGAATGGACCGACTCGTCCACGGCGACAACGAATGTGGTCTATCCCGGCCCGCCTGCCGTGTATCTGCCGCCATCCCCGCTCGCCACGGGCAATAGCTATGTCGTCGAGTGGTTTGTGCAATACAATAACTTGGCTACGCCCGAAAATCCGTGCAGCAGCAACGCGTTTAGAGGCGCGTTTCGAAGCGCCCACGATTGGGCGGTGTACTACGGGCGGCCTGTGCATGTGGGCGAATTCGGCGCGTATGACAAAGCCGATGATATATCGCGCGCTCACTACTATCGCGAGAATCGCGAGATCATGGATCGCGAGGGGTTGGGGTGGGCGATGTGGGACTGGAAGTCGGGATTCCATTACTGGGACCGCGGTGCTGGGCACGCATCGCCGGGAATGCAAGCTGCGATGTTCCCGAAACCCGTACTCGATCTCGACGACGCGCTCTCAATTCATGCTGACGGTGCGATTGGTAAACGCTGGATCGTGCAACAATTGCTCGCCGAAAGTCCGGAATGGACCAGCGTATTCACGCAAGATTTGGACTCCGCATTCTTCGTGTATCCCATCCCGTCAACAAACGCCGCCGCGCAGTTCCGTATCCTTTGGAGCTACTAACTCAGAGACGAAGCTGGGCCGAAATCTCAGGCGACTTCCCAGGGATTGATTGGCTCCTCCTTCCGCCAACAGAGTGGCGGAACTACAGCGAGCAGAACAATATGCTGTAGCTCCGCCTGTCCGCAATGTTACGCATAGCGCTACAGGCGGGCCACTCTGCTGGCGGAATGCCAAACCAATCAACCTCCGGAGGGGCAGGCTCCGTCCTGCCCGCCTCTGGCAGGTCCTGCCCGCCTCTGGCGGGTCGTGCCCGCCCCAATCCTGATCCCGATCGTGAATCACGACTCTTCTGGAGCCGCGGTCGCTGACCGCGGGGCAGGGAGGCAACGCTACGCCAGTGTTTTGTAGAGCACTTTGGAGTGGCGTCCGCTCTTGTCGTAGATCGCGCGGCGGGAGGGGGGGAGCATGTCGGGCGTGCCCTCTTTGAAGCCGCCTTTGTGAGTGAAGTAGTTAAACGCCTGCGTGGAGAGCGCCAGAAGTCGCTGCGCTCCGCGCTGGCGGGCCTGGTCTTCCGCAAACAGCATCAGTTTTCCGCCGATTCCGCGATTCTCGTGGGCTTCAGCGACGAAGAGGCATTCCAGTTCTGCGGCTTGTACTTCTGCGTCGGGGAGTGATTTCAAGCCGACACAGCCGACGACGTTGCGATCAATTTCAAAGACATAAAAATCGCCGATCCGCTCTTCGATCGAACGGCGGGAGCGGGGCAGTAGCTGCTGCGACTCCACGGATTCGCGAATCAGCTTCATAATCATCCCCGCATCTTTTTTGAGTGCGGGGCGGATGGCGAGGTATTCATTGGCGTGGATCATCGTGCCGACGCCTTCGTTGGAGAATATCTCACTAAGCAGCGCTTCATCCTGTGTGCCGTCAATGATGTGCACGCGCTGTACGCCGTTCCGGCATGCGCGGACCCCGTGCCGCAATTTCGAGAGCATCGTTGCCGATAGTTCCGTGCGGTGCTTGCGAATGTAGTCGTCTGCTTCTTCAACGGACACCTGAGCAGAAAGATGGCCCGCGCCGCGAACGCCGTTGCTGGTTGTGATGTGGATGAGCTTGCTCGCCTTGAGCGCTTCGCTCACTTCGAGTGCGACGCTGTCGGAGTTGACGCGGTAGGTTTGCCCGTTGCCGTCGAAGCCCAGCGGCGAGATGATGGGTATCAGGCCTTGATTCAGCAGCGTTTCCAGAAAGGCGACATCCACGCGATCCACCTGTCCGGTGAATTGCTGATCTACACCGTTCAGGATGCCTGCAGGATGTGCGGTGATGGCGTTGGTGATAACAGCGCGTTGATCTGTGTCGCTCAGGCCCATCAGGATTTCGTGCGCGAGGCGGTTTGCCGCGAGGATAGCGAGGCGGAGGGTGGGGGCATCGGTAATCCCCATGCCGTCCAAATCTGACGGGGTCACGTTCAATTCGCCGGCCAGCGCCTTTACCTGCACGGAGCAGCCGTGCACGAGGACAATCCGGATGTTCAGGCTGCGGAGGACTGAGATGTCGAGGAAGAGGTTGCGGAAATTGTCGGACGCGAGGACTGCGCTGTCCACATTCAACACGAATACGCGATCCCGGAATCGGGCCGTGTAATGCAAGATTCCACGTAAGTCCGCAGCTTTCATAACGGCGTCATTAAAGCAGAACCCGCGCCGCGCTGCAAATAGCGCGTCGTACAGCGGGAGCGCCTGCTAGTTGCGACGTCCTCCCAGTAGTCCCGACCGCATCAGGAAATAGAGGAGTTGCAGCACCGCCGTCACGGCGCCTGCGACATAAGTCAGAAATGCCGCGTTCAGCACTTTTGCTGCGCTCGGAAATTCAGCGGCCGTCACTACACCGGACTGAACCATGTAGCGTTTTGCCCGCGCGCTAGCGTCCCATTCGACCGGTAGGGTGACAATAGAGAAAAGCACGGCGCCTGCGAAGAGAACCGCACCGATTTTGAGGAGGCCGACCGAGCCGATTGCGGCGCCGATCATGAAAAGAATCGGTGCGATATTCTGGCCGGCGATCGTTGCGGGCAACAGAGCGGTGCGCAATCCCATCGGCGCGTAGTTGTGCGCCTTTTGCAGTGCGTGTCCCGCTTCATGACACGCCACACCGATAGCGGAAAGCGATTGTCCCGAATATACCGCCGGCGAGAGATTCAGCGAGTTGTCGCGCGGATTGTAGTGATCGGAGAGAAATCCTTGGATTGGCCGAATCTGTACATCTGTGATGCCCTGCGCCTGAAGCATTCGCTGAGCCGCCTGCGCGCCGGTCAGGCCGGAGCGTGCGCCCACGCGAGAATACTTCGAAAACGTACTCTTGGTCAGAAATGCCGCCAGCATGCCCAACAGCAAGCCGGGCAGCGCAAAGAGCCAATACGTCGGGTTCATCATCATCATGCGTGCATACCTCGCCAGAAAAATAGGCGATTTATGCCGACATGCAAGCACGACTGGCACGCGCGCGGCCTTCCTTTCTCGTTGCAATCCTTCCTGCTATTGGTAGATTCTCAATTTCTTGGCGGTGGCCGTAGCTCAGTTGGCAGAGCGTCAGGTTGTGGCCCTGAATGTCGCGGGTTCGAATCCCGTCGGTCACCCCATTTTTCTCTCCTTACCCGCACGTCGGATCGGGCGGATCGCTTGGGGTCGCGCTTGTTTTGATGGTCCCGGTTCTGTTTCAATACCCGCATGCGGTTTGGGTCTGTCAGTACACAAAAGCTCGATGAGTTGCGGGCGCGTATGGAAGCGCTCGGCATTCGCGAGGGCGATGTCGTGGAGCGCTTTGTGCGTGGATCGGGTCCGGGCGGTCAGAAGGTGAACAAAAGTTCATCGTGCGTCTATTTGCTGCACAAACCGACGGGGATCGAGGTGAAGTGCCAGCGCGAACGCTCGCAGGCGCTGAACCGCTTTCTGGCGCGCCGCGAGTTGTGCGATCGCGTCGAGGCACGGATTAAGGGTGTTGCCGACGCGAAGCAGCAGGAAATCGAGAAGGCCCGGCGACGAAAACGTCAGAAATCACGCCGTCAAAAGCAGCGCATGGTGGCGGATAAACGACATCGCTCCAGCATCAAGTCCATGCGCGGTCCCGTTCGCGACGAATAGCCCGTGCGCCGTGGTTTACCGGAAGCGGGCGGAAATCGCTTTTGCGATGATGACAAGCCCCGCTTTTGCAACGTGCAGACTGCTGGCGTGCATGGACTCGCCCGCTGTCCGGCTGGCGTACTCAACGGGGACATCGAGGACGCGTAGGCCGAGGCGGTGCGCACGCACGACGATCTCCACTTCATAGCTGTAGGCATCGTCGCGAAAGTTGATCAACTCAATCGCTTCGCGCGTCCACGCCTTCATGCCGGTGGTGACATCGGTTCGCCGATGGCCTGTGAGACAGGAGGTTAGCAATGCAAGGACGCGGTTACCGAAATCGCGAGTGGCGATTCCCTTGTACCCGACGCGCGAGGATTTCGGAAGGAAGCGTGAGCCGATGCACAGCGCGCAATGCCCCTCAATCACGGGGCGGAGCAGGGCGGGCAGATCAGTGGCGACGAATTGAAGGTCAGCGTCGAACTGCGCGATGACATCGTGTCTCGCCTCCGCAATACCCGTCTTGATGGCGTGTCCTTTTCCGCGATCACCGTGGTTCCGGATTGGGCGGAGCAGGGGGTCCGCCTTCGCCATTTCCGCAATGATTTCCAGCGTGTGATCCGTGCCGCCATCCACAACGAGAATCTCGGCTACAGGCAAGGCCGCGCGCACGGATTGCACGCAGCGCGCGATCATTTCCTGCTCGTTCCGGCAGGCAATGATGATGCTGACGCCTTCTCCTGTAGATGCATCAGCCATCGTTTCGCTCCTTCATCATGGCGGGGAAGGATGGGGGAGGATTGTTCGATAAGTCAAGCGAGGCGCATGGAGCGCGAGTCGCGTTTCGGAAAAGGAGATGTTTTTCTTTTACAGGGATTCGTGCTTTTATGGCGGACGTGAATCCATTGGCAAATATACGTGTGGTGCTGGTGCGCCCGATTTATGGCGGAAATCTCGGTTCGATCTGCCGGGCGATGAAGAACATGGGGATTTCCAATCTTGTATTGGTGAATCCGAACCCCGACATGGATTTTGGCGACGCGCAAAAGTTTGCGCTGCACGCGAATGATATTTTAGAGACGCGTTCGCAAGTATCGTCCGTGGCGGAAGCGGTTGGAGATTGCGCGGTGGTCGCAGCAACCACGGGACTCAAAGGGCTGTATCGCAGCCACACCAAAACACCTCGCGAACTGGCCCCGCGCCTGGTCGAGTCCGCGCAGCAGTACAACGTGGCCATTGTGTTCGGCCCCGAGAACCACGGACTCTCGAATGAAGAAATGCAGCTCGCTACGCACCTGCTCACCATCCCTAGCACACCGGCATATTCGTCCCTGAATCTCGCGCAGGCCGTGATGCTGTGCTGTTACGAATTGTATCTGGCTTCGGAACAATACACCCCGCCGCAAGAGTTTCATCCGGAGGCGCCGGTGGTGATGCGCGAGCGGTTCTTTGATCTCTGGCGACAGATGCTGCTGGATATCAAGTTTTGTGACGACGCGAAGATTGACCACATGATGATGGGCTTCCGTCGCATCTTCGGGCGCAGCTATTTGAGCGAAGCTGACGTGAACATCCTGATGGGCCTCGCGCGCCAAGCCACCTGGGCGGCAGGGAAGAGGGATCAGTCGTAGCCCTGTGTCGAGTTCTGCTGTAGCAGCCTTCGCCAAAGGCGTTATTCGATCTGGTAGGGCGAGTTCTTCCGGCTCCGTCCCGACTCGAAGAAAGTCGGGAACTCCGCCGTGACAAGCCAAGCGAGCCGGAAAGAATTCTGTGTCCGTGTCTGTGCGCGAGGGCGCGCACAGCAACACGCGAGGGCGCGTGTACTCCCCGAACGAATTGTGATCGGGGACTGTAGCTCCGGCACTCCGTTGCCGGAGACTAGAGTTTGGCCTTTGACTAGATCGGCGAACTAGTTTTTTCGTTTTCGCGCAATTTTCCTCTTGCCCTACGGCGTT
>JBDHQM010000044.1:0-18497 GCA_039807095.1 Kiritimatiellia bacterium
CCGCGCTCATGCTCCGAAACCTACCTGATTCAAGCTCTCGAATCACCTTCCGTTTGAAGGCCTCACTATACCGAACTACTCCTGCGTACCTCATGACTACTCCCTTTCGGAGTGTCAACCTATACCAGGACGGGACATTTTCCCTCCTAACTCCCATCTCCCATCTCCCAACTCCCAGCTCCTATTCCCTCCTCACCCCAGCGTTGCGGGATGGAGGTAGAGGGGTTCGTAGGGGTCGGATGGGGTGTGCGTTGAGAGGCGGTGTTGTGCGCATTGGGCGACGGCGTGGGCGGTTGGGAAGGTGTCGTCGGCGATGGGGAGGATGCGGGCTGCGTCTTCGCCGAGTGCGGCGATGAGGCGCGCGCGGTCGCTGGTGGCGATGGTGGCGCGCGGTGGAATCCGCGTGGGAAATTCGCGTGCGGGTGCGAGTGTCCAGTCGGTGGTCTGCTGTGCGCCGTCGGGGCTGGCGTGAAATATCGCATACCAGACGGTGCCGCGGCGCGCGTCGCCGGCGATGATGAGGGGATTTTCTGATCCGCGGTTTTGGAGAAACCAGTCGTGCGCGAGTGCGGCGCCACTGCTGAGCGCGATGACGGGGGTGCGTTCGGGTGTGGCGAGGACGCGGGCGGCGGTGATCGCAGCGCGCAGTCCGGAAAACGAACCGGGGCCGCGTCCAACGGCGATTGCAGCGAGCACGTTCCAGTCCAGGTCGGTTTCCTTAACAAGGTCTTGCAGGTGCGGCCACAGTGAGGCGTGGCGCGCGAATGCGTCGTCCCATTCGCGGTGCGCGAGGACTTCGTTTCCTCTACACAGCGCGATACTGCCGCGGCGGGTAGATTGCTCGAAGGCGAGGATCATGCGTCCGGCTCCTCGATCTCGATGATGCGCGATTCGGACTCCGCACCTGCGGAGAAGCGAATGTGAATGGTGTCGGCTGGCAGGAGAGGGGCGGCGCGCTCCGCCCATTCGATGGCGAGGATGCCGCCTGCATCGAGGTATTCCATCAGACCCGCGCGCTGAACCTCGTTTGCGTTTTCCATTCGATAGAGGTCCGCGTGATAGAGCGTGATGGCGCCCGGGTATTCGTGGAGGAGCGAGAATGTCGGGCTGGTGACGGGTCCCTCGCAGTCGAGCGCTTCGGCGAGGCCCTGCACAAAGCAGGTTTTGCCCGCGCCGAGGTCGCCGTGGAGCGCGAGCACAGCGCCGGGCCGGAGTCGCACGCAGAGTGTCGCGGCGGCGCGGCGCGTTTCTTCCGCGCTGGCTGTGGTTATGCGTGTGATGGGCATTCGATCCTTCAAGCTAAAGCGGACGGGCGTTGAGAACAACCGATATTGCGGGATAATTCAACGCCATTTGCTTGGCAGTGTCTGATGTAGTGGATAGGGTGATCGAGATGAAGTACCGTTTCCTTTCTTATATTCTTCCCCTTTGCCTGTCGCTCGCGGCGCATGCGCAGCAGATATCGTTTGAGCATGTTGCCGATTTGACGATAGCCCCGACTGGCGCGGAGCGTATTGCGGTTGCTACGGGGATCCCGTGGCTGTTGACGACTGCACCGGATCAGCAGGAAATCCACCTGCACAAGGCGGATTGGGACACGCCTGCGCTGACAGTGGTGGATGCGTTTCCGCCCACAGATTCGATCGCGGCGATTCCGACGCCGGGCCGGCCGATGGCGGTTGCAGTACATCCGGCTCAACCGGTTGCACTAGCCTTGTCGCGCCCACAGGATACGCGCGCGCGGGGCGAGGTGCTGTTCCTTGATTTGCGCGAAAAGTCGCCCGGTCGCCTGCTGCGCTCGCAGTTGGTGGGTTTCAATCCGGAGGACATCGAGGTCGTGCCGGACGGGCGATGGGCGATCGTGGCGAATGGCGGACGCGAAAAGCGCAGTGCGCCGGGGTCGGTCGGTGTGCTGGATTTGCAAAATCTGACGGGTTGGGAGGACAACCGTTTGCAAGAGGCTCCGTATCGCGAATTGTCGGGTCTGTCCGCATTGTTGAAGACTTCGCCGGCGAAGCTGAATCCGACAGATATTTCGATCAGCCCAGACGGGCGGTTGGCTGCGATCCTTTTCCGGAAGAACGACACGATTGTGTGGATTGATCTGCGCGGCGCCGAGCCTGTGATTGCGGGGCTGACAGAGTTGCCCGGCGGCAGTCGCCCCGCCAGCATTTCTCTGCTGAATCTGGCGGATGGCAGTGTGCTGGCGGGTATTGCGGAGCGGAACAAACAGAGTGTGAGTTTCTATCGCGCGGCATTTGCTGATGCAGCGCTGGAGGTGGCACTACAATCGCGTGTGGATATTCGCCCGCTGGTGGATGCGAGTCGCCCCTCGGAAGAGCGCAAGCCTCGCGAAATCGTGTTGGGCATGGTGGGCGGACGCGCCTTTGCGTGGATTGCGAGCAAGTTGTCGGATCGCGTAGTGATGCTGGACCTCAGCGATCCGGCGCATCCGGTTCTGGCGGGTCGCGCCGCTTCCGCCGCGCCTGCGCGCGAGTTGTTGCCGGTAGAAGCCAAACGCGGGCTGTTGATCGTTACCGCGAACGAGCAGGGGACGCTGAGCGTACTCCGCGCGCGGCGCGATAAATAACTAGTGCGCCTTAAATAAAACTGTGGCCGTTCTGATGTGCGGGAAGGGCAACTTCCGTGTTGCCCGTAATAGGTACGGACATAAGATCGGGCAGGACTCGCCAGAGGCGGGCAGGACAGAGTCTGCCCCTCCGGGAACTGTAGCTCCGCCTGCCCGCCATATTGCGCGCAGCGCTGTAGGCGGGGCATTCCGCTGCCGGAGGTTGATTGGCTCATCATTCCGCCAACTGAGTGGCGGAACTACAGCGAGCGAAACAGTGTGCTGTAGCTCCGCGTGCCGCTCCGGGGGTGGGTGAGAACGGGGACGAGTACGTGTACGAGGACGGGGACGGGGCGGAGATCGCTTGCCCCACCGGAGGTTGGTAGCGTTCGGGAAGATCGGTGCGCGGGGGCGCGCACCGCAGCACGCCCTGTCTTCGTCCCGTGCGGGACTTCGCCGAGACGCAGAAGGGCGCGCCCGGCTTCGTCCTTGCGGACTCGAACTACGCCGTGACAAGTTGCGCTCCCCGGAGGAGTCGCGATTCGCGATCGGGATTGAGGCGGGCATCGGTTGATTTAGGCTGCTCTAGTGCGCGGTTTCCGCGCAGAGGGCGGTGACTTCCTGTGCGAGTGCGCGTGCCTGTTCGGTGGGCGGGCGCAGTGCTGCGGCGCGTTGAAGAACATCGCGTGCGCCGCAATAATCACCGGATCGCGCGAGGCAGAGTCCCCAGTTGTAGAGCGCTTGCGGATGTGATGGGTCGAGCGTTGCGCAGCGCTCGAATTCGGCGGCAGCTTCGGAATATGCGCTCTGCATATAGAGCCCGCTGCCGAGCGCGTGGTGCAGATTTGCGTTGAGCGGTTCGATTTCGAGCCCTGCCCGCGCGGTGGCAATTGCATCCTCTGTTTTGTATGCCTTCAGGAGCTGAACCGACGCGTTATAGTAATCCACCGCGCGCACATCGCGCAGCGGGATGGGCCACGCCGCGACCGTTGCCGCGAAAATGAGGAGCGCGATGTTGAGTATCAGCGCGCGGCGCGACGAACGGGTGGCGAGCGCGGTTTGGATTCCGCCCGCGCCGATTCCGAGCAGGAGCGGCGCGAGGGTGAGTCGGTAGCGCGCGGTGATGAAATAAAGCGCGATACTGAACGCGCCGGTGAGGATGACGATGCGCAGCGCCGTCGCGCGCGGCGCCCGGAAGAGGCCGAAGAGGCCGAGTACGCTGATGATGAAGAAGCCGAATCCCGCGTGGCGTCCGAAGTGCGGGATCAGCAGTTTCGCCTGCTCGACCATGCGGAGGTCGTCCACGTCGCGTTGATTCCAAATGTAGAGACACTTGCGCGCGAAAAGGCTCAGCGCCTGAACGGGGTGGGTTCGCCAGAACTCGCGCGCCTGTCCGCTCCACCACGCTGAACTCTCTGCGCGGGTGAGCGTGTGGTCGGTCGCTTGTTCGGCGAAGTGGTGGGCATCTTCGAGCATCGCGCGCGCGGTCATCCGGAAATTTTGGACCCGCAGCGGGTAGCCCGTCGCGCGTTCATGATTGCCCATGTAAAAGTTGAATCCGCCGTGCGTGGTCAGGAGGATGAATGAGCCTTCCGCGCGCGAATTGTGCGCGGCAACGGGGATGAGCGGGATGGCGAAGGCGAATGCGAATAGAGCGGCGTTGCGAAGCGTCGGGCCGGATTGCGGGCGCGCGATGAGCCAGTAGGCAAGAAGTACGGCGACGATCATCAGCCACGCCGCCCAACCGAGCGCCGCCAGCCCGGTTAGCAGGCCGAGGCCAAACCAGAGGCTTCCCCGTTCGCGCGGGATATGCAGCAGGGCTAGCCCGATCAACGCGGCGAGGAACGCGTTAAGCGTATTCGGCATCGTGATGCAGGAATAGACGATAGCCAGCGGGTAGAGCGCATAGCAAAGCGCGGCGATAAGCGCGATGAGCGGCCGCGCACCGAGGCGTAGCGCGATGAGAACGATGAGGAGTGTCGTGAGCGCGTCGCAGAGGATTCCAAAAATGGCGGCGGCGACGAGTGCGGGGCCGGAGACTGCATACACCGCGTGGAGCGCGAGGGGATAGAGCGGGAGATATTCAAATGCGCCATCGGGGATGAGCGGGCCCTGAGCAGCGAGGTGGTAGAGCGTGCGGTCGTGTCCGCCTTCGACCGGCGCGAAGAGCGGAGAGTGCGCTAGGCTGACGAGGAAGATGCTGCGGACGATCAGCGCGACGATGGCGGCAATGAGGGGGGCGGTGAGGCGCGAGGAAGAGAGCTGGCGCAAGGACGGCATGGGGGTCAGTCGGCGGGAAATTCGAGGTCTGCGAGGACGGGATAGTGATCGGACGGGAGCTGCGTGCGTGTTTCGCCGGTGGCGAGGTGGGTTGCAGTGGTGGAGTCGTAGAGAATCCTGGCGTCGCGCGCGGTGAAGCCGCCGCAGTGGAGAATCCAATCAATCCGCCAGTTAGACGCGGGGCGTCCGCCGTTGAAGTCGTGATAGGTTCCTGCGCTCTCGGCGGCGGGGTGTAGGTCGGTCCAACTGTCGCGAAACGCGCCGCGCGCGCCGTCGCATTCGAGTGCACCGGTGAAGACTTTCCACGCGCTATCGTTTTGTGAGTTGTTGAAGTCGCCGCAGACAATCGCGAGTGAGGGTGCGCCGCGCTGCGCCATGCGGCGTTGCGCGTCGTTGACAATCAGCGCTGCGCTGCGCGCCTGTGGAGCATCATTGAGATCGAAGTGGGTGGTGTAGAAAAAGAACTGGCGCCCCGACGCTCGCCATCGGAAGCGGCCCCGGAGCGCGATGCGCGGGAACGGATATTTCAGGTCGGGGAAAAATGCGTAGGCATCGAACGGCTCGCCGCCCGACATTGCGTAGGCGGGGCCGGGTTTTTCGCTCAACGCGAAGACGTCGCAGTCGAGGAGGTCAAGTTTTGCGGGGTTCCATGCGAAGGCGGCATTCTCGTTGCCGCGCCCGCCGCTGGGTTTGCGTCGCTCGCTGCGCAGATGCGGAAGGAGCGCGAACCATTCGTTGAGTTGCTCGTCCTCGCCTTCCTGCAGTCCGATGAGGTCGGGCTGGTGCGTGGTGATCAGATCGCGCGCGACGAGTTTGCGGTCGGGCGATTGATTGGGATTGCGCCACGTGTTCTCGCCGTCCGGGCCGGACGCGTAGCGCATATTGAACGACATTATGCGGATGGTATCGGGCATGATCTGAACGAACCGGCACTGTACGGGAGGGCGCTGCGGGAGAAAAGGCGCGAGATGAAGTCTTGTTGCCCTGCATCGCGCTGCGGAGTGTGAGCGTGTCTGCTTCGCGCTTGAAGCGGGTGTTTGAGGCGGGGTAGAATGCAGGTTTTCCACGAAAAACGGGAGCGGAGCATGGCGAGTATATTTAAGGCATACGACATTCGCGGGATTTATGGGGAGACACTGAACGACGATTTGGCGCGCAAGATTGGGCGCGCGTTTGCGGTGTTTCTCGGATGCAAGAAGGTGATTGTGGGGCGCGATATGCGTCCGCATTCGACGCCGCTGTTCAAGGCGCTCGCCGAGGGGTTGACGGAGCAAGGGGCCGATGTGGTGGACCTCGGCATGGTCTCCACGCCGATGGCATATTATGCGAACGGGTCGCTCGGCGCGGATGCGAGCATCATGATTACAGCGTCGCACAATCCGGGCGAATGGAACGGGTTCAAGTTGTGCCGCGAGCAGGCGATTCCGATCAGCGGCGCGACGGGGATCAAGGATATTGAGAAGCTTGTTCTCGCCAACCAGTTCACGCCCGCGGCGAAGCGCGGGACGGTGACGACCTACGATATTGTGCCCGCCTATGTGGAGCGGATTCGCTCATTTGCCGAGGTCACGCGTCCGCTGCGCGTGGCGATTGATTACAGCAACGGCATGGGCATTTTGGAGGGGGAGGTATTGCGCGGGATCGGGAATCTGCGTATTGACCCGCTGTTCGACACGCTCGACGGTACGTTTCCGAATCACGAGGCGAATCCGCTGCACGAGGAGACGTGGAACGCACTGCGCGCGAAGATTCAATCGGGCAGTTACGATCTCGGACTCTATTTTGACGGCGACGCCGATCGCGTGGGATTCATGGATGAGAAGGGCGGAATTGTCACGAGCGACATGATTACGGCGCTGGTGGCGCAGGTGATGCTGGATCACAATCCGGGCTCGGCAATTTTCTATGATTTGCGTTCGAGCTGGGCGGTGAAAGAGGTTATTGAGGAGCACAAAGGCCGTCCGATGATGTCGCGTGTCGGCCACGCGTTCATCAAGGCCCAGATGCGGGAGGCGGACGCCGCGTTCGCGGGCGAGCTTTCGGGGCACTATTATTTCAAGGACAATTTCTTCACGGAGAGTTCTGCGCTGGCGGCGCTGTATGTCGCGAATCTGCTGGCGGAGACGGGCAAGCCGCTGTCGGAGTTGATCCGTCCGATCCGCCGCTATTTTGCGAGTGGCGAGATCAATTCGGAAGTGAAAGATTCCGCAGCGGTGTTCAAGCGCCTGCGCGAAACGTATGCAGGGAAAGGCCGCGTGTTTGAATTGGACGGACTGTCGGTTGAGTTTGCTGACTGGTGGTTCAATGTCCGCGCGTCGAACACCGAGCCGCTAATCCGTTTGAATCTCGAAGCGAAGACGGAAGCGCAGATGCAGGCGCATCGCGACGAACTGCTCGCGCTGATCCGCGCCTAACTACGCAAATTTACGTAGATTCGGCCTAAATATCCTCGCTTTTCTGGCGAGAGATAGGATGGGTGCTTGCATAATTTTGGGAATAGCCTTAAGGCTGGTTTTGTCTTGGCCGCACGTGGGGCGGGCAGGCAGTTAAAGTAATAAAAAAGGAGAATGAAGATGAAGCTTAGACGATTCATTCTGGGGGCATTCGTGTGGATGGCCCTCGGAGGAGCGACCGGGGCATTGGCCCAGGAAGTAACGGAGGGTGTTTCCCCGATTCAGACCAGCAAGGAAGTGGTCCAGGGTGTGGTGAGCGCCGGCGGTGAGGTCGTGAGCACGGTTCGCAGCGGAAGCAGCGATGTCGTGGCACAGGCGAAGACGCTGTGGCAGGAAGCGGTGCTCCCGATGGTGCAGCGTACGCTGTCGGCCATTCCGGTGCTCGCCAAGGCGCTGGTGTTGCTGCTGGCGTTCTGGATTGTGGGCCGTCTGGTCGGCGCTGCGGTGCGGAAGCTGTTCAATCTGACGAAGATTGACGAGCGCGCGGCGGAAGATTGGGGTCTGGGCGATTTGCTGCGCCGCGCGGATGGTTCCCGCGGTTCCATCGGCGACATCGTCGGCTCGGTTGTGAAGTGGGTGATCATCCTCGTCGGCTTTGTGGCGTTCTTCAACGCGCTGCAGCTCGATATGGTGGCGGGCCCGCTGCAGGGCATTGTGGACAGCATCGTCAAGATTGTGCCGAGCCTGTTGAAGGCGGCGGTCATTCTCTTCGCCTATTGGGCGGTGGCGAGCATTGCGCGTTTCGGTTTGAAGAAAGTTCTCGGCGCGTTGAAGTTCGATACGCGCGCGGGTCGCTTCTTCCCGACGCGTGAGGTCAATGGCAAGCAGGTTGGTCCGACGGAGACGGTTGGCCGCTTGTTGTTCTACGTGGTGCTGCTGTTCGGCGTTCCGCCGTTTCTGCAGGCCTTGGGGCAGGACGCGATTGTTGCGCCGCTGCAGGACATGCTCTCGAAGGCATTGGCCTTCATTCCGAATATCATTGCGGCGGGTATTCTGCTGCTCATCGGCAACATTGTTGCGGTGATTGTGCGCGAGGTGGTTTCGAGCTTCCTGAGCGCGGCGGGTGCGGACAACCTGGCGGATCGCCTCGGAGTCAGCGCGGTATTCGGGAAGCAGAAGCTTTCGGGCCTGGTCGCGATTATTGCGTATGTGTTCGTGCTGGTGCCGATTGTGATTTCCGCGTTGGACGCACTGAAGATTCAGGCGATTGCGGATCCGGTTCGCAATACGCTGCAGCAGGTATTGACGGCGATCCCGGCGATCCTGGTGGCGTCGGTGGTAATTTTCATCGGCTATGCGGTGGCGAAGTTTGTGCGCGGGTTGGTTGAAAATCTCCTTTCGGGGATTGGCTTCGACACGCTGCCTGCCCGGATCGGGCTGGACTTCCTTGCGCCGAAGGGCGGCCGCACGCTGTCGTCCATCATCGGGACGGTGGTGATGGTGGTGATTCTGCTTCTGACGGCGTCGCAGGCGCTTTCGTCGTTGGGCTTTGCGCAGTTGTCGAGCCTGACTGACCGCTTTGTGAACTATCTGCCGAGCGTATTCTTCGGCGTTGTGGTCCTGCTGGCGGCGCTGAGTCTGGCGCGCTTCGTGGGCAACATCGTCACGCAGGCGGCGGGTCAGTCGCCGTATGCGAAGGCGTTGGGCGCAATTGCGCGGTATGCGATCATTTTCCTGGGCGCGAGCATGGCGCTGAATGAGCTGGGCGTGAGCGCGGAGATCGTCACGGTGGCGGTCACGGCGGTGCTCGGCGGCGCGGCGCTTGCGATTGGTCTGGCCTTCGGGTTGGGCGGCAAGGATCGCGCGAAGAGCATCATCGAGAAGCACTGATCGCGGCTCGTTGATTGAGTGTGAAAAAAGGCCTCCGGCGAAAGCCGGGGGCCTTTTTATTTTGTGCAACACGCGGCGGATTCGACGAATTCCGGGTAACCGAAAATGGGACGAAGGGGACGAATGGGGCAGATAGGGCGAGTTTGGAGAGCGGGAGTTACATCGGCGCGAATGAGGAGGAAGAAAAGAGAAATGTGATCAAGGGCAGGAAAAACTCGAACTACTCGATAATGTCGAGCTACTCGATTTATTCGAACAATGATTTGACCGGATGGGCCGGGAGGGATAGCGTTTTTGGCCTTGAAAGGAACATGTATGAATAAGTTGGTGGTGGAGTTTGTCGGCACATTTTTTCTTGTGCTGACTGTGGGGCTGACTGCGGTGTATGCGTCTGCTGAGGCTGCTCAGTTTGCGCCGATCGCGATTGGCATTGCGTTGTCCGTGATGGTGTATGCCGGCGGGCATATCTCCGGCGGGCATTACAATCCGGCGGTTTCGCTGGGGGTATTGCTTCGCGGGGGGATCAAGGCGGGGCAGATGGTGGGGTACTGGATTGCTCAGGTGCTGGGCGGTGTGGCTGCTGCGTGTGTGGCGGCCTGGTTCAGCGGCAATCCCGCAGTGACGGCGTTGAGCACGGTTACAGCGCCTGCGTTGGTGGCTGAGTTTCTGTTCACCTTTGCGCTGGTGTTTGTGGTGTTGAATGTCGCGACGGCGAAGAGCACGGCGGGCAATTCGTACTTCGGTTGGGCGATTGGTCTGACGGTGATGGTCGGCGCGTTTGCGGTCGGCGGCATCTCGGGCGGCGCGTTCAATCCGGCGGTTGCGGCGGGCCTGCTGAGCATCAAGAAAATTGCGCTGTCGAACCTCTGGATTTATCTGGTGGGCGACTTTGCGGGCGCCATTGCGGCGGCTGCGATCTTCAAGCTGACGTACAGCGAGAAGGCATAAGCGTTTCGATTCAAACAAAACAACGGTAAAGAAAAACCGCGCGCATCGGCTGATGCGCGCGGTTTTTTGTCAGGAAGGTTGTCGTTTCGCGAGCGCTGATTATTTCGCGTAGAACTCGACGATGGAGGAGAGCTCGCAGATGACCGGAATTTCTTCGCGAACCGGCGGGCGGACGAGTTCCACTTCGAATGCGGCGTCGTTGCGGACGAGGTAGGGAGGCACGGCGCCGGTGGCCATGGCCAACTGAACCACGTCGAGCGTGCGGCTGCGCTCGCGGAGCGAGACTTTGTCGCCGACGTTGACGGATGCGGAGGGGAAGTTGACGCGCTTGCCATTCACGAGGACGTGGCCGTGCGTGACGAACTGGCGGGCCTGGTAGATTGTACGGGCGAAACCGGCGCGCAGGACGACGGCGTCGAGGCGGGTTTCGAGCGCGAGGATCAGGTTATCCGCCGTATTGCCGGTCTGCGCGGTGGCGCGGGCGACGTAGTTGCGGAGCTGGCGCTCGCCGAGGAAGTACTGGTGGCGGAGGCGCTGTTTTTCCAGAAGCTGTTGGCCGTAGCCGCTCTTCTTGGCGGTGCGACGGCGCTTGCCGTGCTGGCCCGGCGGATCGGGGCGGCGTTCGAGTGCTTTGTTTGCCTTGGGAACCAGAGCGATTCCCAAAGAGCGCGACAGCTTAACTTTCGATTTTACGAGCGGCATATTACCTAACGACCTTCCTGCGGCGCATTGCGCCGACCTTTCCTCTATGAACAAAAACAGGCGCACTATATGGCCACGTTTGCGGGGCGCGTCAAGCGCTAGTTCTGGCTTTTTGGTGGCGTTTGGGGGGTGGTTGGATCACGCCCGATGGATGGCGGAGTGCAGAATGGCGAGGATTTCGGCCGCGGTGAAGGGTTTGGCGAGGAAGTATTTTGTCAGTCTGGCGAGTTCCGCCTGCTGGGCGGTGGTGAGGGCGTTTCCGCTGGTGGCGATGATGGGGATATCCTTTTCCCTTTCGCGGATTTTGCGGATGAGGGCGATGCCGTCCATGCCGGGCATGGTGATGTCGGTGATGATGGCGCTCGGGGCCGGATCCGGGCTGCGGAGGATTTCCAGTGCGTCTTGGGCGGTGGGGGCCTGGCGGATGATGTAGCCGCTTTTGTTGAGGATTCTATGGGCGATGGTGCGGATTTGCGCCTCGTCGTCCACCAGCAGTATCGTTTCGCCGCGCCCTTGCGGTGGCGAGGGTTGGGGGGATTCGGCGTGGGTACGTGCGGGCGTGTCGAGGGCGGGGAGGAGGACGCGGAAGGATGTCCCTTTGTCGGGTGCGCTCTCGACGTGGACGAAGCCTTTGTGGCCGCGGACGATGGTGAGGAGGATGGCCAGTCCGAGGCCGGTACCTTCGCCGGTGGGTTTGGTGGTGAAGAAGGGTTCAAATATCTTTTCCAGATTTTCGGCGGGGATTCCGCTTCCGGTGTCGGCGACGGTGAATTGAATGAAGGGGCCCGGTTTCAGATCGGGATAGCGTTGGAGGCGAGTCTGCTCGATTTGGACGCGTTCGAGCGTCAGGGTGAGGGTGCCGCCATTGGGCATGGCATCCCGCGCGTTGACGCAGAGGTTCATCAGGACCTGGTGGAGCTGTGTTGGATCGCCGTGTACGAGGGCGGTGTCGGCGGGGAAGTGCGTGCGGATAAGGATGTTCTTGGGGAAGGTGCCCTCCATGATGTTGAGCATTTCCCTGGCCAGTGCGCGGAGTGAGACAGGGGTGAGTTTATCGGACGTGCCTCGCCCGAATGCGAGGAGCTGTTTGATGATGTCGGCGCCGCGCTGCGCACTGGTTTCGATGGAGTCCACGATGCCGAGCGCGTCGGGATCGGTGATGGCGTCCCGAAGGATGGGGGGCGCGATCAGGATGGGTGTGAGAATGTTGTTGATGTCGTGCGCGAGTCCGCTGGCGAGCCGACCGATGCTTTCGAGGCGCTGCGCCTGAAGCAGTTGGGCGTGGAGCTGCTTCTGTTGCGTGATGTCCATCTCGACGGCGACGAAGTGCGTGATGACGCCTTCTTCATTCCGCACGGGCGTGACGGTCATTTCTTCCGTAAAGAGTTTTCCGTCTTTGCGGCGGTTCACGAGTTCGCCGTGCCAGTTGGCCCCGGAGGAGATGGTTGCCCAGAAGTGATCGTAGAACTGCTTGTCTTGATGGCCGGATTTGACGAGGGCGCCGGGTGTCTGACCGATGGCTTCTTCGCGCGAGTAGCCGGTGATTTTTGTGAAGGCATTGTTGACCCATTCAATGACGCCGTTTGCGTTGGTGATGACGATGGCGTTTGCCGTGGATTGGAGCGCGGTGCTTTGCAGATTCAGCAGTGCATTGGTTTTGACGCGAGCCGTGATGTCGCTGAAGAGGGTGGCAAATTGGCCCGGTTCGGGCCGAAACGCGCTGACTTCGAAATGTTTATTCAGGTGGCCGTTGAATGCCTCGAAGGTGACTGCTTCGCCGGTTTCCGCAACGTGCGCATAGCGCTCGATCCAGAGCGCCTCGACGTCCGGCATTATCTCGCGCACGGTGCGCCCGATGAGGGCAGACGCGGACAGGCCGGTGATGCGTTCGAATGCCGGATTGACGGAAAGGAAGCGATAGTCCGTCGCGCGCCCGTTTTCGTCATAGATCATTTCGTGCACGGCGAAACCGGTCAGCATGGAGTTGAATAGGATTTCGTATTGCTGCTGACTTTTGCGCACCGCCTGGTGTGCGCGCCACTCGCGCTGCAGGCTTTCGGTGATGCTCGCGCTGAGGGCGACAAACTCGTCCGACGTGCCGGGCAGTTCGACGACAGGCGTTTTCGCCGATGCAATTGCCGCTTTTTTGACTTCTTTTTCGAGGGTGTTGAGCGGATTCAAAATAAAGCGGTGCTGCATCTGCGCCAGAATGAATATCCCTAGTGCGCCGATGGACAGAAGGAGCATGGCGAAGAGGCGAAACGTCCGCAGCCCCTGCTGATAGCTGTCGCGCCCGAGGTGAATGTGCATTTCTGTGACAGGGCGGCCCGCGATGTCGAGCAGCGCCTGATAGGCGTGTGCTTCGTTCGGACTCGCGATCTCCCAGTAGAAGTTGGAGCCGTGCGCCATTGCGTCGCGTGCGGCATCGGGTATTTCGTGCGGGACTGGCTCTTCGTAGTCTTTAAAGTAGATTTCCATTCGCAGTTCGGATGCGATGTCTTCCATTATCTTCTGGGTGAGAGATTGTCCCAATAGAATGACGCCCTGCGAGGGGCCTCCGCCTTCGCTATTTCGCATCCGGGTGGCCGCCACAATCATCAGCCCTCCGTTGAGCCGGACGATGCCGGAGACGCTCGCATTTTCCACGCGGTCCGGCGCGAAGAGGTCGGATGTTTTTGCCAGTGAAATGAGGTCATCCGGCGCGGCGACGATGTTTTCCTGATCGTCGCTCAGGCGGCCTGCCCAGACGATTTCCCGCTGATTGTTCAAAAAGAGCATCGCGTTGATTTTCAGCGCGGTGAACGATGCGGGGATCAGGTTGTTTTCGGCGAAGGATTCACGTTTGCCCTGAACGAATTCGTAGGAGGGTGTCCAGGTTCCCCAGTCGGTTGCCGAGGTGAGCAGTTGCGCGGCGCGTTGCTCGATGAATTGCGTGGCGCGGGCGCTGTCGAGGCGGGCCTGGCGCGCCTCGACGGCTTCAAATCCGTCGAGGAGGATGCGTGATGCGGCGAAATAAAAGAACAGAAAAACGGCGAGTAGAATCGGACCGGCGCTCCAGAACAGCTTTGTGCTGAGTTTCACGTTTTGGATGCGCGCGAGCGCGGCGTTGAGAGCGAGGTGTGCCGGGTGTGAATGACGAGTTGAACGAGCCGGTTTCCGCTGTCGTAGCGGGCATCAATGCGCTCGGTTGGCGCACCGGTGATGATGGTGCAGGACTGCGGCTCGCGCAGACGAATTGTCATCCGCGCTTTTCTCAACAGGTGTTCAGCTAATGCAATCACGATCTTATTTTAGGATGTGCGCGGGTTTTGACCAGCATTATGCGCGGGGCTATTCACGGTTGGTTTTGAGGCCGAGGTTGAGGATGCGCTGGATGAGTTGGGGATAGGAGTAGCCCGCCTTTTCGGCCGCCTGCGCAAAGTCTTCATCGGCGGCGAGCATGGGGTTGGGGTTGGCTTCGATAAAGTACAGGGTTCCGTCAGGAGTGAGACGGAGGTCGAGCCGCGCGTAGCCGTCAATCATCAGCAGGCGATAGATTCGCTTGCAGGTATCCTCGATTTTTCGGGTGAGCAGCGGGTCGAGCCCCTCTGCAAACTGGTTCACGAGGCCCCAGCGCTTGCGATAGTCCTCGTCCCACTTGGCTTTATAGGTCGCGATTTTGGGTTCATCGGGTGGGACGTTTTGAAAGACCAGCTCGCGGATGGGGAAGACTTGCAAGCGCGTGGTGCCGAGCAGTCCGACATAGAGCTCGCGTCCGTCAATGTACTCCTCCGCAATTACATCGTTGTCGAATTTCTCGTGGATGAACTTTACGCGCTCGATGAGCTGCGCCTCATCGTGAACCAGCGAGGCCTGCGAGATGCCGAGCGATGCTTCTTCTTTGAGCGGTTTGACGAGGAGGGGGAATTTCAGGCCGCGCGTGGGGCCGCGTTTCTGTCCGCGCGGAATGATGACGAAGCCGGGGACGTGGATGCGGTGGTAGCTCAAGATTTTTTTTGAGATGCCTTTGTGTTTGCACAAAATGAGCGGAACGGAGCCGCAGCCGGTGAAGGGCACGCCCTTCATTTCCAGCAGCGAGACGATGTTTTGATCGAACGATCGGTTGTTGCGGAATTGATCGGCGAGGTTGAGGACGATGTCCGGTTGAAATTCGTCGAATTTCTGGCGCAGCAGTCCGGTGTCGTCGAAGATGGCGAGATAGTGCGTTTCGTGGCCGAGTTCTTTGAGTGCGGCCAGTGCGTGCGCCTCTGTTTTCCAGTCCGTGGTTTGCAACTCGGCGGAGAGGTCTTGATTGAGCGTGGTGGGGGCAATCGCGTCGAAGAGGGCGAGGACTTTGAGTTTCTTCTTCATTTGCGTCGCTTGAATTTGCCGGTGAAGAGGTAGTTCATGACGAGCGTCGCGAGATAGGCGCCGGTGCGCTGTCCCTGTGCGGCGTCGTCTGCGCGGGCGATGAGGTCGAGTTCGTCGCAACGCTTGATGAGGCGGGAGAGGAGTTTGTTCACGCGATACTTCCGCTCGTTGGTCCAAAGGCAGACGTGTTTCACGAGCGCGCTGCGGTAGCGGCGCAGGTAGGCGGAGGCGGGGAGAGCGACGGTGGGGTCCTGCACGCCGGTGAAGAGTTGGCGCAGGTCCGTGTCGTAGAAATCGGGATAGGTGTCTTCGTAGAGCTGGCGCTTCGCGTCGTAATAGTCGCGCAGGGTGATGTCGAGGCAGTTGTAGTCGGCCTCTTTGTAGGCGGGTTGATGTGGAGGCGGAACACCGGCGAGGGAGGTCATCAGGCTGTTGACATATTCGAGTTTTTCGAGCGCGCGCCATTCGGCGTAGCGCTCGCGCCAGTCGAGGCCGGGGGTGAGCCAGACGGCGAACGTCTCCGCGAAGTCTTCGTCGGGGTGCGCCTGTGCATACCAGTCATCGAGATGAATCACGTAGGAGTGGCTGTAGGGGCGGGGGCGGTAGAACCCGGTGTCTTCTTTTGAGGCGAGGCCGAAGGTTTCCTGCCACTTTTTTTTGCGCTGGAGGCGGTATGCGTAGGAGTAGGCGTGCGCGGCTTCGTGGCGCATCAGTTTCATGAACCACTCTGCGGTCTCACCCTCGACTTCGAGGATCATTTTGCGCTCCAGCTTTCGGAGCCGGTCGTGCACGAGGAAGAAGGGGATGAAGATGGCGGGGATGCCGACGGGGACGAACCATTCGTCGCCCACGTGGCAGGGGGGCATGAAGGCGAGGCCCTTTGCCTTTAGTTCGTCGTGGAGCTGCTGGACGTAGGGTTGGAGCCCGCTGTTTTCCAGCGAGAGGCCGAGTGTGGAGATGCTCTTCTCCAGCAATTCATCGTCGGTGAGGTTGACCCACGCCGCGTCGTCCATGTGCGGGAGTATAGCGGGGTGCGCGGGCGAGCGACAGCGCGAAAGTGGTGCGTTGCGTCAGCGCGTGAAGTGCCAGATGAGGAGGCCGATCGCGACGATCACTTCGACCATGCCGACCCACGCGAGGCGTTTGAGTGGGATGATGGTGGCGAGGCGGTTCGCGCTCAGGAAGCCGATTCCCACGTCGAGCAGAAGGATGATTGCAACCCAGACAGGCCAGCTAGACATGGGCGGGAGTATAGCGGGTATTTGGCGAAGGTGGTATCGAATTGTGAGCGGATGCGGTATCGTGTCGAAATGAGTAATGCAGAAATGTGGAACGAGCGGTATCGGGTGGAGGGGTTCGCGTATGGCGTGGAGCCGAGCCTCTATTTAAAAGAGAAGCGCGATTTGTTTCATCCGGGTCAGCGCGCGTTGGTGCCTGCGGATGGCGGTGGGCGCAACGGCGTGTGGCTGGCGGAGCGGGGGCTATCGGTGTTGTCGGTAGATTTTTCGAGCGAAGGGCTGGCGCGGGCGGAGGAGTTGGCCGCAGCGCGCGGTGTTTCGATTGAAGTGGAGCAGGTGGACTTGGCTGCGTGGCGGTGGCCGGTCGGGGCGTTCGATTGGATTGTGAGTATCTACTGCCATTTTGCAGCGGCGGATCGCGCGCGCATTCATCGCGCCATGCTCGGCGCGTTGAAGCCCGGCGGGCACATTTTGCTTGAGGCATTTCACAAGGAGCAGATTGGCTATCATTCCGGCGGCCCGCGCGATGTGGGGATGCTGTATGACGAGGAGTCGCTCCGCGCTGATTTTGCGGACGCCCGCGTGTTGGAGTTTCGCAAAGAGCGGATTGAGTTGGATGAAAGCCGGCTGCACCGCGGTCCCGGCGTCCTCGTCCGGATGTTTGTGCGGAAGGACTGAGCGGGTTTCCGTTTCTGGGCTTTGTTCTCCGCTCGTTTTCCAATCCTTGGAAGCCGGTTCGGAGCGGATTTCCAATCATTGGAAGTTTGGCGCGGGATTATCGGGTGGTGCGCCAGCGGTTTTCGTTGTGGCGGCGTTCGTTGGCGGTGTAGGGGTTGCCGGGGTGGCGGATTTGGATGACGTAGTTGGTGGCGGTGCTGCGATAGGCTTCGGAGTCGAGAAGGAGCCAGGGGAGGGGGGTGGGGCCTGCGATTTCGGTGAGGGTGGCGGGGTAGGTGTCGTGGGCTTCGTGGTAGGCGGCGAGGGCGGGGATGAGTTCTTCGGCGCGGTCGAGTGCGGCGCGGAGGTCGGCGCGCTGTTGCGCTTTGAGGAGGGGGACGGTGGGGAGGAGCGCGAAGCAGACGAGGGCGGAAGCGACGCTCATGCGGATGGTGAGGCGGGCGGAGTCGTTGGGGCGCGTTTTGTTGAAGGCGTTGAGGATGGCGGCGAGGACGAGGAGGAGGAGGCCGAGGAGTCCGGCGGCGACCCAGACGAGGCCGAGTGGCATGAAGGTGTGTCGGCCCCAGAGATAAAAGATGGTGTTGGTGGCGACGGCGGCGAGGAGGGTGAGGAAGATGATGCGGAAGTTTTTCATTTTTTGATCGCCTTGAGGAGTTTGAGAAGTTCGTCGAGTTTCCCCGATGCGGTGGTGGCGCGCAAGCGCGGGAATTTTCCGCCGGGCATGTGATAGCGGTCTTTGGCGTAGGAGAGGATGACTTTGTCGTCTTCAACCTCGAGAGTTTTGAATCCGCGGAGGGAGGCGGAGACGCGTACGCGCGCGAGGGTGATGAGGCGGGCGACGGCGGAGGGGAGTTTGCCGTAGCGATCGGCGATGTCGCGCTGGGCGCGATCGAGGTCTTCGTGGGTGGAGGCGGAGGCGATTTCGCGGTAGAGGCGGAGGCGGAGGGTTTCGTCTTCGACGAAGGTGTGCGGGAGGACGGCGGCGGTTTCGGGGTCGGGGGCGAGGGGGGAGAGATCAATGAAGTCGAGGCGGAGTTCGCAGTCAATGATGGCGGGCAGTTTTTCGCCCTTGAGCGCGGCGACGGTGCGCTTGAGGAGTTGGCAATAGAGATCGAAACCGACGGTGGCGATGTGGCCGCTTTGTCGGGTGCCGAGGAGGTTGCCTGCGCCGCGAATTTCGAGGTCGCGCATGGCGAGGCGGAAGCCTGCGCCGAGTTGGGAATAGCGGCGGATGGCGGTGAGCCGTTTGCGGGCTTCGTCGAGGAGGCGTCCGTGGCGGGGGAGGAGGAAGTAGGCGTAGGCTTTGCGTTTGTAGCGGCCGACGCGCCCGCGGAGCTGGTAGAGCGCGGCGAGGCCGAAGCGGTCGGAGCGCTCGATGAGGATGGTGTTGACGTTGGGGATGTCGAGGCCGCTTTCGATGATGGTGGTGCAGAGGAGGACATCGAATTC
>JBDHQM010000045.1:0-17520 GCA_039807095.1 Kiritimatiellia bacterium
GCCCTTTCAAAAATCAAAGCCCTGCTATTCGGGCACTTTCTTCTTCAACACCCCCGAAAATAGTTCGTTTTATCCCCCAACTGTCGAACTTGGGCTAGGGACAGCTCGCCCTACCGCTGGTCGTCGTGATCGGACTCGCGGATGACTCCCTGAAGATTGATTGGTTTATCCTTCCGCCAACAGAGTGGCCTGCCTTCGCAGAGCCTCCGGCGAGCAGGCGGAACTACAGCGAGCGGAACAATATGCTGTAGCTCCGCCTGCCCGCAATGCTACGCATAGCGTTGCAGGCGGGGCGCTCTGTCGCCGGAGTTTCTTTTATGGAGGGCCACGCGTCGTCGTGGCCGAAAATAATTCAGAGTGCCTGGAGCAACGGCCGCGTACTACGACCGCCTTCAGCGAAGGCGGCTACAGAGGTAGGGCTGCCCGTCCGCCTCAGGCGGAACCTCTTCCGGCTTCGTCCTCGAAGACTCGACTTCGCCGTGACGCGTCCGCCTTCGCCCCGACTCGAAGACGATCGGGGCTACGGCGGACAAGCCGTCCTCGCGGACTCGAACTTCGTCGAAGCAAACTGCGAACGCGCAGCGCTGTTGTATTCATCGCAAAGCTGGAAGCGGTTTTTGTCCTTGTTATATTCGCTGTTCGCGAATAGCGTATCTGAATGGTAATGAAGGCACAAGATGTGTTGGTTGCGCTAAAGGTGCTGGCGTCCGGTGGATTGCGGCAATCTTTTTCAAAGCTGGCGGAAGATTTGGGGATGAGCGCGTCGGAAGCGAATGCTGCTTTTCATCGCGCCCGTCGCGCGGGGCTGATTGCTGTGGATCGAAATGAGGCCAATGGATTGGCCGTTGCTGAATTGTTGATTCATGGATTGAAATACCTGGTTCCGGTTCGGCCGGAAAATAAAACGCGCGGACTCGCCACGGGATACGCAGCGCCTCCGCTGCGCGAGTCATTCAAATTATCTGATGAGGACGCCGACATTCCCGTGTGGCCGGATCCGGAGGGCAATCAATCCGGCCTGGCGATACGACCCCTCTACCGCTCGGTTCCTTTTGCAGCGCGGCGCGACCCTGTTTTGTACGAATGGCTGGTGTTGGCGGACGCATTGCGCGGCGCTGGACGTGCTCGTGAAAAACAACTCGCCGAAAAGATTGTCCGGCAACGATTGAATTATTATGCGCCTCATTGATGTCCGCGCACTGATAACCGTTGCGAATCCGCTCGATCAGCTGGGTGTGAAATATGCGTTCACCGGTGGCTCAGTGCTCGGGCTCCTGTTGGATAACCCTCAACTGGCAATTGTGCGACCAACCGAGGATGTGGACGCAATTGTAGAGGTTGTGACGTGGATTCAATATACCAAAATCGAGGAGCGGCTTCGCGGCCTCGGATTTCGGCATGACACATCCGACGGTGCGCCGCTGTGTCGCTGGCGATTCGAAAATATCCTCGTAGATATTATGCCCGCTTACGACACGTCGGGCCATTTCAGTGATCGCTGGTTTCAACTTGCGCTCGACACCTCCACGCTGATCGAGCTTGAAGAACGCTCGATTCGGGTTGTCAGTGCACCGTGCTTTATCGCCACCAAGTTGACCGCGTTTGACGATCGGGGGAATTCAGACTTTGTGGCCAGTCATGATTTGGAGGATATTGTGACGGTGGTTGATGGGCGCGCCGCGCTGGGTGAGGAAGTCGAGCAATCCGAAGAGGGGCTACGAAAATTTTTGAAAGAAAAGTTTCGGCTTCTACTCGAACAGTCCGCTTTTATTGCTGCCCTTCCGGGCCACCTTCCTCCCGATGAAGCCAGTCAGCGACGCCTGCAGATTATTCTTAATCGCCTGTACAGAATAGCCGGAGCCTAGGCTTCGTCCTGCGTCCGAGGCGGATGGGCAGCCTCATCAAATCACGCGCACCGCGAAAAACCGCCTTCAGCGAAGGCGGCTACAGCGGTAGGGCTGCCCGTCCGCCTCAGGCGGAACCTCTTCCGGCTTCGTCCTCGAAGACTCGACTTCGCCGTGACGCGTCCGCCTTCGCCCGACTCGGAGACGGTCGGGGCTACGGCGGACAGGCTGCCCTACCGCTGGTCGTCGTGATCGGACTTGCGGATGACTCCCTGAAGATTGATTGGTTTATCCTTCCGCCAACAGAGTGGCCCGCCTTCGCAGAGCCTCCGGCGCGCAAGCGGAACTACAGCGAGCGGAACAATATGCTGTAGCTCCGCCTGCCCGCAATGCTACGCATAGCGTTGCAGGCGGGGCGCTCTGTCGCCGGAGTTTCTTTTATGGAGGGCCACGCGTCGTCGTGGCCGAAAATAATTCAGAGTGCCTGGAGCGACGGTCGCGACTAAGCGCAGCCCTCCAGTAGGACTTTCAGGGTTCTGTTGGCGCGGGCGGAGCTTGCGGGGTGGTTTGCGGTTCAGATATGCTTCGCTGGGCGTATGGAGACTCCGGAGCAAAAAGCGCGAGCGGTTATTGACCGGCTTCTGATTGAGGCGGGTTGGGTCATTCAGGATCGCAAGGATTTTAACCGGACGGCGGCGCTCGGGGTTGCGGTGCGCGAGTTTCCGCTGCCTGCGGGAGAGGCGGACTACCTCTTGTTTGTGGACGGCAAGGCCGCCGGCACGATTGAGGCGAAGCCGGAGGGGACGACGCTTTCTGTCGTATTGGAGCAGAGCGAAAAGTATACCGGCAGGCTTCCCGACTTTCTTACCGCGTGGGGCACGCCGCTTCCGTTCAACTATGAATCCACCGGCACCGAAACGCTTTTTACGGATCAGCGCGATCCGAAACCCCGGCAGCGAAGACTCTTTGCTTTTCACAAACCTGAGACGCTGAAGGACTGGCTCGAACAACCCGACACGCTGCGCCGGCGGTTGCAGCAGTTTCCGCCGCTCGATCCCGTCGGGCTGCGCGATTGCCAGATTGAGGCCCTGCACGGGTTGGAGCGGTCGCTCGGGCGGGATAACCCGCGCGCGCTGATTCAAATGGCGACGGGCGCGGGAAAGACCTTCACCGCCTGCTCGTTTTCGTATCGTTTGATCAAACACGCGAAGGCGAGGCGGATTCTGTTTCTGGTGGACCGCAACAATCTGGGCGATCAGACCTATCGGGAGTTTAGCGAGTTTCAGCCGCGCGGCAGCGCCTACCGGTTCACCGATGAATATGTCGTCCAGCCGCTCCATGGCCGCCGTATTGAGCCAAACGCCAAGGTGGTGATTACGACCATCCAGCGGCTCTACGCCATGCTTCGCGGCAAGGAGTTGGAAGAGGAAGACGAAGAAGCGTCCGGTTTTGAGCGATGGCAGGGGATGGAAACGCTGCCGGAAGAGGTGGCGTACAATCCGGATGTGCCGATTGAGACGTTCGATTTCATCGTCGTGGACGAATGCCATCGCTCCATCTACGGCCTCTGGCGACAGGTGTTGGAATACTTCGACGCGCACATCATCGGCCTCACGGCGACGCCCTCCGCGCACACGCTCGGTTTTTTCAATCAGAACCTTGTCTCCGAATATCCGTATGAGCGCTCCGTCGCCGACGGCGTGAACGTGGGCTACGAAATCTATCGCATCAAGACGCGGGTGAGCGAAGAAGGCGGGGTCATCAAGGGGAGCGAGGACGGCTTCGTGGTGCCGGTGCGCGACAAACGCACACGCAAGGTGCGGTATGAAGCGTTGGATAGAGATTTGCCATACAAGCCGGACGACCTCGACCGAGCGGTATTGAACCCCAACCAGATTCGCGCCGTTCTCAAGGGCTTCAAAGATCGCGTATTCACCGATTTGTTCCCCGAACGCTCCGGCGAGTGGCTGCCCAAAACGCTGATTTTTGCCAAAGACGACAGCCACGCGGAAGACATCGTGCACATCGCGCGCGAGGTATTCGGTGAAGGCAACGACTTTGTGAAGAAAGTGACCTATCGCGCCGAAAACAATAACCCCAAATCCATCATCAAAGCCTTTCGTGTCGAGCCCATGCCCCGCATCGCCGTGACGGTGGACATGATCGCCACCGGCACGGACATCAAGCCCGTCGAGATTCTGATCTTCATGCGCGACGTGAAATCCGAGGGCTACTACGAACAGATGAAAGGGCGCGGCGTCCGCAGCATTCCCGTCGCCGAACTGCAGCAGGTGACGCCCGACGCGCACACCAAAACGCGGTTTATTCTCGTGGACGCCGTCGGCGTCACCGAGAGCAAGAAAAACGCGAGCCAGCCCCTCGAACGCAAACGCACCGTCAGCTTTGAGAAGTTGCTCGAACACGTCGCGATGGGCCAGCGCGATGAAGACGCGCTCTCCTCCCTCGCCGGACGCCTCGCCGCGCTCGACGCGCAACTGGAACCGGACGAACGGGAGCAGATTATGGAAGTCAGCGGCGGCAAATCGCCCGCCCACCTGGCGAGCGATCTGATCAAGGCCATTGACCCCGACGTGCAGCGCGAAGCCGTGATCGAACAACACGGCGAACACGCGACCCCCGAACAGGAAAAAGCCGTCGTCACCGCCCTGCTCGACGACGCGTGCGCTCCGTTCAACAACCCCGAGCTGCGGCAGCGTCTGGTGAATATCAAGCGCCGCAAAGATACCTACATTGACGAAACCACGCCCGACGAAGTCACCGCCGCCGATTATGACGTACGCAACGCGGAGCAGACCATCCGGAGCTTCAAGGCGTTTATGGAGGAAAACCGCGACACCCTCACCGCGCTGCAAATCATCTACAACCAGCCCTACGGCAAACAGAAGCTGACCTACGCCGCGATCCGCGACCTCGTCCGCGCCCTGCGCGACAACAAGCCCTATCTCGCCGTGTCCACCGTCTGGCAGGCGTATAAACGGCTCGACGCCGCGCACGTTCGCGGCGCGCCCGTGGACGACCAGCTCACCGAAGCCGTCAGTCTCGTGCGCTTCGCCCTCGGGCAGGTCGAAACCCTCGAACCCTTCGGCGTCGCCGTTCAACAGCGGTTCAATCTCTGGCTCGGTCGCGAAAAGAATCTCGGCCGCGAATATACGCCCGAACAGCAGGACTGGCTGCGCACCATCGCCAAATACATCGAAGCCAACGCCGAAATCTCGCCGCAATCCTTCATGGAAGCCCCCGGCTTCACCGACAAAGGCGGCCTCATCAAAGCCCGGCAGCTCTTCGGCGACTTATTTCCTAACCTCCTGCACGAACTCCAGGAAGCGCTGGTGGCGTGATGGCGAAAGAGGTGCTTCCTAAAGGCTGGCTGAGTGCAAATCTCTCAGATTTTGCGAGCAAATCACGCCGAAGTGTGGATGTTCGAAAGTGCCCAAAACAGCGCTATGAACTCTATTCGGTCCCGAGTTACAGCGACCGAGAACCGGAACTCGTATTGGGGGAAAGTATCGGGTCATCCAAACAACTTGTTCAGCCACACGATGTTTTGCTGTGCAGAATTAACCCCAGAATAAACAGAGTCTGGACAGTCGGTGAATATCGAGGGATCAATCAAATTGCATCAACGGAATGGATTATATTCCCAGCGCACCCACTCCTGAACCCGCAATATTTACGCTATTTCTTAGCGCGAGATACAGTGCGCAACTATCTCGCCTTGAATGCTTCTGGCGTGGGTGGTTCTTTGATGCGAGTCAAACCATCCACTCTTAATGGATATCCGCTGCTTATTCCACCGCTCAACGAGCAGCGGCGGATTGTGGAGAAGATCGAGGCGTTGTTTGCGGAGCTGGATGCGGGGGAGGCGTCGCTGCGAAAAGTGCAGGCGCTGTTGACGCAATATCGGCAGTCCGTCCTCGAAGCCGCCGTCACCGGCGAGCTTACCGCCGACTGGCGCGCGAAACATAAAGGCAAACTGGAATCCGGTCGTGCTCTGCTCGAACGCATCCTCAAAACCCGCCGCGAAAACTGGCACGGCCGCGGCAAATACAAAGAACCCGCCCCGCCCGACACCACCGATCTTCCGAACCTTCCCGAGGGCTGGGTGTGGGCGAGTGGTGCCCAGCTTTTTACGTGGTCGAGCGGCAGCTTTCTGCCTAAAAAAAAGCACGCGGATGGCGATATTCCGATCTACGGAGGAAATGGGATTAACGGCTATCATAACGAGGCGCTGACCTCGCACGAAACGCTGGTTGTGGGTCGCGTGGGTGCCCAGTGTGGAAACATACACATCACACAAGGACCAGCGTGGATAACCGATAATGCAATCTACGCGACGACAATGCCGGAAGGGTGTGTTTTGCCTTTTCTTGGTATTGTTTTTATATGCGCAAGACTGGGTGAAAAATCAAAAGGTGGGGCACAGCCTTTCGTAAACCAAGAGGCATTGAACTCTGTTCCAGTGCCACTTCCGCCAACGCAAGAGCAGCGCGTTCTCATAGAGCGAATTGAGGCGATCACCAATACTTCGATGGAAACCTTGAAATGTTGTGAAACCGAACTCACCCGCTCCTCCGCCCTGCGCCAGTCCATCTTGAAAGAAGCCTTTGCGGGGCGGTTGGTGGCGCAGGATCCGAGTGACGAGCCGGCGAGTGTGTTGTTGGAGCGGATACGGGGCGAAGCGGGGCGGGAGTCGAAGAAAAAGAAGGGCGCGCGATGAGTAACGAGCAGTTGGTGGCGAAGGTCTGGAATTATGCGCACGTGTTGCGGGATCAGGGGATTTCGTACGGCGATTACATTGAGCAGATCACGTATCTGCTGTTTTTGAAGATGGACGCGGAGCGCGTCGAGTTGCTGGGCGCGGAGTCGGAGATTCCGAAGAAGTGGAGTTGGGGGGCGCTGGTCAAGCTGGATGGTGAGGAGTTGGAGAAGCAGTACCGGAATTCGCTCGAAGCGCTGGCGAAGGTGCCGGGGCTGATCGGCACGATTTTCCGGAAGTCGCAGAACAAGCTCTCCGACCCGGCGAAGCTGAAGCGCGTGGTGGGGCTGATTGACACGGAAGGGCCGTGGATCGGCCTGGATGTGGATGTGAAGGGCGAGATTTATGAGGGGCTGCTGGAGCGGAACGCGGCGGAGGTGAAGTCGGGCGCGGGGCAGTATTTCACGCCGCGCGCGGTGATTGATGCGGTGGTGGCGTGTGTGGACCCGAAGATCGGCGAGACGGTGTGCGATCCGGCGTGCGGGACGGGCGGGTTCCTGCTGTCCGCGTTCGCGCACATGAAGGGGCAGAGTCAGGACAAGGAGAAGCAGCGCCGGTTGCGAAACGAGTCGCTGCGCGGCGTGGACATTGTGGACGAGGTGGTGCGGCTGTGCGCGATGAACCTCTATTTGCACGGCATCGGCAACGGGAGCAGTCCGGTGGTGCAGGGCGACGCGCTGGCGGCGCAGCCGTCGGATCATTACGACGTGGTGCTGACGAATCCGCCGTTTGGGAAGAAATCGAGTTATACCGTGGTGGGCGAGGACGGCGCGTTGAGCACGGAGCGCGAGAATTACGAGCGCGACGATTTCAAGTACACGACATCGAACAAGCAGCTCAACTTTCTGCAACACATCATGTCGCTGCTGGAGACGTACGGCCGCGCGGGCGTGGTCATGCCCGACAACGTCTTGTTTGAGGCCGGCAACGCGGGGGAAGGGCTGCGGAAGCGGCTGCTGGAGCAGTTCAACTTTCACACCCTGCTGCGCCTGCCGACGGGGATCTGGTACAGCCCCGGCGTGAAGGCGAACGTGCTGTTCTTCGACAAGCGGCCCGCGTCGAAAGACCCCCAGACTAAAGAACTGTGGATTTATGACTTCCGGACAAACGTTCACAAGACGCTGAAAGAGAAGCCGCTTGTCCCCTCCGATCTGGACGATTTCGTGACGTGCTATCGCGCACGGAAAGAGACCGAGCGCTTCCGCCGGTTCACGTACGAAGAGCTGATCGCGCGGGACAAACTGAACCTCGACATCTTCTGGCTCAAAGACGACAGCCTGACCGACCTCGAGAACCTCCCGCCGCCCGACGTTCTCGCTGCCGAAATCCTCGATAATCTCGAATCTGCGCTGGAACAGTTCCGGGGCGTGGTGGAGGAGTTGGGGGAGAGGGCGTGAGGAGTTGTCGAGTAGTTCGACGTTATCGAGTGGATCGAGTAAGTCGAGGGACTCGAGTCGGCGAAGAGCGATGCTGGAAATTGTAGAGGATCAGAGATAGGAGAAGGGTCGTGGTAATTCAGAAGTGCCATATTTGTGGGGGGCCAGGAGAAGAGGATCCGGAACATCCTAACTTAAGATGTTATCGATGTGGGAAATATATTGTGACTGTCGATTCGTTCGACCTGATGAAAACGCATGCAGAGCGCTGGGCCGACGAAACGATTGCGAATGCATCGGGTTGGATTCGCGAGCATCCAGGGACGGAACTAAACAAGGCGATACTTGGTTATCTGAAAAGGCTGTCGACCCCCTCCGTCGCTGAAAAAGCCGATAAACTTTTGTTGTATTTAGCTCAGAAATATCCGTATCCAGGAAGTAGCATATCTTTGCCGAAGGTCGATCATCTTGATCGTTTTATTTCTGTGTCGAGAAGCCGTCCCGAGGAAGAGTTTTCCCGACTTGCCGACTCCGAGGTGCGAGAATACAGGCTACTTTTACCGCTTATGGGCGCTTCGTGGTCTGTGAATGAGCGAGAGCTGGTGTATATCCTGAATAAGTATCTCTGCGAGCACAAGCGCATCTTAAGCGCAAAAACCACGCTCTATGAGTACGAAATGACGCCGATCGGCTGGGATTATGTCTCGTCTCTTCGGCGAGGGCAGAACGATAGCAATACGGCGTTCGTGGCGATGTGGTTTGATCCCGAAATGGAGAGCGCGTGGATCGACGGGATTGACAAGGGGATTCGAGATGCAGGGTATGACCCAGTTCGCATCGATAAGGTGGAGCATAATAACAAGATTGACGATGAAATTATCGCTGCGATTCGGCGCGCTAAATTTCTTGTCACGGATTTTACGGGCCATCGCGGAGGCGTTTATTTTGAGGCTGGCTTTGCGATGGGGCTGGGAATTCCTGTGATATGGTTGTGTCGGGAAGATCATTTGGAAGGTGCTCACTTTGATACCCGACAGTATAATTTTGTTGTCTGGAAGCAGGGCGAACACAAAGAGCTGGCCGCACGTCTTCGGAATAGAATTGAAGCGACGATCGGGGCGGGAGAAGGGGTGACTACATGACGGGGAAAACGAAAGAGGCGAGAGCGAAACGGTTGATGCCCCGCGACTATCTGAAAATGCCGAGGAGCGAGCGTTTCGCGGCTATGCGTAGAGCCGCGACTTTATTGCGGAGGTTCTATGAGCCAGGGAGGGCGCTTGGAGTAGAAGATGTTGTGGATGATTGCGTGCTGAAATCGAGTAATTCGACATTGTCGAGTGGGTCGAGTAGGATCGAACTTCGATTTACTCGATAATGTCGGGTCTCGACTTATTCGATGAGGAACCATGAAAACATTTGGCCCGACTACTGGTTATCTCTGGCTGGACTCTTGGGTTCTGGCGAACATTGTGCAGCTTGGTACACAGCGGTTTTGCAAGAAATTCCTCCGCCGGGAGAATGATCCGACGGGGCGGCAGTTCGATCAAATGACCCAGGCGGCGCGGTCGGGCGTCGCGAATATCGCGGAAGGTTCGGCGCGGCATAAAACATCGCGCGAGACGGAGATGAAGCTCACGGATGTCGCGCGCGCGAGTCTGGCGGAGCTTTCGGGCGATTATCTGAACTGGCTTCTGCAACAGGGCAAGCTGCCGTGGGAGAAGTCTTCGCCGGACGCGCGGGCGGTGTACGGGATTCGCCTCGACCGTCCGGAGTATGGGGATGATGCGCTCCATTCGGCTGCCGCGCACATTCTCGCGCAAAAGAAGCGATTCTCACAATGGCTCGATTCCGATGATGACGGCGAAGTGGCAAATGCGATGCTGATTCTGATTGCGCGGGTCATCAACATGCTGAACCGGCAAATGGAGTCGCAGAGCGAGTCGTTTCAGAAAGAAGGCGGCTTTCGCGAAAAGCTGAACACGCTGCGCGTTGAAGCTCGCGCGAAACAGCAATTGGCGCCGGATTGCCCGGAATGCGGAAAGCCGATGGTGTTGCGGAAGGCCAAGAGCGGAAAGTGGGCCGGGCGCGAATTCTGGGGGTGTCGCGCATATCCGGAGTGCAAAGGAGCGAGGCGGAGCGAGGGTGCAAACCTGAAAGCGGAAACCTGAAACCTGAGGAGAGCGAATAGAGTCGGCGAAAGAATGTGTGTGGGAATGTGCCTACTGACTCGGGCAATATTCTGTGCATCGTCCCCTTCAGAGGGGTGTATTCAGAGGGCGGGACGGGTTGATATTTGTGTATCAATCCGTATTTCTTTATCTTTATGATTTACAAAACACCCAATAATAAGTATTTTGTATCCGGCATTGTGAGGAGGCGGAGATGATTGGTGAGCGAATTCGGCAGGCGCGTATTGCGGCGGGGCTGAGTCTAGACCGCGTGGTTGCGGCGTTGGCAGAGCGAGGGGTGTCGTTGTCAAAGATGTCGCTATCCAAATATGAGCGGGAGGCGGCAAGTCCGCGCGCGAATGTATTGCAGGCCCTGTCGCAAGTTCTCGACGTTGAGCCGTCGTTTTTTCTGCGGGAGTTGGAGGCGAAGGTTGATTGGCTCGCCTACCGGCGTAAGTCGCAACTTGGGGAGCAAGCGCGAGAGCGGATTCAGCTTGTGGCAGAGCGGAGTGTAGAACGTTTTTTGTGGTTGCGCCAGGCGCTTCGGATAGGGAGGCCCAAGTTTGTGCTCCAGCGGATTCCTGTGAGCAGCTTTGAGGGGGCCGAGGACGCTGCGGAGGAGGTGCGGCGCGAGTTGGGGTTGGGCGTATTACCCGTTGATCGGCTCATTGCAGCACTGGAGAAACGCGATGTGCTTGTCGTAGCGGTATCGGAGGCAAAGGAGCCGTTTTGCGGATTAGCAGGCGTCGCAAATGAAGAATATGCAGTTTTGGTATATCGCAAGGAGATGAACCGCGAGCGAACCCGATTCACGGTTGCTCATGAATTGGGGCACATCGCGATGGATACGGGCGCGGTGGCCGATCCGACGCTCGAAGAAAAGTTCGCGCATCGTTTTGCTGCGGCTCTATTGGTGCCTCGCGAGGCTGCATTTCGGGAGCTGGGGCACAAGCGACGTTCTCTATCGCTCCCGGAGTTAGTCGCGTTGTCGCGCCAATATGGATTAAGCGTGCACGCGTGGCTTTATCGCGCCCGCGACTTGGAGATCATTGAAGAAGGTCACTTCAAGACGATGTTCGTGCGCTTGTCTGCGGCAGGAATGCGGAAGCAATCGTTCGGTGATGAAGGTGAGGCTGAGAGCCCGACTGAGTTCGCGGCCTTGCTGCGCCGGGCTGTGGCCGAAGGGGTTGTGGAGCGTCAGCGCGCGATCAAGTGGGCACCTGAATTGAGCGAAGAATTGGGCGTGTTGCTCGCGGCAGAGCGTGGGCGGGAGGGTTTGCGGCCCACTGATTATATGCGGATGCCGCCGGAGAGGCGCCGAATGATTCTGCGAGAGGCCGCAGAGCGTGCGGCGGACTTATATGCACAGAACGGTTCTCTGTTTGTGGAGGATATTGTAGACGATGGTGACCACGATGCATGAGGAGCCTTCTCCTCGGCGTGGCGAAATTTGACTCGTCAATTTCGACCCCACGATTGGCAGCGAAATTAAAAAGTGTCGCCCGGCGGTTGTGATTAGCTTGGATGAGGTCGGTGTTCTTCCGCTGCGTATTGTTGTGCCGATGACAGAGTGGAAAGAGCGCTATGCGTTGAGTCCGTGGCTTGTTCCTGTTGTTCCGACAGAAAAGAGCGGCCTCTCCAAAAAATCGGCGGCGGACGGGTTTGAGGTGAAGTCATTGTCGGTTAAGCGGTTTGTGAAAAAGCTTGGCGAGCTGCCGTTGGATTCACTGCGTGAAGTTGTTGCGGCAGTCGCGCTTTGTATTGGTTGCGAGTAAGCGACGAGGGGGGGCGAGTGGTTCGACATTATCGAGTGTGTCGAGTGGATCGAATTTCGATTTACTCGATAATGTCGGGTCTCGATTTATTCGATATTATTTTGTCCGCTGTAGGTCTGCCTGCAACGCCGTATTGAGCACGGCGTTGTAGGCGGGCCACTCTGTCGGCGGATTGGTGAGTCAATCAATCTCCGGCGACAGAGCGCCCCGCCTGCAACGCTATGCGTAGCATTGCGGGCAGGCGGAGCTACAGCCTCGCGATCGCGAGTCGCGATTTCTCCCCACCCGCGGAATTAGGCGAACCGTGGAATTGGCGATGGGTGGTGCCCCGGGCGCGATTCGAACGCGCGACCTGCGGTTTAGGAAACCGCTGCTCTGTCCAACTGAGCTACCGGGGCGTTGTGCGGGGTGTGTTGCGGTTTGGGATGATAGCAGGGTGATGGGTTATAGACCAGTGCCTAACGTCTGTGGAGCTCAGCGGCGGCGGGAGGCGGGGAGGTCGGGGTCGGGCTGGAAGCGGAGGTCGGCGATGTTTTCGGCGCCGAAGCGGGTTTGGAGTTTCTGGAGGAGTTCGGCTTTGCCGTAGCGGGCGAGTTCGTGCAGCCAGGTGGCGTTGTTGACGTAGATGGTGAGGATGTTTCGCTGGATTTGGCCGGGTCGCGCGCGGCGGGCGATGGTTTCTCCGACGAGGGTGAACCATTCGTCCATCAGGGCCTGCTCCCAGAGTTTGTCGTTGAGGCCGAGGCTCTTCAATATGCCTCCCGCAATTTCACCGGCGGAGACGGTTCGGGTATCTTGCGGGGGCAGTAGATGGCCCGGGAGCTGGCTGCGCTCGCGTTCGAGCTGCCAGCGTCCGTAGTTGATTCGTCGGTTGCGCGCGGACATTGCAGTGCGGACTTTGCGGGCGGGCTGCGGTGTTCGTCAAGCTGTGGATGCGTGTAGCGTTTTAATTTTCAGCGACAACGCCGGTCGGCTTTGGTAAGTTTGCCGGGTTCTCGCAGAGTGGAGGTTTATATGTGGAAAAGCATATCGCGCGCACTTGTTGTTCTTGCATTTTCAATTCCGGCTTTTGCGACTCCGCCGAATACCCCGATCCTCGACGGGCGGCCGATTGAGTACGACAGTCAGGATCCGCAGGCGGCATATACAGGCGGCGGCGGTGCATTCGGAGCGGGGAGCTACCTCAAGAATGTCTTTGTCACGTGGGATGAGACATATCTCTACATCGCGCTGCAGGGTGCAGAGGTGGACAACAAGCTCGTCGTGATGCTCGATGTGGATCCGGACGCGGGAACCGGCGCGACGACGACGACGAACTGGAGCGGGATTGATCCGGGCTACATTCAATACAACGATGTGGGATGGATGGCGGCGAATGAGGGGCTGGACCCGGTTGCGTTTGGTTTGGATTATCAGATTGCGAGCGAGGGTTTCTACAACAACGTAGTGCAGATTCTCTACGACGGCGACGCGGTGCCGGACAGCAATACCGTTGTGGCGCTGTTCGATTCCGGAAACGGATCGAGCCCGAACGGGACGCCGGTGGATATGGCGGTTCTGAGCGATGACACGGATTGTGAGTTGAAGGGGTTTGAGGCGCGGATTCCGTGGAGCGTGTTGTATCCGAGCACAGGCGATCATGCGGGGCGCTTCGGAACGGTGCAGTCGGGCGAGGCCGTTCCGCGCGGCGCGGCGCTGCGTTTGTTTGCCGCAATTCACAACAACAACCCCTCCAGCGCCTACAGCTCGAACGATGCCATTCCGGAGCAGACCAGCTCTAATGCATCATGGACGAACGGACTGCTCATCACGGATTCCTATCTCAATGTGACGGTGGATGACGATGGCGACGGTTTTCCGGACGTGGAGAGTGGCGACGTAAACGCGCCGTTCATTCGCGCGGCGTCCGGCGTTCAGAACACGCGGCTGCTGTTTGTTCAGTTCAACGAAGACATTGATCCCTTGACGGCGCAGCAGGCGGACAAGTGGCTTGTGGGCACGTCGGAGCCTGGCTCGGTGGCGATGAGCGGGTCGAGTGCGGTACTGCTGTCGCTGACGAACGATCTTCCGGCGGCGGGCACGGTTATCATGATCAAAGCCGACGGCGTGGAGGACACGAGCAACAATTCGCGGATGACGGAATATTGCTTCAGTCCTGCGGCGAGCGGTTTGACGAATGCCACGACGGTCCGGTTTGTGCTGGAGACCGCGTCAGGGCTTGGAATCAATCCGGGCGCGAGCAACTTCTTCATCAACGGCGGTTCGGCACCGCTCGAGTTCGGTTACCCGCCCGCGATATCCAGCCCGCTGCAGCAGCTCAGCGGCACGCTGTATTATCGCGATGTGACATTCCCGCCGGGAACCGCGCAGAAGCTGAACTATAAATATAGCGGGCAACTGACCAACACGGGGACGAACACCTACGAGGCCGTTCGCCTTTCGGACTATGCGGATGCGACGCGCAAACTGACGTTGCCGCTGGACGGGTCTTCGCTGGTGGTCACGGATTACCTCGGCGCAGCCGCCGGGCCGTATCGAAGCGGTCAAGCGGGCGAAGCGGATCTTTATCTCGATTTGCAGCGCGGTGACGCGGGTGTTCGCCAGCGCACCACCATGCTCTTCCAGCTCGACCTCTCCGCGCGCAATCGCGACGTGATCAAGCGCGTGTTGGTGCAGGGATCGGACCCGCTGCGGGGCTTCAACTATGACGCTGCGGGGAATATTCCTGACTGGGCGGGCGATGCAGGTGTGGGATGGGATGTTGGCGGCGTTGAACTGTTTGACGACGGAACGCACGGTGACGAAGTCGCGGGTGACGGCATCTACTCGCGCCTCTGGGCGTTTACGGAAGACGGTCGCGATGCTCAGGTGGACGATGCCGGCGATGTATCCCTCGTGGGTGGCGATAGCTTCGACGCCCTTCCGTATTACGACGTGAATTGGGAGACGCGCCGGTCGCCGCGCAGCATGATTTATAAATTCTATGTGGTGAAGAAGAACGACGACTGGCTGGAGAGTCCGAATTCGAACTTCGAGATCTATCTCGAGGATCCGACCGTGACAAACATCGTTCTGGATCCGTTCGTGTGGGCGAACGACGGCCTGCCTCCGCCTCCGCCGTCGAATAGTCCGGCGATGCTGTTGCCAGTGTTGCATGGGGACGGGAGTGTGGAGGTCCAATTTGAAAACGATCCCGGCGAGCTTCAGCACGGATTGTTGATTAGTACGAATCTAAATGAGGGCTGGCTCGACTACGGAATTCGTGTTCCGGCCGGCACAAACGGTTCATGGTCCATGACTGTTCCGGAAGCGAATCCCGATATGGAGCATTATGCTGCGTTTGCGGGACCCGCATCCGCACCGATCGGAATGTATTTCGAGCCGAATCCACTTCCGGCAACAGGGGGTATAATGCGTGTGTGGTATCGCCAAATTGGCAAAAAACTCACGGGATTGCGGTCAAAGGTCGGTGTTACAGGCAGTTTTAGCGGCTGGGGCAATGGTCTTCCGATGACACACGTTGCTCCCGATGGCTGGTATTATGATGTCGAGGTAACGCCCTCCATGGGACCGCAAATTGAGTTCAAGGCGCGTTCAACAGATGGTGTGTGGGAAGATGGTGATAATACGCGCGCCTATCTCGGACCCGGTCGCGCGACTTGGGATCCGGAACGACCAGTTGCCGGAGGCACGATCAAGATTACTTACGATGCGGCGGGTGGCCCTCTTGAAACGGAATCGGTGGTGAAGGTGCATCTCGCGTACGACGAGGGCTGGTGGGGATTAACCTCGCCCGCGATGACGAATGTTGGAGGGACCGGGACCGTATGGGAACTCGAGGCGACCGTGCCGACGAATGCAGCGCTCAGCGTGAACTTCGTGTTCAAGAATAACGCCGAAAGCAAGTGGGATAGCGAAGGCAATGCGGGGAATGGCGGGCGTCAGTACCGCGCGTTCCTTGATCCGTACCCGTATCCGTGAGAGAGGTTGTTATGGCAAAAAGGAAGACAGGTTTCACGCTGATCGAGTTGCTGGTCGTCATTTCGATCATTGTGCTGCTGGCATCGCTGCTCTATCCCATGGTCGGGCGCGCGCTGGAGCGCGGGCGGCGAGCGAAGTGCGCGAGCAATCTACAGCAGTTGGGGCTTATCTTCCTGAACTTTGCGCAGGATCACGACGGCTATCTGCCGTGGGGAACTACGCCGGTGCCGGACGATCTGAAAGACGGCTCGCTTGCGGTTAAGTACAAGGTTACTCACGTGATGCGGACTCTGTACACGAACAACTACGTGTCCAGCTTTTCGCTTTTCGTCTGCCCGAGCGACAAGGTGGACGGAGCGGCGAATAATACTCCTGTTAAGGTAGCAGACCCGAAGGGGACCTATAATTCGCTGGGGAATTGCAGCTATATGTACATCGTCGGACACAACGTCCTGACTTCGCCCGAAAAGCACTCGGTCGCTCCGGTGCTTGCGGATGAGGCCAATGCCGTTGAAAACGGTCGCGCGCAGGCGGGGAATATGCCGAAGATCACGGATGCTGATAATCACGGGGCAGGCTATCGAAACGTGCTGTATCTCGATGGGCACGTGCAGCGAATTGATGATCCGGATGCTGCGAATGCGATTTTCGACGGGCTGACGCATCCGCAGATTCTGATGAGTATTGATTAGCGATTCCTCGCTTGCAACTCGCGATAGATGAACCGGCGTCTGTGCGCCGCGCATTATGCACGAAGACCCCAGCGCAATAATCGTACGCCTTGCGATTCTCCTGTTTGTGGTGGTGATCGGCTGGTTTGTGCGCCGGCGCGCGTGGCTGGGCGATACAGCGACGCAGATTTTGGGGCGCATCTGCGTGGACATCTGTTTTCCGTGTTTGACGTTTGTTCAGATGTTGAAGGTGGTGAGCGAGCGCCCGCTGTTGGGGCAGGGCTATTTGCTGCTGCTCGGGCTTGTGTTGATGGGCGTGGCGCTGATTGGCGGGAACTATCTGCTGCGCGGTGTGTCTCAGCCGATTCGCCGGTCTGCCTGGCTCGCAGTTGCGATGCCGAACTGGCTGTTTTTTCCGTTGCCGATTGCGGCGCTGGTATATGGCGAGGACGGGTTGGCGACGGTGCTGCTGGTGAACGTCGCGGCGCAGTTTTATATGTGGACGATGAGCGTGGGGATTCTGCGCGGCTTCCGCAATACGCTGCGGACGGGGTGGGTTCACATGCTGAACCCCGGGCTGATTGCGACCATTGCCGGGGCTTTGACGGCGGCGCTCGTGCCGGGGAGTTCGGCGTGGCTGAATGCGCCGGGGTTGACCGGGCATTTTTGGCAGTTTGTTGAGGCCGCCGGGCTCCCGACGATTCCGCTTTCGATGCTGGTCACCGGCTCGCAGCTTGGCGCAATTCCGCGCGGCGCGCGGCTGGATTCTCTCGGTCGGCGTGTAATTGTCGCCCGGCTGTTGATTCTACCCGCGCTGACATTTGCCGTTCTTTGGGGTCTCTCTCACGCGATTCTTCTTTCGCCGGAAACCTGGCGCGCGGCCGTGATGATTGCCGCAATGCCAGTGGCGGTGAGCTGCGGGGGGCTG
>JBDHQM010000046.1:0-17270 GCA_039807095.1 Kiritimatiellia bacterium
CTTCCCCCCTCGGGGGGAAGGAAGCAACCAGGGAACACAACAATAAATGTGTCAACTTGAAGTCAGGACGTGACATCAAATTTCTCTTACCTCATCAACTTATCAACCCATCAACTCCAATCCCGTCAATCCGGCCAGACTGGTGTTCGAGTAAATCGAGTAGAGCGACATTATCGAGTGCTTCGAGTTTTTTCTGACTTTTATCATATTTCTCTTTTTCTTCCTCCGTCCTTTGCGCTCTTTGCGTCCTTCTGTTAATTCTTCTTCCTAAATCCGAAATTCGAAATTTTCCTCTTCATTGCGCGTCGCTTCCAATTCGGGCATAGTGCATGTTCATGTCGCAGTTTCCTTCATCGCTCTGGCGCTATGTGTGGACGTACCGCCGCGGCGCAGCGCTGGGGCTGTCGGGGGTTGTTCTCTATCTGGCGGCGAGTCTGGCGAATCCGATTTTGTTGCGCCGCGCGATTGATGCGCTTCAAGAGGGGCGCGGGGCGCGGGCATTTTTCATCCAGCTCGCAATTTTTCTGGCGTTGACGCTGGTGGCGTTCGGCATGGCGGTGGTGATGCGGTGGAAGCTGCTGGGCCTGGCAAATTGCGTCGAACACGATATCCGGCGGGATGTGTTTGCGCATCTGACAACGCTGGATTCGGCGTTTTATCAAAAAGAACGCACGGGCGACGTGATGACGAAGATGACGTCGGATCTGGCCGCGGTGCGAGAGATGATTGGGCAGGGTTTGCTTCAAGGGACGCGCATGGCGATCGGTTTTCCGCTGGCGTTCGGAATCATGTTTGCGACGGATGCGCGGCTGACCCTGGTGACGGCGGCGTTGTTGCCGGTGGTGAGCGTGGTGTTCTTCTTCCTGGTGCGCCTGATCCGGAAATATTACGACCAATCGCAAGAGCAGTTCTCCGAGATCACGAATTTTGCGCAGGAAACATTCGCGGGAATCCGGACGATCAAGGGGTTCGGCATCGAAGCGCGACGCCGCAATCAATTCACGGCGCTGAACACAGAATATATCCGGCGCAACATGACGCTGACGCGGATTGAGGAGCCGGTGTGGCCGTTCATGATGTTCCTGTATTGGATCGGCGCGGTGCTGCTGCTCTGGGTGGCGGGGCGACAGATCATCGCGAGCACGATCTCGCTCGGGATGTATGTGCAGTTTCAGCAATATATGATGTTTTTGCAGTGGCCGATGCTGGCGCTGGGGTGGACGATCAATCTGTTCCAACGCGGGCAGACGAGCTGGGCGCGCATTCAAACGATCCTTCAGTCGCAGCCGCAGGTGCGCGACGCGGCGGATATCCGGCCGACTCCCAATTTGCGGGGCGATATCGAATTTTCCGGTGTCACGCTGAAGCTCGACGGGCGCACGATTCTCGACCAGATTGACTTGAAAATTCCGGCGGGTCAGTGGTTGGGCATCACAGGGCCGACGGGCAGCGGGAAGACAATGTTGATTTCGCTGCTGGTGCGCCTGCTGGATCCGACGGCGGGCGCTGTGCGGATCGGCGGACGCGATGTACGCCTGATTTCGCTGTCCGATCTGCGCCGCCATATCGGCCTTGCACCGCAGGAGCCGTTTCTCTTTTCGGATACGCTGGCAAACAATCTCGCGTTCGGCCTGGAACCGGCGCGCGATCCGATGGCGACCTACGAATCGAATATCCTTCGCGCCGCAGAGATCGCGCGCCTGAGCGATGAGGTGCAGCGTTTCCCGCAGCGCTATCGCACGATTCTCGGGGAGCGCGGGGTGACGCTTTCCGGCGGGCAGCGTCAGCGCACAGCGATCGGCCGCGCGCTGGCGCGCGATCCTGATTTATTGATTCTCGACGATGTCTTTTCCGCTGTGGACACGCAGACGGAGGCACGCATCCTCGAGCAGCTCCTGCCGGTGCTGAAGGGGCGCACGTCCATCCTGATCAGCCACCGCGTCTCCACGCTGCGCCACGCGGACCGGATTGTGGTGCTCGATCACGGGCGCATTGTGCAGGACGGAACACACGAGGCGCTTGTGACAGAGCCCGGCTATTATCGAAATCTCGATGAGATTCAACGCCTGGAGGCGCGATTGGAGGAGACCGGGTCGTAAGGGCCGCGGGCTGACGCCGATGGAACAGATCGAATCCGAGATTCCGGCGAAATTGTTCGACCGCGGGCTGCTGCGGCGGATGTTGCGCTATGTGCGCCCCTATCGCAGGTTCATGGCGCTGGCGCTGCTCATCGTCGTGCCGCTGACGCTGCTCACAAATACGCTGCCGCTCCTGTTGCGCGACGCGATTGACCGGGCGCTGGTGCCGACCGATGTCGCGGCGGAGTCGCGCTGGGGCATCCTGCTCCATATCGGCGGGCTCTATCTGCTGATCGGGTTCGGCGCGTTCATCATGCGTTTCGCGCAGGGCTATCTCCTCTCGTGGCTGGGACAGCGGATGCTCTTCGACATGCGCGCGGATATCTTCAACAAAATCCTGCGACTGCCGTTCCGCTATTTCGACCGCAATCCGATCGGCCGCCTGCTGACGCGCGTGGGGTCGGATGTGGAGGCGATGCAGCAGTTGATGACCGATGGCATCATCGGGTTGACGACCGATTTCCTCATGCTCACCGGTGTATTGGCCTATATGTTCTGGCTGAATGCGCGATTGGCGTTGATCATGCTGGTGTTATTTCCGCCGCTCCTCGTTGCGCTGGTTCTGCTCAACAATCGCGTTCGCGCGTGCCATCGCGCGGTGCGCCAGCGCCAGTCAGCGCTGAACGCCTTTTTGCAGGAAATGATCACGGGGATGAGTACCATCCAGTTGTTCAACCGCGAGCCGACAGCGAACGCGGGCTTTGCGCGGCAGAACGGCCCGTTGCGCGATGCGTTTCTGCGTTCGGTCAAATGGTTCAGCTTCACGTTTCCTGCGACGGAGATTATGGGCGGCACAGCGATTGTGCTGCTGTTAAGCGTTGGCGGTTGGCACATCCTGCGCAACGACGGCACGCTCACCATTGGCGAGCTGCTGGCGTTTCTCGCCTATCTGCGCGAGTTCTTCCGGCCGCTGGATGACCTCTCAGAAAAATCGAATCTGCTCCAGGCGGCAATGGCCTCCGGCGAGCGCGTGTTTGCGCTGATGGATACGCCGGAGGAGATCGAGGATCCGCCCCACCCCGTTGTACCGGACTCTTTTCGCGGCGCGATCGAATTTGAGCGCGTCTGGTTTGCCTATCAGGACGAGAACTGGGTGCTTCGCGACTTCTCGGTGAAGATTCCGGCCGGCTCGTCTCTAGCCATTGTTGGCGCGACCGGCGCGGGCAAATCTTCACTCATCAGCCTTCTCGCGCGCTTCTATGACATTCAGCGCGGCGCGGTGCGCGTGGACGGGGTGGATGTGCGGGACTATGCGCAATCCGAACTGCGGCATCGCATCGGGATCGTGCTGCAAGATCCGTTCATCTTTGCCGGAACCATCGCGGAGAACATCGCGATGCACAATCCCGCAATGCCGCACGCGCGGATTGAGGAAGCGGCGCGCTACGTCAACGCGCACCACTTCATTGAACAACTGCCCGACGGCTACAAAACCTCCGTCATGGAGCGCGGCGCAGGGCTCTCCACAGGACAAAAACAGCTCCTCGCCCTCGCGCGCGCGATTGCGCACAACCCCGACATTCTGCTCATCCTCGATGAAGCCACTGCCAACGTGGACACAGAAACCGAGCTGTTGATTCAAGACGCGCTCAAGAAACTGATGAAAGGGCGCACGAGCATCATCATCGCACACCGCCTCTCCACCATCCGGCACGTGGATCAAATCCTCGTGCTGCGCCTGGGTCAACTTGTCGAGCAGGGCTCACACCGCGACCTCCTTGCGCGCGATGGCTACTACAAGCAGCTCTACGAACTGCTCGGGCGGACACCGGATGGGGGACGGAAAGAATGAATCTCATCCTCATTGATCCGGCCGAGCTGTCGTCCGATCAAACAGTCGCGCTCACCGGCGAACGCGCAGCGCACATTCTGCAAACCCTCCGCGCTGCCATCGGCGATACGATCCGCATCGGCCTGCTCAACGGCCCGCGCGGCACAGGCGCGCTCATAGCCATGACGGACACATCGGTCGCGCTCCGGTGCGAATTCGAAAGCTCCGCCCCGCCCCGCCCTCGTGTTGACCTTTTGCTCGCCCTGCCCCGCCCGAAAGTGATGAAGCGACTCTGGGCACAACTCGCCGCGCTCGGAGTCGGTCGCATCATCCTGACCAACGCCGCCCGCGTGGAGCGGAACTACTTTGACTCCCACGTGATTGACGCCGCATTTTTCAGGCCCCTGTTGGTGGAAGGGCTACAACAGGCGCAGGACACGCGCCTACCCGACGTCCATATCTTGCGCCGATTCAAACCCCTCATCGAAGACGAGCTCGACACCCTCACCGACGCTGAAACCCGTCTTGTTGCTCATCCCTACGCAGACGAACACGCCGCAGCCGGAGTGCTTGCACAATCTGACTCGCGCGTATTGCTCGCCATCGGCCCCGAAGGCGGCTGGGTTCCATTCGAACTGGAATTGCTACAAGCGCACGGCTTTCGACCCATCAACTTCGGCCCGCGCACCCTCCGCACCGACACCGCCTGCATCGCAGCGCTGGCAGTGGTGAGTGGATTGCGGATTTGAGGGGTTGGGAGATTGCAGAAGGCATCCGGCTTCGCCCCGCAAACGCGGGGCTACGCCGCGACAAGTCCGGCTTCGTCCCGTCCCGACTCTTGGAGGCCGGGGCGGGGCTACGCCGTGACAAGCATAGGCACAAAGTTTAAGAGCTGTTGGTTAATACCCGGCTCCCTCGGAGAGGTCGCCCTACCTTCCTCAACTTGGTAGGGCGAGCTTTCCAAGCGAGCCGGTAATACTCACGAGCTCTCGAACTTCAGGCACAGCCCTTCTTTCCCGTCCATCCAGCCAATCCTGTTATCCAGTCGTTTCTTCCATCTGTGAAAATCAGTGCCTGCCCGCAATGCTACGCATAGCGTTGCAGGCGGGAAATCCGTGGTTAAAAAAGATGATAGGAGTTGAGAGGTCAAACTACGGCTCGAGTAGATCGAGTGGTTCGAGTTTCTCCATCCCCCAGCTTTCAGGTTTTATCCTTCTGCAAAGGCCATCAGCGAGTCAGAGGCCGCGGGATATCCAATACGTCGAGGAAGGGAACGGCGCCGTTTCCGGTGACCATCGGGAGCACGCCGTTCCAGCGCTCGAGTGCGCGGAGTTGCAGCACTTGCGGATTCTTTGCCAGAGCTGCGCTTTCAATTTCCATCGCCTCCGCCTTGCCCTTTGCAATCGCGATGGCCTGCTGCGCCTCGTATTGCTTTTGCGCGAGCAGGTTCTTCGCGGCGAGCGCATTTTGCTCGGCGGTAACCTTCGCTTCGATCGCTTCGTTGAACGAGCGGCTGAATGCAAAGTTCACAATGCTCAGCGCTTCGATGCGGATACCCAGCGGCGTCAATTTCGCTGAGATGATGCGCATCATCTCCTCGCGCACCAATTCGCGGCGCGAAATCATTTCTTCTGCCGTGAACTGCGCCACGACAGACTTGATGCTCTCCTGCATCGCAGGCGCAACAACCTTCGGCATATAGTCCGCGCCGATGGTCTGATAGACCGTCGCACACTTGGCCGGATCGAGCGAAAAGTTCAACGCCACATTTGCGGTCACAGTCTGGAGGTCCTTGCTCGCGCCTTCCGATTCAACCTGCTCCTTTTGTGTGCGGACATCGAGATCGCGCACCTGCTCAATCCACGGAAGCTTCGTGTAGAACCCCTCGCTCTTGATCTCGCCCGTCACAGCCCCCATCCGGAGCACCACGCCGCGGTGCCCCGCACTCACCGTCCCCCACGAGCTGAATACCAGGCTGAGCACGAGCATCAGCAACGCAACCCCTACCACCGCTCCAAATGATTTCATGTGAACACTCCTTTGATCCGCCATCAGGCTTCAGTCAATCGCCGCACGTGCGATGCGAGGGCGGAAGCCAATCCGCTCAAGTTATAGCCGCCTTCCAGAATGGACACAACCCGCCCGCTCGCATAGCGCGCAGCTTGCGCGAGAACCCAATCCGTCAGATCGGCGAAGTCGTCATCTGTCAGGAGAAACTGCCCCAGCGGATCATCCACGCGCGAATCGAATCCCGCGGAAATCACGAAGAAGTCAGGCTGGAAATTTTCCAGCGCCGGGCCGAGTCCATCAACAAATGCGCCCAATATCTCTTCGCGTCCGCTTCCGCACGGCAGCGGGAAGTTCAGCGTCGTCCCGACGCCGGGCCCTTCACCCGTTTCATCGCGCGCCCCGGTTCCCGGATATTCATTTGCCTGATGCGCGCTAAAGTAAAACACGGAGCTGTCTTGATAAAAAATATCCTGCGTCCCGTTCCCGTGATGCAGATCCCAATCAATGATCACCACCCGTTCCGCGCCATGCTTCTGCTGGGCGTGTCGGGCCGCCAGTCCGGCATTGTTGAAGAGACAGAACCCCATCCCGCGATCCGCCGTTGCATGGTGTCCCGGCGGGCGCACGAGACAGAACGCATTTTTCACGCGCTCGGCATACACCGCATCCACCGCATTCAGCACGCCGCCCACGGCATATCGCGCCGCGCGCGCAGAGTCTTTGCAGATTTCCGCGTCGCCCGTGCTGAGGGTGGTTGCGCCCGACGCGACCTCGCGCTCGACCAGATCAATGTAGGACTGCGGATGGCACATGCGCAGTTCCGCATCCACCGCCTCGCGGCACGGAATTTTTTCGAGCAGATCAATGAGCCCGTGCGTACACAACGCGCGAAACGCCGCGTCGTAACGCGACGGGGTCTCGGGATGGCCCCACCCCGTATCGTGAATCTTGCAGATCGGGTCCGCCACAAGACCGGTATGCAGAAACCGCTGATACATTCAGCAACTATCGCAAAACAAACGAAAACACGCGAAGAAAAACAGCAGCGAAGGAGAAGGGCCAGGAAAACTCGAACTACTCGATAATGTCGAACCACTCGATCTACTCGAGCCGTTGTTTGACCTCTCAACTCCTATCATCTTTTTTAACCACGGATTTCACTGATTTTCACGGATAAAAGAGAAAAAAAGGAAGAGCAATTAACCACGAAGAACGCGAAGGCCATGAAGAAAAGTTAACCACGAATGGACGCGAATTCACACGAATGAAATAAGAAGAGACCGGATAACGGGATTTACCGGATGGACAGGATGAAAACTGTGGGAAAAGAAGATCGGCCATTTTGAGGCGTATTGATTAACCGATAGCTCTTAAACTTTGTGCCTTTGCTTGTCACGGCGTAGCCCCGCGTCTGCGGGGCGAAGCCGGATGCCTTTGTGCCTTCCACCAACTCCTCTAACCCTACAACCTATCCCTGCTTTGACGAGAGGGCGCCTTCCAGGACGGAGAGAAGCTGGTTGGGTTGAAACGGTTTGCAGATCAGGTTGACGCCTTCGTCCAGCTTCAGACCGAGCACTTTTTCGTCGCCGCAGAATCCGGTCATGAAAACAACGGGGGTTGTGGGATACTCACTCCTCAAGACGCCGGCGAGGCCGGCGCCGTCGAGGCGCGGCATGACGATATCGCTTAGCACGAGGTGGATATCGTCGCTGGTCAGCCGCAGGACTTCGACGGCCTCCTGGCCGTCGTGGGCTTCCAGTACGTTGTAGCCTGCTTCGACGAGGACGCGTGACAGCATTTTGCGAACCGCGTTATCGTCGTCCACCAGCAAAACAGTCCGCCGTGTGCGAATCACGGGTAGCGGTGTTGAGGGCAGCGGGTTCTCCGTGATGCCGGCCCGAATCTGCGGCCAATATACGGTGAACGTGGAGCCCTTCCCCAGCTCGCTGTGTACGTGAATGGTGCCGTTAGCCTGCCGGACGATGCCGTAAACGGTGGAGAGTCCGAGGCCGGTGCCGCGGCCGACTTCTTTTGTGGTGAAGAAAGGTTCGAAGAGGTGCGGTTTGATTTCGTCCGAAATACCGATGCCGGTGTCGCTGACCGAGAGGACGAAATAGGGGCCGGGCAGGAGATCGGCAAATCCCGATTCGCGCGGCGCGTTGATTTTTTCGCTCCATGTCTGGATGGTGAGGACTCCGCCGTCCGGCATGGCATCGCGTGCGTTGAGGACGAGGTTCATCACAACCTGTTCGAGCTGCGTTTGATCTCCGCGCACCAAGCCGGGATCTTCCGCCAAACGCACGTCCAACACCACTTGTTCGCCCAGAGTTCCCATGAGCAACCGCGTGATGCTCTCCACCAGATCGTTCACCTGGAGAACGCGCAGGTGGGCAACTTGCTTGCGACTGAAGGTCAATAACTGTGCGATGAGCGATGCGCCGCGTTCAGAGGCGTGTCGAATCATCTCAATATCTTCGCGCAGGGGTGCATTCGGCCCCATCCGCCGCATGATCAGATCCGTGGTGCCGAGGATGGAGGAAAGCAGATTGTTGAAGTCGTGCGCAATACCGCCTGCCAAGCGCCCGATGGCCTCCATTTTTTGCGCCTGCCGGAGTTGCTCCTCCAGCTCTATCGCGCGCGTGATATCTTGCGAAACCGCGACGTAGTTGACGATGGCTCCTGCGGCATTGCGTATGGGCGAGATGACGGAGTTGATTTCGATCAGAACGTCGTCTTTCCGGCGATCGGTCAGTCGGCCGCGCCACATCTGGCCCGCCTGGATGATGCGCCAGAGGGATTCATAGAACTGGCGGTCGTGATGTCCGGACTTAAGAACGGAAGGTTTCAAGCCGACCACTTCATCGCGGTTATAGCCGAACATTGCTTCAAAGGCGGGGTTCACATACTGAATCACGCCTTCAGCATCTGTGATCAACACGCTGTCCGCCGATTGCTCGACGGCAACAGAGAGGCGGCGCTCGGTGTCTTGTGCCTTCCGGCGCTCCTCGATGTCGCGCACAAAAAGAATACGCTCGCCTCCGTGCATCGGAATGACACTCATCTCCGCCTGAAGCGTTCTTCCGCTGTGGGTCAATTCGACTTCGCGAACGAGGCGCTCATTGCATTGGCGCGATTCCTCGAGCAAGGCTTTGCATGCGGCCCGGCACGGGCAGTCAACATCCGCCAGGCGCCTTCCGCGCCAGTCTTCAAATGACTCGTCGCTGATAATGGTGCCGAGGTCGCCATCGAGAATGACGTCATCCGCGCCAATGCGCAGAAACATATCGGGCAGGAGTCTGAAAATGGCGCGCAAGTCGCGATTGCTCTCCAGCAGTTCCTGCGAACTCAGCTCCATAGAGCGTTCCAGCATCAGGCGGTCCACATCGGCCTGGCGATAGCTCTGATTCACCACGGACAGCAGCGAAGCCCACTCTTCGGGGATTGGGCGGTCTCCCAGAATTCGGTGAATCTGGCGGCGCAGCAGAGGATGGAGTTCATCGCGTGTCATGCTTCGCTCAGAGTCGTGATCGTCATGGTTTGGTTGTGCAAGTCGCAGCGCGCGCCGGGGGTGAGCGGCGAGATTTCACCGTAAGAATAGAACCCCGTTGTCACGGTTTCCGCCCCGAGCACATCGAGTACGGCTTCGACTTCCTCTTCGATGCGTTGTTGCAGGACAAGCTTTCGTCCGACGCAACTGATCAAGAGTCCGAACTGCGCCGTCCCGCGCCCCAGCGCGAGTTTTGAGACTGACGCTGCGCCGCTCGCACCGTCAATGAGGCGGTCAAAATTGGCGCGCATCAGTCGCGCAATGGCGCCCTTCGGCATATCGCCCGCGAAGCGAAGACTCTGCGTTGCTTCATCCACGGATAGAATAGTGCGCACAAAGCCCGCATCGCGTTCTGTCCGCCGCACCAGAAGCGGAAACAGCAGACCGGATGACGGGAGGTCTTTTGCGAAATCGCCAAGGTATTTTTTGTAGAGCGCCAGCGCCGACTGGCCATCCAGCTCGTACAAGACATTGCCTTCGGAGCGCGTGATCACGCGATAGGGGCCAAAGGGGTCCCAACCACCCATCGAGCCATAACCGATCCGAAGCGCGGAGCCATAGAGACCCACCCCGCACACAGCGCCCGCATGCAGCTCGCCACCGATTAAGACGCCTGTGCGACCGAATGCCGGACCATCCGCCGAGAGACCGCCCGTGACCTGCACGCCCGGCGGCAGACCCTCCCGCATTCCGGCAACTAGCGCGCTGCCGTTCACATTCAATCCCTCGGACAACACAAACACATGCGATAGATTCGGCGCAGCCAGTTGTTCACCCAGCGCGCGCCCGGCGGCGTGACTCGACTCTGCACTGACCGAAACCCACGCGGAGCGCACGTCTGTTTTGTCGAACAAAAGCGCTGTCGCGACGATGGAATCGTCGTGCACATGGGTTCCGCAGATTTCGCCCGCTGTGGAGCATCCCATCAACACCGCGCGCGGACTGCGCGCCTGAATTTCCGAAATTAACTCCGTGCGCTCCAATAAACGGCGCGCGCCGAAAACGAAAACAAGTTGCGCACGCTCTATATCGTCATGGACAGCGACAGGTTGCCATCCATGATCTTCTGTCCAGATTGACTGGGCGGCTCTCATGTGATTCCCTCTGACGTCAGGTTAATACGGCGGCAAAGCGATGCCAAGCCGGATTAGCATTGTTTGAAGATATTCCGATCTTCATACTGAAACGAACCAGCTCACAAGAGATTCCATGACACTTCGAACACGTTTTGCACCCAGCCCCACGGGACAGGTTCACATCGGCAACCTGCGCGCGGCAATTTTCAACTGGCTCTTCACCCGGCACGAAGGCGGCGAATTTTTGCTCCGCATTGAAGACACCGATCGCGAGCGCTCCACTCCGGAAGCGGTGCAGGCCGTTCTGAATGCAATGGAATGGCTGGGGCTCACGACCGACGGCGAGATACTCTATCAATCCACACGGCGCGAGGCGCACCTCGCTGCGGCAGACAAACTCCTACAAAGCGGGCATGCGTACAAACTGGACAAAGGCGGAACGGGTAAGGGCGAGGCGGTGTTGTTCAAGATGCCCGGAACGGATATGGCCTTCCGCGATTTGATCAAGGGCGATTTGCACAAAGCCGCAACCGATCTTCAGGACTTCGTGATTGTTCGCTCCGACGGCAACCCCGTCTTCCATCTCGCCAACGTGGTGGACGACATCCACATGGGCATCACGCACGTCATTCGCGGCGATGACCACGTCGAAAACACCTATCGCCATGTTGCGCTCTACCGCGCGCTCGGCGCGCCGGTTCCGCAGTTCGCGCACCTGCCCATGATTGTGAATGCACAGGGCAAGCCCTACTCCAAGCGCGACGGCGCCGCGTATGTCGGCGATTTTCGCGAGAAGGGCTATGAAGCTGACGCGCTGTTCAACTATCTCGCACTGCTCGGCTGGAACCCCGGCGACGACCGCGAAGTGATGCCGCGCGATGAACTCGTCGCCGCGTTTTCCCTGGATCGCGTGCAGGCGAAGGCTGCGCAATTCGACTTCCGGAAATTCGAGTGGATGAACGCGGAATACCTGAAGCGATTGCCGGCGGATGTCTATCGCCAGCGGTTCCGCCGCGAACTGAGTGCGGCCGGACTCCTGCCGGACGACGTAGCAGAGTCCTACCTCGATGCTGTCTGCGCACTGCTGCGCGAGCGGATCAAGAGTTGGCCCGAGACCGCGCTGCAGGCGGGATATTTCTTCACAGAGCAGTATCCGTTCGATCCCGATGCCGTCCGCAAGCGCCTCAAAAAAGAAGGCGCGACTGAACTGCTCGCCGCACTGCGCGATGCCTACTCCGCGTTGCCCTCGTTTGATGCCGCCAGCACAGAGGCGGCACTTCGCGGAATCGCCGAAGCGCGTGGCATCAATGCATCGGAACTGATTCATCCCCTCCGCGTCAGCGTCACCGGCCAGCCCGGCGGGCCGAGCCTCTTCCACCTGCTCGAAGTCCTTGGTCGCGATAGAACACTCGCCCGCCTCGCGCGCCCGATTCCCGCCTAGCCATCAAACGCGCCAACCCAATTCTCACGGGCATTTGAATCTGAACCCATTCGTCCCGCAATACGGTGGGCGGGCAGGACCCGTCAGAGGCGGGCAGGACGGAGCCTGCCCCTCCGGATGTTGATCGGTTCATCATTCCGCCAGCCGAGTGGCGGAACTACAGCGAGCGGAACAGTGTGCTGTAGCTCCGCCTGCCCGCAATGCTACGCATAGCGTTGCAGGCGGGGCACTCCGCTGCCGGAGGTTGACGACCGGAGGGGCGAGAACGGGGACATCTACGTGTACGAGGACGGAGTGTCAAATAATCCGGAAGGGCAACCTCCGTGTTGCCCGGTGAGGTTTGCATGCGCAGGACCCGCCGAAGGCGGGCAGGACGGAGCCTGCCCCTCCGGAGGTTGATTGGTTCCTCATTCCGCCAACTGAGTGGCCCGCCTTCGCGGTTACTTCTCCCTCCGCCATCCGGCATAGCGGAAAGTTCCATTGCCGCCTTGCAGTCCGGGGGCACGTTTGTATTCTACACCCTTTTCAACCCGTTCGATTCAGGAGCACGCACATGGCACGCATCTACAACTTCAGCGCTGGTCCGGCTATTCTGCCGGAGGCGGTTTTGCAGGAGGCTCAAGCCCAACTGGTGGATTACAAGGGCACGGGAATGTCCCTTATGGAAATGAGCCACCGCGGAAAGGATTATGACGCGGTTCACCAGGAGGCCATTGCCAACCTCAAGCGCCTGATGGGACTCGGCGATGAGTATTCCATCCTTTTCCAAACCGGCGGCGCGAGCATGCAGTTCGCACTGGTTCCGATGAACCTGCTCGGGCCCGGCCAGACGGCCGATTACATCAATGCAGGCGCGTGGGGCAAGAAGGCGATCAAAGAGGCGAAGAATATCGGCACGGTCAACGTCGCGGCCGATACGAGCAAAGAGAAGCCCTCGCGCATGCCCGCAGCGAGCGAGCTGAAGCTCACCCCCGGCGCCGCCTATCTGCATCTGACGACGAACGAGACGATCGAGGGCACACAGATCAAAGAAATTCCCGATGTGGCCGCGCCGCTGGTTGCGGATATGTCGTCCGATATTCTTTCGCGTCCGTTGGACTTCACGAAGTTCGGACTCATCTATGCTGGTGCTCAGAAAAATATGGGCCCTGCGGGTGTCACCCTCGTCGCCATTCGCAACGATCTACTCGAGCGCGGATCGGACACGATCCCCTCGATCATGCGCTACAAAGTTCATGCAGCGGACAGATCACTGCACAACACGCCGCCGACGTTCCCGATCTATATTGTGATGCTCGTCACTCGCTGGATTGATTCGCAGGGCGGACTTGCCGCCATTGCAAAAGCCAATGCTGAGAAAGCGGCAATTCTCTATTCCGCGATTGATAATTCCGGCGGCTTCTATCGCGGCACGGCAGCGAAAGCGGATCGTTCCGATATGAACGTCACCTTTCGCCTCCCGAGCGAGGAGCTGGAGGAAAAGTTCATCAAGGAAGCAGCATCTCACGCGATGAAGAGTCTGAAGGGACACCGCTCCGTCGGCGGCATTCGCGCTTCGATCTACAACGCCTTCCCGCGGGCGGGCGTTGAGACGCTGGTTACTTTTATGCGTGAGTTTCAGGCGAAGAACGGATAGGAATCAGACTTTACACGCGCTCGTAGCTCAATTGGATAGAGCGTCGGCCTCCGAAGCCGAAGGTTGTGGGTTCGACCCCCGCCGAGCGCACCATTTTTCACCCTGCCGGCCGGAGGCCGTGCGTCTGTTTTCCGACGCGACCGCATGCGCAACTTGCGTTCTGCGCCGGATTTTCACTAGGGTTGTGTGTTTGGAGGCAGTTCATGGGAGCGATTCGAAAATTCGGCGGGTTTCTATTGATCGGCGCACTGCCGCTTCTGGTGTCCTGCCTGGGTGGGGGTGGCGGCGGCGGGGCGTCGTATGACAACCACGACTTCGGCGATAACGATCCCAAGAAAGTGGTCGCCCTGGGTGACAGCATCACAGAGGGCTATTCCTGTTCAGATGAGACACGCCCCTACCCCGCCCGCATTGCGGAGATGACCGGCCTCACTGTCATCAATGCAGGCGCCAGCGGAGAACAGAGCTCGGGCGCGGCCTCGCGCGCGGGCCGCTTGATGGATAAGCACAAGCCGGGGTTCATTCTGATTTTGACTGGCCATAACGACGCGATCTTTGACCGCAGCTCCGGCAGCGTGCGCGGAAACATCCGCTCGATCATTCAATCCGCACAGAACCGCAAGGTGGTGCCCATCGTCGGAACGCTGCTCCCCATCGGAGCGCCGCGCCGTTTCGCTACCCAACCCGCCAAAAACTACAGCGCCGAAATTCGCTCACTCGCCAAAGAGATGGGCGTCCAGCTTGTAGATATTGAAAACGAATTTGGCGACGGAAAGTCGCTCGAGTGCGACGGCCTGCATCCGAACGAAGCAGGTTCCGCCGTTATTGCCGCCGCATTTGCGGACAAACTGCCCTGAGGAACGATCAAACCCGGAAAGAACACGGCATAAACCTTGCCTTTTTGGCGATTTTGCCGATAAATACCCGCCCCTATGAGTACGGAAAACACGCCCGCATCGCCGGCCCCCAAGTCGGACAGCCACAATCCACTAAAAAACAAAGCGCTCGAACTCGACGAGGTCCCTGAGGTTCTCGAGTTCCTGAAAGAAAACGGCACGTCCATCCTGATCGGCGCAATCGTCGCCGCCGCCGTTTTCCTCGGCTGGTCAACCTACCGCAACGTTCAGAACTCCAAGGCCAATACCGCCGCAAATCGCCTCTTCTCTGCGCAATCCGCTGAAGGCGTGCAACAGATCATCACTGAATTTCCGAACACCCCCTCTGCCCCGCTGGCGCAGCTGCTCCTGGCCAGCCAGGCGTTCGATCAGGGTCAGTACGAAGTTGCGCAAAACCTCTTCGCTCAGTTTATCGAGCGCTATCCTCAGCACGAACTGAGCGACACCGCCACGCTGGGCATCAGTCAGTGCCTCGAGGCATCGGGTCGCTACGCCGAGGCGTTCGACGCATACAGCAGCTTCATCGCGGCGCATCCCAGCGATTATCTGCTGCCGTCCGCAACATTCGGCGCGGCGCGCAGCTTGGAGTTCCTCGGTCGTTTTGACGAGGCGGAGAAACTCTACGAAACATTTATTGAGGGCCGCCCGGAGGACGACAACTGGCGTGCGCGGGCGCAGTCGAGTCTCGAGCTCTTGAAGCGCGACAACCGCGCGCGGGCGCGCGGAGAAACCGTGACGCTGCTGCCGCCCCAGACACCGGCCTTCAGTTTCCCGGGTCTCGATCAAACGGCTCCGGTTCTGGCTCCGGACCTTCAGAATCCGACAGCTCCTTGAGCAGCAGCGCGCGAGCGCTGATGTGGGGGCCGGGAAAGAGTTCGAACAAATCGGCCTCGTTACCGTCCGCTGCAAACATTTCGCTCAGCCCGTCATAGGCCTCGCGCGAATACTGCAGCATCGCTTCGAACTTCCGCGTGGCGGCGTCCTGCACCACAAAACACAAATGCTCCGGTGTGGAATCCGTTGCGTTGAACAATAGCGCCTTCTGGCGCGGATCCACCTGCGAAGCGTTCCGCGTATAGAGCGTGTACTTGATGTACTCAATGAGGCGTTCATCCAGCTCGGCTTCGACAAGAAAAATACGCTCCACCAACTCCACTCGCGAGAAGACGAGGTGCACAGCAGGCGCATTCATATCGTCCGGCAACAGACCTGACAGATCGCTGAGCATCGCGACGAACTGCTCTTCTCCCCGCTCGTAGTCCGCCTCCTGCGTCGGCACGAGGAAAATGAGCAGCTTTCGCGCGGGATCGCTATACACGAGATTTTTATCCACTCGAAATTGGAAGCCGCATCCCGGACACGTCACCATGTTGAGCTCGTTTTTCATCAAGCGCATCCGGAGGTCGGGATTCTCCGCCACATTGACGGCGTCGTAGAGAGTGGCTGTATGTTCAGCGCCGCATTTCGGGCAGCGGATTGGATAAGAAGACTCTTGAGACATGCCTCGAAACGTAGCGCGTGCGATCTGCGTCGTCAATCGCACGCGCGGACGCTGTCGGAAATCTTCTTCCTCTTGAAAAACGCGCCTCCGGACAGTACCGTTCTGCGGCCATGAACACCACAATCCCTTTTTGGAAAATGCACGGAGCAGCAAACGACTTCATCGTTGCGGATGACCGCGCAGAGACCTTTCCTGTACGCGATTCCGGATGGATGCAGTCTGTAATGGCGCGTCGCACCGGTATCGGATCAGAAGGCATCCTACTCATCCAGCCCAGTGAGACCGCCGATTTCCGCATGCGCTTTTTCAATCCGGACGGCGGCGAGGTGGACATGTGCGGCAACGGCGCGCGCTGTATCGCAAGGCTCGCATACGAACTCGGCGTGGCGCCCTCGCAGATGAGCTTTCAAACCGGAGCGGGCATTGTTCTCGCCGAGGTGACCGGCGACATCGTCCAACTGACAATGACCGCGCCGCGCGACTGGCGGATCGGCGGCACACTGGAAATTGACGGCGTCACCTATCCGTACGACTTCGTCAATAGCGGCGTCCCGCATGTCGTTGTTGTGGTCGAAGACCTTGCAGCAGTGGATGTCGCGCGGCTCGGCGCGGCGATTCGCTATCACAAGGACTTCGCACCGAAGGGCACCAACGCGAATTTTGTTCAGATCACGGGCCCCCACTCCCTCTCCGTCCGCACATACGAACGCGGGGTGGAAGCCGAAACACTCGCCTGCGGAACGGGCATCGTCGCGGCCGGCCTCATTGCTGGCAAAACCGGTCGCGTCCAAACGCCGGTGCAAATCATGCCCGCCAGCGGCGACCTGCTCACCGTGGACTATCAGCTCACCCCCGACAGCGCAACCAACGTCACCCTCAAAGGCCCCGCCGTGCACGTGTTTCGGGGGGAATTGGTGTATGGGGGGGATAGGAGATAGGAGAGGCACAAAGGGACAAAGGCATCCGGCTTCGTCCCGTCCCGACTCTTGGAGGTCGGGACGGAACTACGCCGAGACAAGCATAGGCACAAAGTTTGGGAGTCGTTGGTTAATACTACCCGGCTCCCTCGGAGAGGTCGCCCTACCTTTTTCATCCTGTCCATCCGGCCAATCCTGTTATCCGGTCTCTTCTTCTATCTGTGAAAATCGGTGATAATCCGTGGTTGAAAAGAAGGAGTTAGGAGTTGCCCATTAGAGGTTTCGGTCAAACACAAAACAACCCTCCAAGCCGTTTTTAAAAAACGGATTAGCGAAA
>JBDHQM010000047.1:0-16857 GCA_039807095.1 Kiritimatiellia bacterium
AGCCCTGCTATTCGGGCACTTTCTTCTTCAACACCCCCGAAAATAGTTCGTTTTATCCCCAAACTGTCGAACTTGGGTTAAAAACCCCATCCGCACCCAAGATCGGCCCTTGAAATAAACTCCAGCTCCGCTCTTCATTCGTTGAAGCGCTGACGCTGATACCCCTAAGGGTCATCGGAAGCGCACGGATGTTTTCCCCGAAAACTAAAACCGCAGCGCGGCCTTGCGCAAGCGATCCTCCAGCTCCGCAATCACGCGGTCTTCGTCCGCCAGATCCTTCGCCTCAAATGTCGAGGAGAAGCGGAGGAAGGCGCCCACGTCGTCCCACGGAACGGTCGAGACCGACCACTCGCGGATCAAATACTGCGAGACGTCTTCCGCCGACGCAAACCGCGTATCGCCCGCCGCGACCGGCGCGCGCGTGTACAAAAAGAACGTCCCGCCCGGCATTTCTGCGTCGAAGCCGACGCGCTGCAGCGCCGCGACAATCTTGCTGAGGCGGCGACAATAATGCTCGCGGATGCTCTCCGAGAGTCCGATGTCGGCAATACCCGCGCACGCAGCGTGCTGGATGGCCTTGAACTGGCCGGAATCGCAGTTGTCTTTCACTTCAGCGAATGCCTGCACCGCCTTCTGCGCGCCCGCGACGAAACCGAGGCGCCAGCCGGTCATGTTGTAGCTCTTGCTCATCGAGTGCAGCTCAATCGCCACTTCCTTGCCGCCGGGGCGCCCGAGAATTGAAATCCGGTCGCCATAAATCAGCGTCGCGTACGCCGCGTCCTGTACGATCAAAATGTTGTACTTCTTCGCAAAAGCGATCAGCTCATCGAAGAACGCCGCGGTCGGCGCAGCGCCGGTCGGGTTGTTCGGATAGTTGACGTAAAACAGTTTCGCCCGCTTCGCCAACTCCGGGTCAATCGCCTTCAAATCGGGGAAAAAGCCGTTCTCTTTTTTGAGCGGAATCTTGACGACTTCGCCGCCGAGATATTTCGCGTGCGTCGCCAATACCGGATAGCCGGGGACGGTCTGAAACACTACATCGCCCGGATTCACAAAACACAGCGGCAACATCGCCAGCGCGGGCTTTGATCCGATGCTGTGGTTGATCTCGGTGTCCGGATTCAAATCCGCAACACCGAAAAATTTCTTCATGTACTCCGCCGCGGCGAGCTTGAACTCGCGAATGCCATTGTCGGCATATCCGCGGTTCGCCGGATCATCCACCGCCTTTTTCAGCGCCTCGCGAATGGCGGCGGGCGCAATCTGATCCGGCTCGCCCACGCCGAAATCGAGCAGCTCCACCTGCGGACGCGCCGCGCGCGCTGCCGCCTTGGCCCGCTTGATCTTCTCAAACTTATAGATTTCGTTGCCGGTGCCGAATTTCGCACCGCCGATCCGTTCAGCAAATAGCGATTGTAGATCCATAGCCCGCCCTTATACGTCCCCTTCCCCGCGCCCGCAACGGGAATTGCGCGCGCGCAATTCGAGCGCAGTGGGAGCCGGAGCGCATACGCATCCGGCTCCCGCGCGCGAGAGTGAATTACTTGATTACGTTGCCGATGAACACCATGACGAAGAGCGCCACCGTTTCGATGATACCCAGCGCCATCAGGTAGTTGCCGAAGCCCTTGCCCGTCTCGCCCATCGCATCCGCCGCGCCAGCGCCAATCACGCCCTGGAACCAGGCGGAAAGGCCCATCGCACAGCCGCCGAAGAGACCGACGCCGACAAACGCCGGCCAGTTCGCGGGATTCGCCTCAGCGGCCTTCAACAAGCTGTTCATCAGGATCATGCCGTAAATCGTCTGCGACAACGGCGCACCGACGAACGTCACGAGAATGAACGGCGCGGACTTGCCCTGCGCAAAGGCGCGCTTCCAGGCGCCGACTGCCGCCTGACCCGCCGCATTGATCCCGAGCGCGCTGCCCATCGCCGCAGTCGCGATTGAAAACGCGGCCCCCATCTTGCCCAAACCAATCATCACTTCTGGAGTCATGTCCCTATCCTTTCATTCACTGATCTACATTTCCTGAATTCAACCGGGCGAAGGGGCGATATGCCACCCCGCTCCACTGCGTGCCTAAATGCGCCGCAAATTCCAACGTGTTCAAACGCACGCCGTGCACCAGCACCCCCATCGCGCATAGCAAAATGTTCAGCGCGTGCCCGGCAAACAAAATCAACGCCGCGAGCAGGCTGTATCCGATCCCGCGCCAGCCGCCCGCCAGCACCATCTCGTTGAATGCGTTGGCAACCGCAAAACCCGCCACGCCGACGGCATACAGACGCACGTAGGACACCACGTCAACAAAGTTGCTCACGAGATTCAGCGGCAGCATCACATAATTGAACCACTCGTGCTTGATCTGCTTCACCGGCATCATAAACAACACGATCAGCGCAACCGACACCCAGAAGATGTTGAGCATCGCCATCGGAAACGTCTGCCCGATCACCATCATCCGCGCCATAAAGAACATCGTCCACGTCGTGCCAATCCAGCCCAGTTGCGCCAGCGCACCTAGGCTTGGCAGCGAACGCACCGCGTTCCACAAATGCGCGATCGTCAACTGAATCGAACCGATTAGGAAGCACAGCAACATCACGTTGTTCGTGTCCTTCAACCACTCGATCGTGAAGCCCTCCAGAAGTGGCGGCAACCGGCTCGCGCCCAGCCACGTTCCTGTGATCGTGCCCCACACCACCGTGCAGACGCTCATCACATACATCAACTGAAACGGATAGGCAGGCGCGTTGGGCATCTTCCGGCGCGCCCAGAAAGTCAGCGCAATAAAGATCAGGCCATACCCCGCATCGCCGACGATCATCCCGAAGAAAATACCGAGGAACAGCAGGAACACCGCGCTGCTCTCAATTTCTTTGTAGCCCGGGAGCACTCCGATAAAATCGAATACCGCCTTGATCGGCTTCACCCACGCCGGATACCGGATGAGCGTAGGCACCGCATCCTCGTCCGACGGTTCTCCAATCTGCAATCCCCATCCCTGCTCTGCCGCTGCACGGCGCAGCGATTCCACCGCATCCGTCGGACAGAATCCGCGCAAATACGCAATCGCCGATTCCGCGCCCATTCCGTCGCGCGCTTCAAAAAAGCGTACTTCTTCTTCCGCTTCATTCGCTGCGCGCTGAAGCGCCGCCAAATCTCCGGCATAGCGCTGCAACGCCTGCTGCACCTCCGCCGCGCGACCCTCCAGATCACCGATGCGCCGTTCGACTTCACTCAACGGCAATTCGGGCATTCGCAGCTCCTGCGCATCCAGCGCAATCGGCGCGCGGCTCACCGCAGCGAAATACGTGCCCGCCTTCGTCTTCTGCAAAATGTGTATTGCCACGTCGTCCGGCGCTTCAATCTTCCTGCCCGCATCCACTTGATACAACTGGATGTACACGCCCTTCACCGCCAACTCAGCCAGTGCCTGCGGATCGAAGTCGCCATACGGCGCGATTCGCGCGCGTTCCTGCCGCAGCGCTTCGAGCTCTTCATTCCGCACGCGCTGTTCATCCAACAGCGAACGGATCTGCTCAATTACAGCATCGGCAGGCTCGCCTGTCGGCGCCTGATCCTTGGCGGCAGGCGGCAACGCCTCCAGCGCGCTCCGGATGTGCGCCAACCGCGCACGGGCGGCATCGAGGTCTTTGCCTTCCGGCGGTCGAACGGGTTCGAGATGCATCACGCCCAACTCGCGCAGCGCGTCGAGTGTCGCCTCGCGATCAGAGGCCAGACACAGCAGCGTCACTCTTTGCATCGGCACAATCATGCCGCCGTCTCCACCGATTTGCCCTTTGCCAGTTTTGCGCGCGCAACTTCTGCCGTCTGCGCATCGCCCAGGAAAATACGGATCACGCGGATATTCGCCTGCGCTTCGGGAATCTTGACCTTCTCAAACAGATTCACCCGCTGCGAGGTTGTCCGCAATTCTTCACCCAGCAGCCGATGCTGCTCCGCCAGAATTTCGTGTTCGATCTGGAACCGGACCAACCGCTCTACCACATTCCGGCCGTCATCCACCCAGGAATCGGTCGCATAGAGATCCACGGAGACCTCGTCAAAAACAACGTCCTGCAAAATCGGGATATTCACGCCCGCGATATTCCCCGTCGCCGTCCGCACCTCGCGCAGGCGCACCCACGCGGTGAAATCCACCGGCTCATCGAACAAGCGAATCCACGCCCCCATCCCCGCCTGCAAGCGCTCGCCCTCCGCCCGCACCTCATCCATACGCTGCTCAAGCTGCCGCATCTCCATTTGCAACTGCTGCTTCTTCAGCAGCAGCGTCGGCAAATACCGCTTGAACCGCCGCAACGCATCGCGTTGGGATTTGAGTTCGTTTTTTGTGTGTTTGATTTTTGCCATTTGAAGGAGTTAGGAGATGGGAGATGGGAGTTAGGAGTTTAGAGCCGCACGCCGTTCAATCCCTTTCATATACGCCGTGAGCAACCTGCCGACCTGCGTTGCCTCTTCGCGCACCGATACCGTTTCTGCAAAATCGAGATCCTCCGTAAGCATCAAAAAATATCTAAGTTCCTGCAACGAGCCTTGAGAGATATTCAAAAAGCGAAGCTTTTCCGATACAGAACGCCGGTGAAAACCTTCAACGATATTAGCCGGAACAGAGATGGCCGCGCGCCGCATTTGACCGAGCAGGCCAAATGTTTCGCTCTTCGGAAATGTCGAAGTAAGTTTATACACGGCTAACACAAGGGAGTGAGCCTTCTGCCAGACATCTAGGTCCTCAAACCTCGCGGCCGGCTTCCTTTTTTCTTCGCCTCCCATCTCCTAACTCCTATCTCCCAACTCCTATCCTTTCGGCCAATACTTATCCGTCATCTTACTCGGAATCCCGGTCTCTGCGGGGTCGAAGCAGTCGGCGAGGATGTGCCAGCCGAGATCGAGAGCTTTCTCCAGCGGAATGTTCACGCCGAGGTCCATCATCTCGCGCTCGAAGCGGACGCCGTATTTCAGCAGCTTCTGATCCCACGCGCTCATGCGGAATCCCATCGCCTGTTTCTCCAGCGTCTCGCGGTACGACGCGTAGAGCTGAATCATCGAGTTCATGATCGTGCGGTGGTCTGCGCGCGTCTTGTCGTTCACGAGCTGCTTCAAACGACTCAGCGATCCGAACGGCTCAATGCGCCCGTTGCGCAGATAAAACTGACCTTCCGTGATGTAGCCCGTGTTGTCCGGCACCGGATGCGTCACATCGTCGCCCGGCATCGTCGTCACAGCGAGAATCGTGATCGAACCCGCGGTATCGAAGTCCACCGCCTTCTCGTAGCGCGACGCGAGCTGACTGTAGAGATCGCCCGGATAGCCGCGGTTCGACGGAATCTGCTCCATCGTAATTGCGATTTCTTTCATCGCATCCGCAAAGTTCGTCATATCCGTCAACAGCACCAGCACGCGCTTGTTTTGCAGCGCAAACTGCTCCGCCACGGCGAGCGAAATATCCGGCACCATCAGGCACTCCACTGTCGGATCCGCCGCCGTGTGCACGAACATCACCGAGCGCGTCAACGCGCCCTTCTCTTCGAGAATGTCGCGGAAATATAGATAGTCGTCGTGCTTCAGGCCCATGCCGCCAAGAATGATCACGTCCACTTCCGCCTGCAGCGCGATACGCGCGAGCAGCGGGTTATACGGTTCGCCCGCGACGGAAAAGATCGGGAGCTTCTGCGATTCCACCAACGTGTTGAACACGTCAATCATCGGAATGCCCGTTCGCACCATGTTGCGCGGAATAATGCGCTTCGCCGGATTCACCGAGGGACCGCCGATTGGCGTCGCATTCTCGCGAATCTGCGGGCCGCGATCGCGCGGCTGTCCCGAACCGGTAAAGATGCGGCCCAGCAAGGCGTCGGAAAACGGAATTTCCATCGGGTGCCCGAGAAACCGCACCTGCGCATCCGTCGTGATGCCGCGCCCGCCTGCGAATACCTGCAGCGAGACGCGGTCGCCTTCCAGACGGATCACCTGGGCGAGCGACGTGCCGTGCTCCGATGTCACCTGCGCGAGCTCGCGATAGCCGACGCCCTCGGCACGCACCACGATCACGTTGCCCGCGATCTGTTCAATTTGCTGATAGGTCTTATGCATGAGCCGTCACCTCCGCCAGCATCTGCCCGGCGCGGGTTTCAAGAGTTTTGAATTCGGGACTATCCTGCGGAACGCGGTTCCAGTCCTTTGTGAGCTGCGTCAACCGCTGAAAGAATTGGCGCGCCGCATCCTTCTCCGCGAATGTCATCTGCGCCTTCAACACGCCATAAATCCGCTCAAAGACGTACTGCTGCCGCTCCGCCGATGTCGCCGCATCCACTTCGTGATAGGCATCCTGCTGGAGATACACCGCATCGAGATATTCCGCCTTCAAATACACAACAAAGTCATCAATCGAGGTGCCTTCCTCGCCAACCACCTTCATCATCTGATTCACTTCATTGCCGCGCCGCAGCATCGAGCGCGCAAACGAAACCTGCTCGTCCGGCACGACGCTCTGATATTTGCTCCACGAATCGAGCGGCTGAATCGCCGGGAACCGGCGCGCGTCGGAGCGCTCGCGCGAAAGACCGTGGAACGCGCCCACCACCTTCAGCGTGCTCTGCGTCACCGGCTCTTCGAAGTTACCGCCCGCCGGACTCACCGTCCCGCCGATGGTCACCGAACCAATCGAGCCGTCGCGCAGCTTCACCACGCCGCCGCGCTCGTAGAACGCCGCAATCACGGATTCCAGATACGCGGGGAAGGCTTCTTCGCCCGGAATTTCTTCCAGACGCCCCGACATCTCGCGCAGCGCCTGCGCCCAACGCGATGTCGAGTCTGCAAGCAGCAGCACGTTCAATCCCATCTGGCGATAATACTCCGCCAGCGTCACACCGGTATAAACCGACGCTTCGCGCGCGGCGACGGGCATCGAGCTGGTATTACAAATGATCAGCGTACGCTCCATCAAGCTGCGACCCGTGCGCGGGTCTTCCAGGTGCGGAAATTCACGCAGCGTCTCCACAACTTCGCCCGCGCGTTCGCCGCACGCCGCGATGATCACAATGTCCACATCCGCATAGCGGCTCGTGATCTGCTGCAGCACCGTCTTGCCTGCGCCGAACGGACCCGGAATGCAGTACGTGCCACCGCGCGCCACAGGGAAAAAGGTGTCCACAATGCGCACCTTCGTCGTCAGCGGCTCCGTCGGACGCAACCGCTCCACATACGCGCGGATCGGCAGCTTCACCGGCCAGCGCTGCATCATGGCGACATCGTGGATGCGGCCCTGCTCGTCTTTCAGTTTCGCCACCACTTTTTCAACCGTGTACTCACCCGCAGGAGCAACCTCCTGCACAGTCAGCTTTCCGCGTAGACGGAACGGAACCATGATGCGGTGTTCAAAGATGCCCTCCGGCACCGAACCGATCGCATCGCCCGCCTGCACGGTATCGCCTACTTTCGCCTTCGGCGTGAATGCCCAGGTTTTCTTGCGATCCAGCGCGGGGAGATATTTTCCGCGCTGCAAAAAGAACCCGCTCGCCTCCGCCAGTTCCGGCAACGGATTCTGCAAGCCGTCATAAATACTGCTCAACAACCCCGGCCCCAGCTCGACGCTCAACAACTCGCCGGTGAACTCGACCGCATCGCCCACACGCAAATCGCCCGTGTCCTCAAACACCTGCGCCTCGGCGATATTCCCGCGAATTCGAATCACTTCCGCTTTCAACCGGAGATCGCCGCAGTGCGCATACGCCACTTCGTTCTGCGCCACGGGCGTCGAAAATTCGACACGCAACAGGTTTCCGTTGATGCCCCTGATCTTGCCTACATGTGTCGTTGTCATCGGCATTCGTTCCTATCCATTAGCACTATCCGCTCCGGCCAGCGCCGCGCGCACCTGCGTGACGGTGGCGTTCAGGCGCGCGCGCCCCGCCTCGTCATTCAGCCGCGCCCAGCGATGCGCCATCTTCAATTTCATCGCATACGCCAACACCGCGCTCTCGCCAAACGGCGTCGCGCGCGTCCAATCGTCCAACAGCGCCAAGCGAAAACGGTCCAGCGTCAACTCGCGCTCCAGCGGATTCGGCTTCGCAAACGCCTCGGTGACGACCTGCTCCACCTGCTGGCTGAATCCGCGCGCGGGCTTCTGAAATGCAGCGGCATCCACATCCGCCTTTGCCGCGCGCGTCCGCACAATCGCGTTGCGTAATAAAACCTCCGCATCGCGCAGCCGTTCCGCCGATGCCCCCGGAATCCCCTCAAACCCGCCCTCCAGCAGCGATTCGATTTTGGCGACCGTCCCCGCATCCAACAACCGCCGCGCGTCGGCGAGAAATACTTCCATATCCAGCGCAGGCGCGCCCGTCAGCGAGACGGGCGGCAAGCTGGCTACGAAGTAGTAGAAATTCATTTCGCGTTACCCTCGCGGGCCACCTGATAGACCACCTCCGCCAAATGCGGACGAAGGAAATTCGACAGCGCCTCCGCAATCGCTTCCGCTGTGAAATCGTGCGTCACGCGGCCGCGATCCATCGAGACCTTGAATCCTTTGAAAATCCGCTCGTCGCCGCGAATCGTCAGACCGGTTTGCAGTTTCTCCTGATATTTCGCTTTGAAGAAATTGATCAGTTTCTGCTGATCCTCTTTGCTCACCACGACTTCAATTGCGCGCTCGCGGTCGGTGCGCTGTGCATAGCCGTCGGTCAGCTTCACCAGCATCTCCTGCACCGTTTTGTCGTCCAACGCGCCGCGCGCCGCATCCGATGCCAGGCTCGCCACAACACTCTCCACACCCTGCCCGACCGTGATCAGCAAATCGCGCGAGGCCTGCTTCAGCGTCTGCAAACTGCGCTCGGTGTATTGCTGTGCATCCTGCTCCGCCTTCTCCAGACGGGCCTGCGCCTTCTTCTCAGCCTCGGCAACAATCGCCGCCGCCTGCTCCTTCGCTTTGGTCACCAGCTCGGCTGCCTGCCGTTCGCCCGTGTCCACCGCCTCTTTCTGAATGCGCTCGATCAAGTGTTGCAGTTCTTCAGCCATTGGCGCCTCGCTTACTCTGAGTTGCTAAATACTTCTGTCCGAAATCACTCGCATAAAATGCTGTTCAGCTAACCGTATAAGCCGCCGCGCCCCAATGCAAAGGCAAACACGGCGGCCCTCCGAAAATCAGGTTTTCCCGTATATTCCCGCTCCGACCCGCGCGCGGCGCGTTGCCGCGCCGCGCACAAACCAGAGCTAAGCGGCTCACGGAACCGGGAACTTCGCCGTCAGCTCGACCACGTCCTTGCGGACCGCCTCGATCACAGCGTCGCTCTGCGGATCCTTCAGAATGCGCGCAATCAGCTCCGCAATCTGGCCCATCTCCGCTTCCTTCATTCCGCGCGTCGTCACCGCAGGCGTACCCACGCGGATACCCGACGTCACAAACGCGCTCTTCGCATCGAACGGAATCGTGTTCTTGTTCACCGTGATGCTCGCCTTGTCCAGCGCTGCGGCAGCGTCTTTCCCGCTGATCCCCAGCGGAGAGAGGTCCACCAGCATCAGGTGATTGTCCGTGCCGCCCGAGCAAATCCGCATGCCCGCCTTCGTCAGCCCCGCCGCCACCGCGCGCGCATTGGCGACGATCTGCTTGCCATACTCGCGGAACGACGGTTGCAGCGCTTCGTGGAAGCACACCGCTTTCGCCGCGATGATGTGCATCAGCGGTCCGCCCTGAATGCCGGGGAACACCTGCTTGTCCACATCCTGCGCAAACTTCTCGCGACACAGAATCAAGCCGCCGCGCGGCCCGCGCAGCGTCTTGTGCGTCGTCGAAGTGACGAAGTCCGCGAACGGAACCGGACTCGGATGAACTCCTGCCGCCACCAGGCCCGCAAAGTGCGCCATATCCACCATCAGCAGCGCGCCGACGCTGTCGGCAATCTGACGGAAGCGCGCGAAATCCACCACGCGCGAATACGCGCTCCAGCCCGCCACAATCATCTTCGGACGATGCTTCAGCGCGAGCTCCGCCACCTCGTCGTAATTGATCTGCTCGGTCTCCTTGTCCACCCCGTACGGAACCACCGTGAAATAGCGGCCCGAAAAGTTCATCGGATGCCCGTGCGTCAAATGCCCGCCATGCGCCAGATTCATCGCGAGGATCGTGTCACCCGGCTGCAACACCGAGAAATACACGCCCATATTCGCCTGGCTCCCGCTGTGCGGCTGCACATTCGCGTGATCCGCGCCGAACAGCTTCTTCACGCGCTCCAGCGCCAGCCGCTCCGCATCGTCCACATTCTCGCACCCGCCATACCAGCGCTTGCCCGGATAGCCCTCGGCATACTTGTTCGTCATGTTCGAACCCGCCGCCTGGCGCACCGCGCGGCTCGTATAGTTCTCCGACGCGATCAACTCCAGATTCTGGCGCTGCCGCACTTCCTCGTGCGTGATCGCATGGAAAATTTCCGGATCCTTCACCGCCACCGCGCCCAGCCCCGCCGCAAAGCCGCTGTCCTGTTCAATCTTTCCGATGCGGCGCTCGTGACGCCCGCCCTGAAACGACGCCGCCAGCCACGCGTCCAAAATCTTCGCCAGCGAACCCATGTCCGTCGTCGCCGACCCGAACGTCAGCACGTTCGCGTTGTTGTGCTCGCGCGCCAATCGCGCCATTTCCGGCGTCAGCACCAACGCCGCGCGAATGCCCGGGTGCCGGTTCGCCGCAATGCTCATCCCGATGCCCGTCTTGCAAATCAAAATGCCCTGATCCGCCTCGCCATCCGCAACGCGCTGCGCGACGACCTTCGCATAATCCGGATAATCCACCGACTCCGTCGTGAACGCGCCAATGTCCTCCACCTGCACCCCGCGCTCCGCCAGCAGAGCCTTGATCCGCTCCTTCATCTCAATGCCGCCGTGATCTGTGCCAATAACCATCTTCATGACTTTTCGTTTCTCCCTCGTCCCGCTCAATTCCTTCGTTTCATCCAAAACCGTAAGCAACACATCCGCCATCGCCCGGTCAATCTGATCCCGCGTCTGGCGATACACATCCAGCGAACACCCGATCGGATCCGGAACATCCTCGCCCGTCGGCCGCACGCCAAAATCCATCAACAACCGCACCTTCCCCCGCGCATCCGGGAACATACGCCCCACCGCATACGCGTGCCCCTCCGTCATCACCACAATCCACCGCGCCGCATCCACCAGCGCCCGCGTCAATGGCTGACTCCGGTGCCCGCTCGCGTCAATCTTCCACTCGCGCAGCGCCAGCACCGCCTCGCGACTCGCAGGCAGCCCCGCCGCCGCCGCAACACCCGCCGACGCCACCCGCCAGCCCGGCCGATTCCCCAGCCGATGCCGGAAAATCGCCTCCGCCATCGGACTCCGGCAAATGTTGCCCGTGCAAACAAACAAAATCGTATTCTTCGCGCCCGCCATCACACCAATCTTCCAACCCTTGGAAACCCGCAACGCGCAAACTTCCAACCCTTGGAACTTTCAATCCGCCGCATTTCCAACCCTTGGAAGTTTTGCGGCTTCACTACAGAGAATCCTCCGACGATAGCGACCCCGTACGGATGTTCAAGGCTTTGAGCCCCAACAAAACGTCCACCGCCCGCTGCAGGGCCGCATCGCCCCGAACGCGATCCCGCAACGCGCGATCCGTCGCCTCCTCCGCCAGTTTCGCCCGGCGGTCCGGCCCCGGTTCCGGCTCAAAACCCAACGCATTCGCCCGCGAGGAAACCTGAATCGTCGGCACCACCTCCTCGCGCCCGTCATACACCGCGCCCGCACCCGACACCAACTGCCGCGTCGCGATATACACCCCGCGCCCATCCGCCAGCGGCACCACATCGCGAATCCCCGGATCCCCCGCCGTCGGCTGACCGATCACCAGCACCCCGCGCAAACTATCCGCCGCCGCAACCGCCACCAACTCCGCCGCGCCCGACGTCTTTTCATCCACCAGCACCATCAGCGGCAACGCCAGCGCCTCCGCATCGCGCGCCAGATAATCCGACAAATCATTCCACTCGCGATCCTTCATCGAAAACAACAGCGATCCTGCCGACGCGAATGGACTGGCCACCGCCACCGCCGACGCCACATCCGCACCATCCGCCCCGCGCAAATCCAAAACCGCCCCTGCAAAATTCGTCGCCGCCCACTCGCGCAAAAGCGACACAATCGCCTCCCCCGCCTTCGCGCCCTCCACCAGCCCGCTCACCTTCACATACCCGATCTGACGCGGCCACACCTCTACCAACTCCAGCGCCGGTAGCTCCGTGAATATTCGTTCCACCGACGCCGTCACCACCGCATCGCCCCGCTCCAACACCAACGCAACACGCCCCGCTTCGTGCCCGCGCAACAACTCCAACACCCCGCTCAACGTCGCATTCGTCGTGCTCACACCCGCAATCGAAAGCACCCGATCCCCAACCTGCACCGCATTCGACTCCGCCCCCGACTCCACCACCACCGGAACCGCGTTCGACACCGTTAACTTAAGTGGCACATAAAAATCGCGGCCCTGCCGCTCATTCTCCAGATGCGCAACCCCCTCCGCATTCAACAACCGCGCTGCGGAATCCGCCACCCGCGCAACACATTCATACAGCGCCGCGAAATCGTCATCCCCCTTCAACACCACCCCGCCCTTCGCCAGCTCCGCCAGAAACTGCTCCAACCCTGCAACAACCGGATTCGCCTCCGTCACGCGCTCCGCCGCCACAACATCCGCCGGTTCGGCGGCAGTCGCTTCGGACGGCGCAGTCGCCACCTCATCGGCCAGCAACTCCACCGCAGCAACCGGCTCCTCTACTGTGACGTCAACTTCCTCCGCGCGCACACGCGAAGCCGCGAAAATCAAGGTGGAAACGAAGAGAAACCGGAGAATGAAGAAACCTGCTTTCATGGTGACAACCGCGCCAGTGCGCGCCACGCAATATCCTTCCGATAGTGCGCATTGGCAAAATGAATCTTTGCCGTCGCTTCATAAACCCGATTCACCGCCGACTGCAAGTCCGCCCCCGTCGCCGTCACCCCCAACACGCGACCGCCATCCGTCACAACCCGTTCGCCATCCGCCCGTGTACCCGCGTGAAACACCACCGCATCCTCCACCGCGTTCGCATCCGCCAATCCCTCAATCACATCGCCGCGCTCGAACGCCCCCGGATACCCGCCCGCCGCCATCACCACGCACACACACGCCCCCGGCTTCCAGCGCACCGCCTTTTCGTCCAACACCCCGTCCGCGCACGCATCCAACAGCGGCAACAAATCGCCCTCCAGCCGCGGTAGAATCACCTGCGTCTCCGGATCCCCGAAACGACAGTTGAACTCCAGCACGAACGGCCCGCGCTTCGTCATCATCAACCCGGCATACAACACGCCGCGATACATAATCCCCCGCGCGCGCAACTCCTTCAGCGTCGGCTCAAACACCGCGCTGCGCACCAGTGCCAACAGCTCATCCGTCGCAATCGGCGCGGGGGAATACGCCCCCATCCCGCCCGTATTCGGCCCCTTGTCGCCATCGAAAATCCGCTTGTGATCCTGCGCCGATGGCAACAGCGCAACGCGCTCGCCATCCGTCATTGCGAGAATCGAAACCTCTTCGCCCTCGAGAAACTCCTCGATCAAAATCCGCGCGCCCGCGCTTCCGAACGCGCCGCGCACCATCGCCTCCTCAATCGCCGCCTCCGCCTGCTCCACGGTCTGACAAATCAATACGCCCTTCCCCGCCGCCAATCCGTCCGCCTTCACCACCATCGGCCCATTCAGCGAACGCGCATACGCCCGCGCCTTCTCCGGGTCCGAGAACGTACCAGCCTGCGCCGTCGGCACCCCCGCCTTCTGCATCACATCCTTCGCGAAAACCTTGCTTCCCTCAATCTCCGCCGCCGCCTGATTCGGACCGAACACCCGCAACCCCTCCGCCTGCAGTCGGTCCGCCAACCCCGCGCACAGCGGCGCCTCCGGCCCGATCACCGTCAGATACGGCCGATTCTTCACCGCCCACGCCACCAGCGCATCCAAATCCACCGCCGGAATCGCCAGATTCGTCGCAATTGCAGCCGTCCCCGCATTCCCCGGCGCACACACCAACCGCGGCCTCGCACTGTCCCTCGACAACCGCCACGCCAACGCATGCTCACGCCCACCGCCGCCAACAATCAAAATGAGAGGATTCGTACTCATGAGGAAGCGCGAGTGTAGAGAGCGCGAACGCAAATAACAGACAAAACGTAAGGGCACGGGAAATCCCTCGACATTGCTCCTGCGCATTCACTCCGCTCGCTGTAGTTCCGCCTGCCCGCAATGCTGCGCATAGCGCTGCAGGCGGGCCACTCCGCTGGCGGAATGAGAAACCGATCAACCAATCTCCGGGGAGCACACGCGCCCTCGCGTGTTGCGGTGCGCGCCCCGCGCACCGAGGCAGGCACGGGAAATCCTCCGGCAGCGGAGTGCCCCGTCTGCATCGCCAGATTTTCTCGATTAGAAAATCGTGATCTCGACGTCGTCGTTTTCTTTCGCCGTCGCGCGTGGCGCGGGCGTTTCATCACGGCCTGACGGCAGCTTGAACTGCGACGGGGTGTGGCCTGCCTTGAACGACTTGAAGTCCTGCACCAGATCGGGAACCTGAATGCGCTCCAGATAGCCAACGTCGTTTTCCGCAATGACCTTCCGGTAATCCACAATGTGCGAGAAGGGCTCGTTGTCGAGCAGCGCCGGATTGCGCATCTTCGTGCGGTTCACATAGCGGCCGCCCTGCGACTCGTTCCACTTCAACAGTTCGCGCGTGGAAATGCCGTCCGCCCACAAACAATCCACCGGAATCAACTGCCGCTCGATTCCCGCATCCTGACTGCTCCATTCCAACACGCTGACCGCGTGAACAAACACGTCGCAAAACGCGTATTTCACGTCGTAGGAAAGCCCGGCCAGCATCTCCAGCTCAATCCGGTCTTCTTGCTCTTTGTGTTCCGTGAACTGATCGAGCACCACTTTGCCGTTGATCCAGAGGCGCGCGGCGTCGTCTGACCGCAAATAAAGCGTGTAGTGTCCGCTGCGGCGCGGAACAATGCGACCCGTCCAGATCACAGAGAAAAGATCGGAGCGTATCCGGCCCGGCCAGGGGCTGTTTTCGCCCCAGTTTTTGTTCAGCGTCTCGTCAATGCGCATCAGCGCCGGACCCGTGAAGTCCACCGAATTGAAATATGAACCCAGCAGACCGTTTTCTTTCGCGCGCTTGCCATAGCGCCCTTCCAGCGCGCCCATGGACTGCGCATCGCCGCCGAGTGCCTTGAACGAAAGCGGTGAATCCGCTGTGAGCATCGCGGGCAGCTCATTCATCAGCGATGACGTGTCCGGCTGCACATCGGCAAGCTGCTGCGCAACATCTTCCAGCAAGGGCGGCATGTCCGACTCCTCCGTCAGGGCATCCGTCATTTCTTGAATCGGCTCCAGCGGCTCAAGCTCCTTGATCTGATCGAGATCAATTTGCTCGTCCTGCGCCAGCTTCGTTTCCAAGTCCGGCGTCACACTGCTTGTGCTGGCGACCACCAGGTGAATCATCACATAAATCACCAAAACGTGCAGAAGCACGGAAAGGATCGGCCCGCTGGTGCGAATCAACTTCTGTCGTTGTTGTTTGTTCATCAGAAAACCTGCTGGTCTGTGGTTTTAGGACAATTCTGCGACAAAAGCACTCCAAAAAACTCCCATCCGACAAAGAAAAGCTGCTCTTTAGACTGGAGCCGATCCCGCCACCTCCTTAAAGTCGGGCAATGCGCGGGAAAGTCGTCATAGCAACCCTCCTCGCCCTCGCGGGACTCGCAACCCATGCGCCCGCACAACTTGCGCGCGACGCGCTCCGCTGGCGCGCCCCGCTCCGCGGACCGCTCACGAGCGGAACTCTCTACCGCGTCCAAATTGATCCCGCGATCTTTGACGGCAGCAAGGCGTTCCCCACCGACATGCGCATCCTCGATGAAGACGGGCGCGATTGGCTCTTCTTCCCCTACAGCCCGGACGACGCCGAGCCCACGGTCGAGCTTCCGCTGAAACTGACGCGCCCGTCCGACGCCTCCGAGTCGGGCGGCAGCATCCAGACAATCTTCTTCGACGCCGCACACCGCTCCGTGCCCATGCGCCGCATTGAGTTCACGGTGGAAACGCCGCAATTTGCGCGACCTGTCAAAATATTCGGCCGCGACTCCGCCACCAATCAGTGGCGCTGGATGGCCGATGGCGCACTGCACCGGATGGAGGGACAGGAGCGCAATTTCGTTAAACTTCCCAACGTCGGCTTTCGTTACCTTAAGGTAGAAATCTTCAACTACGAAGAACCCGAACTCACCGTCACCACCGCGCGCGCCTACGCCGAACCGCAATACATCCTCTTCCGCCCCGCCAGCGATCTGCGCGCCTGGCTCTATTTCGGAGCAGACCTCTATACCCTGCCCCGCTTCGAATTGCGCCACACCACCACGCGCGACCAAATTGCCAACGCGATTCCCGCCGAATTTGCCGCGCGCGAACGCAATCCCTACCACATCAACCACGAAATCTGGCGCTACGCCAAACTCCTGCTCATCGCCACTCTCTCGATTGCCGCCATCCTCACCCTCGGCATCATCTCCAAGCGCTTGCGCTCCGCCTGACTGCGGGTAATTACGCGGCGAGAGGGCGCCCTGACTTCCGAAATGGGACACCCAAAATTATGTTTGAACTGATGACGGATGGATCAGATCGAAGACCTGCTGTTGTTCGGGGTCCATCCGGAGTAGAATTTTCTGTTCGTGGGGATCGGAGGGCAGCCGGAAGGTCATCTGATACATGGTTTGGGTGAGTTCGGCAGCTCG
>JBDHQM010000048.1:0-15504 GCA_039807095.1 Kiritimatiellia bacterium
GAAAACTCATCATTCAAATCAATGCCATCATGAAAACTCACAACCTCGCATTCTCATGAAAAGACCGTTGCTCCAGTACATCAGAACGGCTACAACATTATCTAGAATGCTCCCAAAAACTTCCAACGCTTGGAAATCCGCCGCGCTTCGACTTCCAACCCTTGGAAGTTTGGCGAGAACTCTGCCGCTCTGCATGAAAATCCCGCCTTCAACGAAGGCGGCTACAGCAGAACGCGTAGAGTCCCTCTGGAGGGCTGCGCTTCGGCGCGGCCGGCGTTCCGGGTATTCTGGATTATTTCCGGCCAAGACAAAACGTGGCCCGCCACAAAAACCTCCGGCAGCGGAGTGCCGGAACTACAGCACATTCTTACGCTCGCTGTAGTTCCGCCTGCCCGCAATGCTGCGCATAGCGCTGCAGGCGGGCCACTCGGCTGGCGGAATAATGAACCAACCACGCTTCTGTGGGAAAGAAACCCGCCCTCAACAGAAATTCACTCAAAATCAGCAACGACCGGCACGTGATCGGACGGGCGTTCCGCGCTGCGCGGCGCCGGATCAATCCAGCACGCTCGCGCGTGTTTTACCAATGGCGGGGAGGCGAGAAGATAATCAATGCGCCATCCCTCCTTGCGCTCCGGTGAGAATGGCTTGCGATAATCGAAAAAGCTGTAATGCCCCGGCTCAGGATGAAACTGTCGGAACACATCTTCAAATCCCCACGCACGACACGCCACGAATGCGCGCCGCACATCCGCGTGAAAGCATACGTGCTTTTCGCGCCGCTCCGGATTGCTCACATCCATCGGCTCCGCCGCGACGTTCAAATCGCCCAGCCACAACACGCTCTCTCGCGGCGTGAAGCGCGCGTCAATCCAACGCCGCAACCGGGCAAACCACTCCACCTTGTAGCGGAACATCGGATGGTCAATCGCGCGGCCCTGCGGCACATACGAGTTCACGATGTGCAAACTGCGAAACCGCGCATACATCAGTCGCGCGTCGTCGTCTGGGCCGCCATCGGACAAGCCGAACTGTACGTCGTCCGGCGCTTCGCGGGAGAGAATCGCAACGCCGTTGTAGGCTTTCATACCGCGAAACGCGACGTGATAGCCGGCGGCGCGCAGTGGCTCAACCGGAAACAGATTGTCTATCACTTTGGTTTCCTGCAGCGCGAGGATGTCGGGCCGGTGCGCGCAAAGCCACTCGCACACGATGTCGAGGCGGGAGCGGATGGAATTGCAGTTGAACGTCGCGATGCGCATGGCGTGCTTCACAAATGTTCGCGCTGATACCGGCGCAACAGTTCCGGAAAGGTGCACGACGCGCAGCGGGATCGGTCGTTCAGGCAGTAATCGTGAAATATCTGAATCAAGCCCTGTTTTCGCAGGCCGGTTCGATACCACGAAGTGGGATGATGCGGGCCAAAGAGGTTGAAGGCGGTCTGGCGCACGAGTTGATTGTCGCCCTCCGGCGGAAGCTGCGCGAGCAATGCCTCGAAGGGCGCGGTGCGTCCGTCTGCGGCGAGCAGCGGAATAATTACATTCGTCAAGAGCAACTGAATACGGTCCGCACCGATGAGCGAAATGGGAGCTGGCAGCTCCCGTCCGCCCAGCGACAAGCGGCAATCCCAAAACTCGTCGCCGATCTGTTCCAGAACGACGCGAGCGGAGCGAAGTGTTTGTTCAGCTGACGCCGCCGGCGCTTCGAACAGTCGCAAAAACTTCGCGCGCGGATCGAGAAACAACGGCGCAACAGCCGCGATGCGCCGCAACGGACTGTTTGCCGGACGCAATCCCGCGGTGCGCCATGCAGCCCCATCCATCAAGCGATCCGCCCAGCGCTCGCGATGCTTGAACCAGGCGTCCCACCAGCGACGCACCTGCCTTCGCGCGCGTTCGTCCCACCGCGATGAAACTCGCGACGGAAGCAATCCTGACACACCGAGCAGAATTGCTTGAGCCGCTGTCGAATCCGCGCCGCACACATCGCGCAGCTCGACGAGCGATACCCGTTCCGCAAGCGATCGGAAGGGCTGTTTGTTATGTTTATAGCCGAGAACCCCCAGCGTCTCCTCGTAAAGCAACTGAGCCGGCCCGACTTCGTGCAATCGCATCGCAAGGCGCACCGCTTTCCGGCGCAGGCGCTCCTGACCGGCGGCATCCAGCAGTTCCTGCTTCGCCTCGACAGACCACTCGCGCAAAATGTGCTGACACGGCGGCATCTCCGCGCGCGCGGCATAGGGATAGGTCGCGAGGTCCACAGCGTCGAAAGAAAAGCCGTGGCGCGCCATCAGTGCATCGCGCAGAGAAATTTGGAGGGCGCCAGCAGGCAGCTCGCGAGCGGAGAGGGCGCCGGTAAAAAACGTTACATGCGCACAGACCCGCGCATAGCGACGATCATGCTGATGCTGGTGCGCCATCCAGTCGCCGGGATGGATGTGAATCTCCACATCTCCGCGCACGCGGCGACCCGATCCCACGCGCAGCGCGGCGCCGAGGAAATCCGGACCCGCCTCCAGATTCCAAACACCCGGATCCTCAACAATCACCGCCTCGCCCTCGCTCGTGCGCAATTCGGCGGGGCGCAGTCCGGGATCAAACCAAACGCATTGAAGGTGGCGCTCTGAATATGGAAACGTTTTGAACCCGGCCGATGACTCCCTCACCATCCCCGAGCTCTCTCTCGCCCGCCGATAACGCGGCGCGAGAGGGAAATAATCCACAAACTTCATGGCGTCGCCGCAGGGCGTACCGCACCAGCATCGCGGATGCGATCTCTGGCAATGCGCACAATCGTGCCGAACATTTCCGGCTGACCGGGATGATCAAACTTCGCCACGATATCCTGATAGAACGGCAGCGCCTCACGCTTCATCCCGGAGTCCCACAGCAGATCACCCGCAGCTTTCCACGCCTGAATGACCTCCCACGACTCATTCGGATAATAAACATCCACCTTCGCAAACGTCGCCAGCGCTTCCTTCCTGCGCCCCTGCTGCGCCAGAATCTCGCCGATCTGACGCAAAGCCATCGCCGCCCACGGCCGTGCTGTCGGATAGTCCTCACGCAAGGTTGCAAAAGCCTCCTGTGCCGCATCGAGCAGAACCGCACGATCCATATCGTTTGTTGCCTCGGAAGCAGGCACCTGATAGGTGCGAACGATTCGTTTGAATTCATAGCGCGCGCGCGCGTCCGCGGTCTGTTCCGGTGATCGCGTCGCACAGGCCGCGAGCAGCGCCAACGTTGTCGCACAAAGAAAAATGAATGTGAATTTCCGCATACCCTGCACTCTACTCCTTCGGGAATCGCCGTTCAACTGTACTGCGCTCGCACGTATTCTTGCCTCGCGCGCATTTTTTCGCAACTATGCGCACTCCTTTTGAGTATCCACCAACGTGCGCCTTCGCCTCTCATTCTTTTTTGTGTGCCTGCTTGGGGCCGCTCACCTCGCCGCAGCCGAACCCGCTGCTGCCCCGGAGGCAAAGCCACCCTACAGGTTTATTGACACGATTGATCGCTATCATGAAGCGGTCTGCTGTTTCGTGATCAATGCCAGCGAAGGCGCGGACACCTGGCTCGCCAGTCGCTTTCGCGATTCGTCGCAGCCAGCCCGTCCCGAACGCCCGAGGTTGGTCTACGACACAGCGATGCTGCCCTACGAAACGGGTTCGCAGCTGATTCTATCGCCGTACATCACGGAGCGAAAGACGGACGGGATAGCAGCCGGACTGCGCGTCAGTGGAAAACTCCAACTGCCCCGCCTTTCTGAACGAGTAGACCTCGTGTTTGACAGCGATTACGACGAGGGCGACCTCACGCCGGAAATCAGATCGGCAGACCGCACGAAAAAGAGTTCTGACGAGCGCGGTATAGCTAACTTGCGACTCCGACTTTCCGACAACCTGAAGGTGCGACCCAGCCTCGAGCTGGGACTAAAGTTCAAGCCCGACCCGCGACCGCGCATCGGGTTTCGCCTCAAGATCGTGCACGAGAATGAACTCTTCACAACCCGCTTCGTCCAACGAGTCTTCTGGGAGACCCACGACGGGTGGGGTGAACGCTCTTCATTCGACGTCGAGAGGATGATCCGCGACGAATATCTGGTCCGCCTGAACACCAGCGTGCTCTGGAGCGAAACGAGCAACGGTGTTCGCGGCGGTGAGACCTTTCAGTTCTACCGCTTTTTGAGCAACCGGCGCGCCTTCGGCACAAAGCTCGGCATGTATGGAACTCTGGAACCCAGTGTCCACATCGAAACCTACAGCGCCCGCGTCTCCTGGCGGCAGCGAATGCATCGCGATTGGCTTTTCATCAAGATCGAGCCCGGCTTCGACTGGCCACACAACCGCGACTACAAGATAACTCCCACCATCGAAGTGATGCTCGACATCGTCTTTGGCGACTGGATGGACTAAGTCGCACAGCCTGCGTTGACTGCGGCTGAATCTTCGCACTCAGCAAGGGCGGCTAGAGTTCATACACAGGTGGCGCGATCACTTTCGGCTTTGTCGTGACGCAGGGGAGCGCACGCGCCCTCGCGTGCTGCGCGCGGCGCCCTCGCCGCGCGTCTATCACTGCGTTAATCCCGGATAAAACCCGCTCTAAACGAGGGCGGCTACAGTCGTGTAGAACCGTGCAGAAGTGGCGCGGCCACGTTTTGGACCGCTGACCGTAGACGGTAGACCGTTCCCGGTGCCGCCTGCACCACTCGCGCACCGCTTCCTTTTTCGCTCTCCTATCAAATAGGTGTTGACTCCATTCGGAATAATTCGTATTAAACCAATCGTATTAGTCGTTATTGACTATTGGAGACTAGATTTATGCGCGAGATGTGTTGACAGATCAACTTTACCGACAAGTAGTTACAACAATTTATCAACCCTATTTTAGAAACAATATATCAATGAGCAAAGTTCACAACGAAGTTATTTTGGCGAATAAAGCCTATTCAGAGTCATTTGGAGATAAAGGTAAGCTGCCGATGCCGCCGGGGCGCCGGTTCGCGATTCTAACGTGCATGGATGCGCGTCTGGATCCCGCGAAGTTCGCCGGCCTCGCCGAGGGCGATGCGCACGTCATCCGCAACGCGGGCGGGCGCGCGAGCGACGATGCGATCCGGTCGCTTGTCATCTCTTACAAACTCCTCGGAACAAAAGAGTGGTTCGTCATCCATCATGTGGATTGCGGCATGCTAACGTTCACGGATTCCGTGATCAGCAAGTTGCTCTCCAGTAGCCTGGAACAGGCCACCATTGGCCCAAACGGATGGGAAGACGTCGGCAAAGGGCCCGGCTCGGACGAAGGCAAATTCATAAAATGGCTCGCCTTCTCCGATCTGGCGCAGAGCGTTGTCGAAGATGTCGCCCGCATCCGCAATCACCCGCTCGTTCCGCACTCCATTCCGGTGTATGGCTACATCTATGACGTGCGAAACGGCACATTGGTCGAAGTGCCGGAGGCGACGAAGATCGGCGCTGCAAGCGCATAGCCACTGTCTACACCCTCAACCCAGCATGCGGCCATGATTCACAAACCGGATCATGGCCGCCGTGTTTTTGTCCCGTCCGCCCGATCGCTCATTCTGAACACTCGCATTTCGACACACGTCTCGCCATACTTCCCGCCATGAACATTGCAATTCTCGGCGACGGCGGATGGGGCACTGCGCTTGGCCTCGTATTGAATCGGAACGGACACCGCGTGCGGATGTGGGGTCCTTTCGAGGAGTACATCCGCTCCGTCCGCGAAACGCACGAGAACAAAAAGTTCCTCCCCGGCGTCCCCCTCCCCTCCACCCTCGAGTGGACGTCCGACAAAGCACACGCCGTTGAATCCGCCGACGTCGCAGTGCTCGCCGTTCCCTCGCGCTTCTTCAAACAAGTCGCTGCCGATTTTGCTCCGCTCCTCAAACGCGGCACGCTCGCGGTCAGCGTTGCCAAGGGCCTCGACAAGCAGACTCACCGGCGCCTGACAGAAATTGCAGAGGAGCAACTCGACATCGGCCCCGTCGCCGCCCTCTCCGGCCCGAGTCACGCCGAAGAAGTCGCGCGCCGCATCCCGACTGCCGTCGTCATTGCCTGCACCGACCACGACCGCGCCGTCGCTCTACAGCAAGTCTTCAACAGCCCCGAATTCCGCATCTACACCAGCGACGACGTCGTCGGCGTGGAACTTGGCGGCGCGCTGAAAAACGTAATCGCAGTTGCAGCAGGCATCAGCGACGGCGTCGGCTTCGGCGACAACAGCAAGGCAGCCCTCATCACGCGCGGCCTTGCGGAAATTACCCGCCTCGGCGTCGCCCGCGGCGCGCGCCCCGAAACCTTCGCCGGCCTCAGCGGCATCGGCGACCTCATCGTCACCTGCGCCAGCAAACTCAGTCGCAACCGCGGTGTCGGCGAGCGACTCGGCAAAGGCGAAAAACTCGCCGACATCATGTCGGGCATGGAACAAGTCGCCGAAGGTATCTGGACCTGCCAGGCCGCATTTGATCTGGCAAACGAACTCGGCATCGAAGTCCCCATCACCGAACAAGTCGTCAACATCGTCCACAAAGACCTCGACCCCCGCCAGGCCGTCCAAAACCTTATGGCCCGCGAACCCAAACCCGAGAGCCACACCCCCCGCACCTGACCGGGGCGCTGTGGGCGGGTTCTTCGTGGTTAAATCAAATCCGAAATTCGCCATTCTCCTTCACCCGCATCGCTGTAGTTCCGCCACTCTGTTGGCGGAATGCAAAACCAACCAATCTCCGGCAGCAGAGTGTCCCATCTACAACGCTATGCGCTGCAAGCCGGCTATCTGCAGATAACGACATCATTCCCACCGAAGAAGCCTTGTCTTCGGCACACATCCAAAGGCAAACTTTCGGTATGTCCACGCAACGCTATTCAGTTACGCCGCACCCGATCGAAACCTTGCTGACGTGGGTCAAGTCGGGAGAAATCGCAATCCCGGAAATCCAACGCCCGTTCGTATGGGCGGCATCGAAAGTTCGCGACTTGCTCGATTCGCTCTACCGCGGATTCCCGGTCGGCTATCTCATCGCATGGCGCAACCCAACGGTAAAACTCAAGGATGGGACGACGTCTGCAGGCAAGCGGATCCTGATTGACGGACAGCAGCGTGTCACTGCGTTCATGGCAGCGCTGCTGGGGCGAGAGGTACTCACGAGCGATTATGAAACCGTGCGTATCCGCATCGCCTTTCATCCTCAGGAGGAGCGTTTTGAGGTGCGTGATGCCGCCATTGCGAGAGATAAGGCATGGATTGACGATATCTCCAAAATCTTCGCGCCCGACGTTTATCTCGGCGAGCTCACGGATGACTACATCGCCAACAATCCGGGCGCGAATCGGGCAACAATCGGCAGGGTGTTCGAGCGCGTTGCCAAAATCACAAGCAACCACGTGGGTCTGATCGAACTCGCCGAAGACCTCGACATTGAGACCGTCACGGAAATTTTCATTCGCGTGAATTCTGCCGGAGTCGAGTTGTCACAAGCCGACTTCGCCATGTCCAAAATTGCCGTCAATGAGACCTTTGGCGGCAATATGCTTCGCAAGGCCATTGATTATTTCTGCCACCTCGCCGTCGCACCCGAATTTTTCTCAAAAATCGAGAAGAACGATCCCGCCTTTGTCGCATCCGAATTTTGGCCAAAGCTGAAATGGCTGAAAGACGTGAATGACGATATCTACGATCCCACCTACACCGACATGCTGCGAGTCGCCTTCACATCTGAGTTCGGCCGCGGAAGACTGCAAGACCTCGTCGCTCTGCTTTCAGGCCGCAACTTCGAAACCCGCGAGTACGAGGAGGCGATTGCCGAAGAGTCGTTTGCCCGCCTGAAAGCAGGCATCGAAGCCTTCATGAATAAGACGCATTTCGATCGCCTTGTCATGATACTGCGCTCAGCAGGTTTCTTAACCTCGGACCTCATACGCAGTCAAAATGCGGTGAACTTCGCCTACATCGTATACCTGCGCGGACGTGCAGAAAATGTTCCGGCATCCGACCTCGAACGCCTTGTGCGCCGCTGGTACGCCATGTCCATTCTCACACAGCGTTATTCAGGCAGTCCCGAAACCGCATTCGATGTGGATATTCGGCAAATCAATAGCCTGGGACTCACACGCTATATCGACTCCGTAATTGCAAACGAACTTCCCGACACGTTCTGGACCGGCATGCTTCCACAGTCAATGGACACATCTGCTTCAACCAGCCCCTACTTTATCTCGTGGCAAGCGACGCAAGCTCGACTCGGCGACAAGGGTTTCCTCTCCTCCGACATCACCGTGCGCGACCTGCTCCTCAACCGCGGCGACAAACATCACGTATTCCCTCGCAATTACTTGAAATCACAAGGCCTCGCCCGCGGACGTTACAATCAAATTGCAAACTTCGTCATGGCGCAAAGCGAAATCAACATCGCAATCGGCGACAAACCACCGGAGCGCTATTTCGGAGAACTAATTGAACAAGTGAATGGCGGAAAGAAGCGCTACGGCGGCATTACGAGCATGGAGCAACTGCGCGAGAATTTGATCGAAAACGCCCTGCCACTCTCGCTTATTGAAGGGCAAATACCGGACTACGATGAATTCCTGGTCGAACGCCGACGCTTGATGGCACTCCGAATCAAAAAGTGGTTCGAAGTGCTCTCCTGAAAAACAGACGGGGTCGGATTCGTCTTTTGCACTATTGGCGGTGCTATTGTGAGGCGCACCACGCGCGCAAGGTGGGGCAGCCGGGTATTTCGCGTAGGGCGCGCGCCATTGCGCGGCGCGCTGCGGGGATGTGCGCGGCGAATGCGCGGGTGCCGGGTTGCGATCCGAGTTTTGCGAATGCGCCCAACGCTTGCGATAACCGCTGAACGGCGCCGCACCAGAATAGATTCACGATCTCGTTGCCACTTCGACTTCGCGCGGCGTAATAGTTCAACAGGTGCAGCACCAGTTCGTCGGGCAGCTCGACATACGGATCGCACAAGAGCGAGGCAAGATCATACACCGCAGGGCCGAAGCGCATTCCCTGATAGTCAATCAGCCACGGATGCCCTTCGCGAATGATCACATTGCTGGACTGCAAGTCGCGATGCACCAACACGGGTTTTACGCGAGCGAAGCGGCGCGAGAGGGTCGCCAACTCGCGAAGGATCGCCGCGATTCGGTCTTCCGGCAGCTTCTCGCGTTTGCGCAGCATTTCGTCGGCAAAGTAGTTCCGTTCCCACCGATACAGCGTGGGGCGGAACGCAGGCATCAGTTCAGTTTTGCGGCGACGTGCCTCCGCCACGCCGCTCTCGTGAAAGCGAAGCACGACATCGAGCACCCGTTCATACATCGCGCGAATCTCGGCAGGCGGGCGACCTCGCTGCCACGCGAGAAGCGATTCGTCTCCCAAATCTTCGAAGATCGCGATCTGGTCCTGCGGTTTATCCACCAGCACGCGAGGCACCGGAATCTTCAGTCCGCGCAACAAGCGGGTGTGCCCGGCGTGCAGCGCATTTTCGCGACGCGCGGCGTCGTAGTGGACGAGTATCGCGCTCTCCGCGCCGCGCACAACGCGCGTATAGGTCCGGCTCGATCCGCGCGGCCCGAGGGGCAGCGCAGTCGTCTCCTCCACCCGCCACTTCATCGCGCGCAACGCATCCAACTCGGGTGCATCAAATGCGGCGACGGCGGGCAGAGCGAGATAGGACACCGCACAGTTGACGCGCGCGCCTTCGGATATGATCGCGTTTTCCACCCGTGCATCCGCGCCCAACACCGCACCCGCGCACACAACGGAGTTCTTCACGCGCGCTTTGCGGTGGACTCGCGCAGAGAGATCAATCGCCGCAAAGTCGCGGTTTCCCGCTAGTGCGCGATGGCACGCCAGCAATTGAGCGGGCGTTCCGATGTCGGCCCAAAACGAATTCGGGACTTCGACACCCGCCACCCGCCAGCCAGACCGCTGCGCGCGCTCGTAGGCGGTGATAATGGAGCCAAACTTTATTTCGGCATCCACAAAGCCGGCCTCGCGATTGAGCAGCGCCGGATTGATCAACTGCACGCCACAGAAGGTTGCTGTGTCCGGAGCCCCGGCGCGTTTGCTCTGAAAATTCGTGATGAATCCGCGTGAAAGCTCCACCGTGCGCGGCCCGGCCTCGCGGTGGACCCACGCGGATGCGATTACACGTCGGCCCTGATACGCTTTCACCATCGGGCGCGGATCCACATCTGCCGCAACATCGCCGTTCACAACCCACACCGGCGCGTCGCCTCCGAAAAACCACTCAGCCTTTCGCAACGCGCCGCCGGTACCGAGAATCTCCGGCTCAAATGAAATCGAAATGCGCAGTCCGTCGGATTTTCGCGTGCGCAGATAGTCAAAGATTTTGTCCGCGCGGTGGTGCGCATTCACCAGCACATCGCGCACCCCCCAGCCGCGCAGCATCGCCAGCACGCGCTCAAGATTCGGTACGTTCCAGATCGGCAGCAGCGGCTTCGGCGTCTCACGCGTGAGCGGCAGCAGGCGGGTGCCAAATCCGGCAGCCAATACAAAGGCTTTGCGAGGCATCTTCATGTCAACTGCGGCGCGCAGGATAGAGCAGTGCGCGGGATCGCGCGCGCCGGAAGCGCGGCAGGTCGGCATTTGCCCGCTCAATAATCTTGCCCGGATTTTCTTCGCGCAGCAGCGCTTCGCGTACCTGCGACGTGCCCATTAATTTATCGAACCATTCCGGGCGCGTGCCCTTCGCGCCCCATACGCGCGATGTGCCATACGTGCGCTGCAACAACGCGAGCAGTCGCACCGTGGCCTCAAAGGGTTTGATGCGGTCGGGCTGCACGACGTCAAAGCGCAAACCGGGCTGCGGATTCCAGCACGGCACGGCGCGCAGGCCGGGCAGCCGGAAACGATTGAACGAGGCCGCAGTCTTTTCTGCATCGAGCCATTCGGCAGTGAACACCTGAAAGGGTTCTGTGCCGCCGCGCCCGCAGCCCAGCGCGGCAAGCGCCTCTGAAAAAACCGTGATGGGATAGGTCCACGCGGTTTCCCAATAGCGGATGCCCGGCGACGGCGAGATCCACGGCCCCCACGCGCCACGCCCCGCCTGCCGCGCGTAGCCGCGCATCGGAACAACGTGCAGGTCGAGGTCCAGCCTCAATTCGCGTTGAAGAAACAGCGCCGCCTCGCCCGGCGTCATGCCATACACCAGCGGGACCGGTACGCCTGCGACAAAACTTTCAAACTCTGGAACCGGCATCGGTCCATCAACGACATTCGGAAATGGAACCGGCCGATCGCACACCACCAGACGCTTGCCATTCTCAGCACACGCCTCCATCGCATAGCGCAGCGTGGTGACGAAGGTGTAGCAGCGCACGCCGATATCCTGAAGGTCGAACACCAGTGTATCCAGGCCCGCCAGCATTTCGGGCGTTGGCTTTCGGTGTGCACCGTAAAGCGAATGAATCGGAATGTTCCACGCGGGATGACGTTCATCACCCAGCTCCTCGCCCGCGCCGCCGCGGCCATAGAATCCGTGCTCCGGTCCGAACAGCGAAACAAGGCGACGCCCTAGCGCATCGCGCAGCCGGATCGAAGCGTGCACGCCCGATGCATCCACACTCGCAGGGTGCGCAAGCAGCCCCACGCGCCCGCGCAGCAACGCAGTCCGCGCAGAAAGCAGGTGACTCAGTCCAACCTGGAAGCGAATAGACACGCCGACAATCTTGCTTGAAGTCAGAAAAACAGCGAGCTGATTTTGCAGCGCATTATTGGAGGGAATTGAGGTTCGTTCACTCCTCGCGCCGCATAGCTCACGCCGATCTTAACGTTTCAACACGAGTGAGAGAGGAAGAATTTCGGATTTTTTAACCACGGATGTCACAGATTTTCACAGATGGAAGAAGGATGAGGCCTGAGATTCGGAAAACTCGAACTACTCGATAATGTCGCTCTACTCGATTTACTCGAACAATGGTTTGACCTGAATGACCGCAATGACCTTATTGGCGGGAGTGGCGTTGTGAGGGAAAGAAACTCGGCCACGACAAAGCAGCCCTCCAGAGGGTGGTTGGTTCGGCATTCCGCCAGCGGAGTGGCGGAACTACAGCGGGTGGATTGGTAAACCGACAGTTCTTAAACTTTGTCCCTCTGCTTGTCTCGGCGTAGTTCCGCTCCGACCTCCAAGAGTCGGGACGGGACGAAGCCGGACTTGTCTCGGCGTAGCCCCGGCTGCGGGGCGAAGCCGGATGCCTTCTGCCTTCTCATAACTCCTCCGATTGTATTGAGCAGATCGGGCCGGACGTGGTAGGAGTGCTGCGGAGCGTTAGATTATCTTATGTCTGAATCCAGGTTGATTCTTGCGAGTGCGTCGCCGCGGCGGCGCGAATTGCTCTCGCAGTTGGCGCGCGACTTCACGGTGGTGGTCTCGGGGCTTGAGGAGCGACCGTGGCCACGCGAAATGCCGGCGTCGTATGTGTTGCGCAATGCGATGGGGAAGGCGCGCGCGGTTGCGGCGCTGCATCCCACGGCGACGATTATTGCGGCGGATACGATTGTGGTGCTGGGCGGCGCGATTTTGGAGAAACCCTCCGACGCCGCGCATGCGGCGGCGATGCTGCGCCAGTTGTCCGGCCGGACACACGCCGTGATTACGGGTGTCTGCGTGTGGCAGGCCGCAGGTGACGGCTATCGCGAGGCGGCGGATGCGACGCACACGCGCGTGCGATTCCGCGAGTTGTCGGATGCTGAAATTGCGGCGTATGTCGCGACGGGCGAGCCGATGGACAAAGCGGGCGCGTACGCGATTCAGGGCGGCGCAGCTCCATTTGTTGCGGAAACGGAAGGCCCGTATGACAACGTGGTAGGGCTGCCAATGGAGACGGTGCGGCGGCTGTTGGCATCTGTCGCGCGTGAGGACGGGCTTTCCACTGAGAGGGCGCGATGATCGCAGTTTCCAGCTCCGAGATGCGCGAGATCGAGCGGCGTGCGATCGAAGAGTTTGGCTCTACGAGTGCAGAGTTGATGAAGACCGCGGGACTGGGCGTGGCGGATTGCGTGCGGCGGCTCGTGCTTGATTCGCAGTTGCGCGATCCGTTTGTACTTTTGATCGCGGGGCGCGGGAACAACGGCGGCGATGCGTTTGTCGCCGCGCGTCAATTGAAGAAGATGGGGACCGATGTCGAGGTCTGGATCGCGGGGAGTGCGGCAGAGATCACCGGCGATGCCGCGCTCTATTTGAGCAAATTGAAAACCGCGAAAGTCCGCGTGACGGAGCTGCCCACGATGGATGATTGGCAGCTGGCCATACGTCTGCCGAATTTTGCGGAGATTATTGTGGATGGCGTGCTGGGCACCGGCATACGCGGGCCCGCGCGCGGCCCCGCTGCGGGGGCGATACAATATATCCGCTCGCAGGCGCCGCTCTCGCTGGTGGTTTCGATTGATGTGCCATCGGGCCTCAACGCCGACACGGGTGAAGCAGAGGGCGATGTCGTGGAGGCCGATTTGACGGCAACCATTGGACTGCCCAAGACCGGTCTGCTCGCAGCATCTGCTGCGGATGCGGTCGGGTCTGTGGAGGTCGTAGATCTCAATTTATCGGGCGAGCTCATTCCCCGTGCGACGACCGCCGATCGCGAGATGCTCACCATACTGGAATTGCGCATGCGGTTCACACCGCGAGCGCGCAACTCGCACAAGGGTGACTATGGGCATGTGATATTGATTGGCGGAGGCGGACCGTACACCGGCGCAATTCCGCTGGCTGCGCGCGCGGCGACGCAGTCGGGCGCAGGGTTGGTGACGGCGATTGTGCCGCAGTCGCATCGCTCGATTGTTGCAACGACCGTGCTGGAGGCAATGGTTGCAGGAGCTCCGGAGTCGGCGGATGGCGCATTCATTGAAGACGCGCTCGCGACCATTCGCTCGTTCTATGCTCCCGGTCGCATCGTTGCCGTCGGGCCGGGGATGACGCGGTCGCCCGCCATACGCGTCTTGGTGGAAGCGATTATTCGCGAGGCGCCGGGCCCACTGGTGGTGGATGCCGACGCGCTGACCGTGATGGCGGGATCACCCGAAATCTTTCGCCACGCCCGTCATCCGGTGATCCTCACGCCGCATCCGGGCGAAGCGGCTGCGCTGCTCGGCACAACGGCACAAGCTGTTCAGGCGGATCGCATAGGCGCCGCAAAAGAGCTGGCCGAGCGGAGCGGCGCGATCGTGGTACTCAAGGGAGCGGGCACGCTGGTCGTGCAGAAAGATAAGCCGGTGCAAGTCTGTGCGTCCGGAAATCCGGGCATGGCGCGAGGCGGAATGGGCGATGTACTGACGGGCTTGACGAGTTCGCTGTTAGCGCAGAAGTTCGAGCCGTTTGATGCTGCCTGCGTGGCTGTATACTATCACAGCGTCGCTGGCGACCTCCTCGCGTGGTCGCGCGGTCAACTGTCCATGACGCCGTCGAAGCTCATCGAAAAACTATCCACCATGTTTCACGACACGGTGATTCGCTAGGCGCAGCGGTGCGCCGGAAAAATCTACACTGCCCCCTCGACGAGCCGCCCGGGGTTGAGTAGCCTTGTGCGTATAAACGAACGCTGCTCCGGCAGCCCATGAGGAGTCGTGGTCATGGCGCCAAGTCGTAGATACTCATCAGATGACGAAGGGAATCCCTCGGGCGATGCCGCCTACGAAGAATGTCCCGTCTGCAAACAGGAATTCGCCGATGGCATTTGCCCCATTCGATCTGCCGACTGCCCGTATCGCGACGATTTAGACGACGACGGTGATTTCGGCTTCAACGATATGGATGACGACGACCGCGCCGCAGACGAGAGCGGGGACGACGACGAATAAAGCGCTCGCGTTTTGACTGGGAGATGGGAGAAGGCACAAAGGCATCCGGCTTCGCCCCGCAGGCGGGGCTACGCCGAGACAAGTCCGGCTTCGCCCCGCTTCGCGGAACTACGCCGAGACAAGCAGAGGGACAAAGGCACAGGGGCACAAAGCTTAAGAGTTGTCGGTTTTTCGGCACCCCTCAAAATGCCTGATTCTCTTCAATCAAAATACCGGCTCGCTTTGAAAGCTTCCGCCTGAGGCGGACAGGCAGCCCTACCCCCCGTCAATAAGGTCATTGCGGTCATTCAGGTCAAACCGTTGTTCGAGTAGATCGAATTGAGCGACATTATCGAGTAGATCGAGTTTTTTTCTGGCCGTTATCATGTTTCTCTTTTCTTCCTCCATCCTTTGCGCCTGCCCGCCTGCAACGCTATGCGTAGCATTGCGGGCAGGCCCGCTGCACTGCGCGTAGCGCTGTGGGCGGGCCCTTTGCGCTCTTCTGTTAATTCCTCTTCCTCAAATCCGAAATTCGCCATTCGAAATTCGCAATTTTTTCCTCCTCCATCCGTGATCTCCGTGACATCCGTGGTTTAAAAAGGAGATAGGAGTTGCCCATTAGAGGTTTCGGTCAAACACAAAACAACCCTCCAAGCCGTTTTTAAAAAACGGATTAGCGAAA
>JBDHQM010000049.1:0-15005 GCA_039807095.1 Kiritimatiellia bacterium
AGATACAATATATGGCATCAAAAAGAAAGGCGCAAGGCCCAAATCGATCTTTCTCAAAATCTATGTCCTACGCCCCCATTTGCGCGGCGCGAAACGGGCATCTTGTTGTCCGGCGCAAATTGCGCTAGGATGGGCTTTCGGCACCAACCACACAGCGTGAGGACAAGACCATGGGCGATAACGGAAAGAAATATTGGATCGGCTTTGATCTGGGCGGCACCAAAATGCTTTGCGTCTTGTTCGACCACAAATTCAATGTGGTCGCGAGTATTCGCAAGAAGACGAAGGCGGAAGAAGGTGCGCCGAACAGCCTCGATCGCATCGTGGACATGATCGAGCGCGCGCTAGAGGAAGGGCATGTTGAGCGCGATTCGCTCGGCGCGATTGGGCTGGGGTGTCCCGGCCCGCTGGATCTCGATAACGGGATCGTTCTTCAAGCGCCGAATCTCGGCTGGGAGAATGTGGAGATCAAAAACATTCTTCAGAAAAAGTTCAAAACTCCTGTCGCGGTGGCAAATGACGTAGACGCAGGGACGTATGGCGAGTACCGCTTTGGTGCGGCACAGAAGGCGCGCTGCGTGGTGGGGGTGTTTCCGGGAACGGGCATTGGGGGCGGCTGCGTTTATGAAGGGCATCTGCTGCGCGGAAAGACGGGGTCTTGCCTCGAGATCGGGCACATGATGGTGTCGAATAGCAGTCGCCTGTGCGGATGCGGTCGGCGCGGATGTATCGAAACGGTCGCGAGCCGACTGGCAATTGCGGCGGAGTGCGCGATTGCGGCCTATCGCGGTGATGCGCCAATTCTTCAGCAGATGGCGGGCACGGATATTTCGAAGATTCGCAGCGGCACACTCGCAGATGCGATCAAGGCGGGTGATAAAGCGGTCGAAAAGATTGTGCGCAATGCGGCAAAACAGCTCGGCCTCGGCGTGGGCAACATCATCAATATTCTGAATCCGGACATCGTGGTACTCGGCGGCGGATTGATTGAAGCGATGAAGGACATCTTTATTCCGGAAGTGAAAGACGCCGTCAGCAAACGCGCGATGCCCGCGTTCGCGAAGGGCGTGGACATCGTGGCGGCGAAATTGGATGACCTCGCTACGGCGATGGGCGCTGCGGCACTCGCAGCTGAGGCCGCCGAAAAGAAATAAAAGGCACCGCGCATGGCTGAGATCAGCAAATCGCAAGCTGCACCCGGCGCGCCACGCATGATTGCCGTGATTGACGTCGGCTCGACTGCGATCCGCATGGAGATTGCGGAGTTGAGCGAAGAGCACGGCGTTCGCACGCTGGAGTCGCTGCAGCAACCCGCGCGCCTGGGGAAAGATACGTTCACGGTGGGGCGTATTCAGCAAACGACCATCGAAGAATGCGTCCACATCCTCAAAGGTTATCGGCGCATTATGGAGGAGTATGGCATCACGGCCCCGAATCAGATCGAGGCGGTGGCCACGAGTTCGGTTCGCGAGGCGGCCAATCGCGAGATGTTTCTCGATCGCGTCTATATGGCGACGCAGATCAACATTGAGATCATCAGCGAGGCCGAGGCCACGCGCCTGACGTATATGGCGGTGCAGGAAATTCTCGCGGATGATCCCGAGCTGAAGGGCGCAGGCGTACTGGTGGCCGAAGTCGGTGGCGGCGACACGGAGCTCCTGCTGGTTCAGGACGGCTTTGTCACCTATTCCAACACCTTCCGCCTCGGCACGCTTCGTATCCGCGAGACACTCGGACCGCAGAATACGTCGCCACAGCGCGCACTCTCTACGCTTCAGAAACAGATTCAGATTTCGGTGGATCAGATTCATCGCAGCGTGCCCATGAGCCGGATGGCGCATCTGGTGGCCCTGTCTGGCGAGGCCCGCTTCGCAGCGAGCCTGCTGGTTCCGGATTGGCGACAGAGCAAACTCGCTCGAATTGATCCGAAGGCATTTGCGGCATTGGCGCGAAAAATTGCGGGGCAGTCGCTCGACTCTCTCGTGCGGACATACCGGCTGAACTATCCCGATGCGGAAGCGCTGGGTTCCGCCCTGCTCGCCTTCTCGCAATTTGCTCGTGTCTTCAATGTGGAAAATATCCTCGTCCCGAAAACCAGCCTCCGCCACGGCTTGCTGCAGGAGGCGCTGACCGGCGGCGCGTGGACGCCGGAGTTCATGGCACAAGTGGAGCATTCCGCGACAGCGCTGGGCGCAAAATATGGCTATGACGAAAAGCACGCGCGACAGGTGGCCGACACGTCGCTTTACCTGTATCGCGAATTGAAGAGCGAGCACATGCTGCCGCCCCGCTATGAATTGTTTCTGCGGCTCGCCGCACTCCTGCACGAGATCGGCCTCTTCGTGAACAACCGCAGCTATCATCGCCACTCGATGTATTTGATTATGAACAGCGATCTGTTCGGCCTTTCACACGAGGACCGCCTGATGGTCGCAATGCTTGCGCGCTATCATGGGCGCACGACACCGCAGCCACACCACGACGGGTTTTCCGTACTGAGCCGCGATGCCCGCCTCGCAGTGAGTAAGCTGGCGGCGATTCTTCGCGTGGCCGATGCGCTGGATCGCAACCGGATGCAGCAGGCGAAGGACATTCGCTGCACGCGCGAAGAGGGCCAGTTTGTTATCTGGGTCAGCGATGTAGAGGACCTCACACTGGAGCGCCTCACGCTGAAGGAAAAGGAATCGCTGTTCAACGATGTGTACGGAATGAAAGTTGTCTTCCGCAGCGAGAGCAGTTTCGAAGGTGAGGCCCCCGATGTCTGATCCCGTTGTTGTATCCCCCGAGTCCTCGCCGCGCCTGTTCCGGCGCGAGTTGAGCTGGCTGGCGTTCAATCATCGCGTACTGGAAGAGGCGCTCGATGCCGATACACCGCTGCTCGAACGCCTGAAATTTCTTTCGATCGTGTCGTCAAATCTGGACGAATTTTTCATGGTGCGCGTCGGGGGCCTTCAAATGCTGCTTCAGGGCGACCCGGGCGACCGCAATCCAACCGGCCTGAACCCCGAAGAATTACTCTCTGAAATCAGCAAGCGCACACACGCAATGGTGGACGCGCAATACAGCTGCTTCCGGGACGAGATTCTGCCGCAACTGCACGACATGAAAATCCGTCAACATGATGAAACCGCGTTGACGCCTGCGCTGTACGACTACGTGCAAAATCTATTTGAGCGGGAGCTCTATCCAACGCTGAGTCCCCTCTCCATGAGCAACCCCGAACGCATCCCGCTGATTCCGGGTCTGACGCTCCATCTCGCCGTGCGCCTGAAACCGGCGAAGGGCAAGAAAACCCCGCGCTACGCGGTGGTGACGCTTCCGCGCAAACTCGGACGCTTCATCACGCTTCCAATTGATGAAGGGCACAACTACCTCCTGGTCGAAGACGTGGTGCGTCTGTTTATTGACCGGCTGTTTCCGGGCGAATCGGTGATGGAGTGCCAGCCCTTCCGCATCGCGCGCAATGCGGATATGAGCGTGCGGGAAGACCTCGCGTCCGATCTGCTCTCCGAAATGAAAGATGTGCTCTCGCAGCGCAAGAACAGTCCTTGCGTTCGCCTCGAAATTTCTGCGCGCGCATCCAAGGCGCTACTCGCCTATCTGCAGGAGCTGCTGGGCGTTGACGAGGCGCACACGTACTCCATCCGCGGACCGCTGGATCTGGCCGCCTATTTCAGTCTCACCCGCACACCAGGTTTTGACGAATTGCGCGAAAAACCGTGGCCGCCCCAGCCGCTACCGGGATTGCAGCCGAAAGAGTCCATGTTCGACGTGATCCGGCGCGGGGATGTGCTGCTGTTCCATCCCTATCAATCGTTCGATCCCGTGCTGCGCCTGATCGAAGAGGCGGCGGAAGATCCCGATGTTCTGGCGATCAAACAGATTCTCTATCGTACAAGTGAAAACAGCGCCATTGTCAGCGCGCTCGCGCGCGCGGCGAACCGCGACAAGCACGTCACGGCGCTGGTTGAGCTGAAGGCGCGTTTCGACGAAGCTCGCAATATCGGCTGGGCAGAGGCGCTGGAGCAGACGGGCGTGCAGGTTATTTACGGGATCAAACGCCTCAAGACGCATGCGAAAATCTGCATCATCGTCCGGCGTGAGCCGGGCGGTATTCGCCGCTACGTGCATTTTGGCACGGGAAACTATAACGAGATTACCGCGCGCCTCTACACGGACGTGAGCTTCATGACGTGTCAGGAGGATTACGGTGCGGATGCGACGGCATTTTTCAATATGATCACGGGCTATGCGCAACCGGTGAACTTCCGGCGTATCGAAGCTGCGCCGCTCGGCCTGCGCGCGCGGCTTCTGGAACTGATTGAAGGCGAGACGCAGCGACAGCAGCAGGGGCAAAAGGGCCAGATCATGGCGAAGTTCAACGCGCTCGTGGATCCCGAGCTGATCGAGGCACTGTATCGCGCTTCTCAGGCGGGTGTGAAGATTCAACTGAACGTGCGCGGTATTTGCTGTCTGCGTCCGGGCGTGCCCGGCTTGAGCGAGAACATCACCGTGGTGAGTGTTGTGGATCGCTTCCTAGAGCACGCGCGAATTCTATACTTCCGGCGGGGTGGCGAACCGCTGGTGTTCATTTCCAGCGCAGACTGGATGCCGCGCAATCTCGACCGCCGCGTTGAGCTGCTGATCCCGGTGGACGATCCGGCATGTAAGGATCGCCTGATCGGCATTTTGAAGACGGCGTTCAACGACGAGGCTAAGTCGCGCTTCCTCCATGCGGACGGAACCTATAGTCGTCACGCAAAACAGAAAGACCCCAAGGCGCTCCGCTCGCAGGCACGCTATTACCAGGAGGCGGTGGAACTGGCCAAACGCGCCGCGCCGCAGAACACGGTTGTATTCGAGCCGCAGCGGCCGATTCACAACGCATAGCGGCACGGAAATGGAGTGCGCGGATGTTTCGCGCAGGTTGATTCAGCATGGCATGGCGAAAACAGAGAGATACGCGGCCCACCGTGGAGGAGTTGTGCGCGCGGCATCGGAATGAGGAGTCACACACTCGTCACGTGGCGGCTCTTGCGCTGCGCCTATTTGACGCCGTTCGCGCCCCTTTTAATCTTCACCGGCGCGACCGTCTGATTCTGGAGACCGCCGCTCGCCTGCACGACATTGGCTATGCGAGCGCACCGGACGATCACGTGGCAGCCGGGATCGCAATCGTTCAACAGGAAGGTGTGCGCGGCCTCACTCCAACACAGGTAGCGGAGATCGTCGCCGTGATGGCACTGCACGGCCAAATGCCGGATACCGAACGCGCGGGAAGCATGGCCGGCAAAACGTCGCGCCCGGCCCATATTTTTCAGCTCGGCGCCATCCTGCGCGTCGCCGACGCGCTCGACCACAGTCATCTTCAGAACAGCCGGATTCTCGACATCGCGATTCGTGACGGCATGGTACACCTTCGAGTCTCTGCTCCCGAAGGCAGCGGGAACCCCGAACGGGCCATGGCAAAATCTGATCTCTGGCAGCGCGTATTTGCGCTCGGACTGATTGTGGAACCCGTCTGGAGAGGCGCCGCAGTACGTCCGCGCAATACGGCGCCTGTGCGACAGATGATTCGACGCCTGCTATTGGTTCATTATCACACCTTGCGCACGTCTGTGCGACGCGCAGCGCGCACGGATGATGACAAAGCGCTGCACGACCTGCGAATCGCCATCCGACACCTGCGCCGCCTCCTCGAAGCCTTCGCCCGCCCCCTAAAAAAAACATCCGCCGATGTGTGCGCGGATCAGCTCCGCACGCTGGCAAAGCGGATCGGCCCCGCGCGCGACACCGATGTCTGGCTTTCGCTCCTCAGCCGACCCCGCTATGCCGAGGCCCTCGTAGATGCGGCACCCTTCCTCGATCGCCAACGCGCAGAGCAGCAACATGCGCGCGTCGAGTTGCGCGCCATTCTGAACGAACCCGAAACCAGAACCATGCTGAATCAGCTCGGATTCCTGCTGAGAATCGAACTCCCCGGTGAAATAAAGAAAGGCGGACGCCCATTCGGCCCCATCGCCCGCCGCCAACTGCGCTCGCTTTGGAAGGCGATGATGGAAAAGCGGAAATGGGCGGAAAGCCGCAAATCCGTCCTGCTGCATTCCTTTCGGATACGCCTCCGCCGCCTGCGTATTCTCGCAACACTCTCTGCGCCCGTTTTGAGCAAAGACCGGACGTGGTTCATTGATACCCTGCGCGATTTGGAACGCAATCTCGGCCGCATCCACGATCTCGATGTTGCGCTCGTGCGCGCTGTAGATAGCCAGGCGCCCGCCGCACTCATTTCCGCATTCGCGCGGCGGCGGCGCAAGGAGATGAAGCGCTTCCGCCTACGCTGGGCAGCGTTTGATCAACCCGCCATCCGGAAGCGCTGCAAAGCCGTGCTGCAAAAACCGCACGCAGCCGGGTCTTGAAACAATCGCCCAACCCGGCATACTTCGCACAGCTCGAAAGGATTAGTTGTATGATTCGCAATGTATTGTCCGCCCTGCTCGCACTCGGCCTTTCACTCTCTGCGTTCGCGCAGGAAGAGGTAGAAACACAGCCTCCCGCTGAAGCCGCCGAAGAAATTCTCACTGAAACTGTAACTGAAACCGAGGCCGTAGAGCCTGCCCCTGCAGAATCTGTGGCCGATGAACAACCCGAACCGGAGACACTGCCCATGGTAACCCTGAAAACATCGCTCGGCGATATCACAATCGAACTCTATCCCGACAAAGCGCCGGACACCGTCGCCAACTTCCTCAAATACGTGAATGATGGCCACTACAACGGCACCATCTTCCATCGCATAATTGACGGATTCATGATTCAGGGCGGCGGTTTTACGGCGGATATGAATCAGAAACCCACACGCGCGCCGATTAAGAACGAGGCGGATAACGGCCTCAAAAACGAAGTGGGCACCATCGCAATGGCGCGCACGCCGGATCCGCACAGCGCAACGGCGCAATTCTTCATCAATGTCGCCGACAACGCCTTCCTCAACTTCCAATCCCCGGATATGCGCGGCTATGGCTACTGCGTCTTCGGCAAGGTTGTTTCGGGCATGGATGTCGTCAACACGATGAAGAGCGTGCGCACCGGCAACAAGGGCCCGCATCAGAATGTGCCCGTCGAGGCCGTAACAATACTCGAAGCAACCGTCACGCCCGCACAGTAAGCGGGCGCCGGCACGACACGACCTCGCCATGACCGAGCCCCTATCGCCAGAATCTGCAGAGGCATCGCCGCAAAACGGCGCGCCAATGCAGGGCTTCAAGATCGGCGATTATGTGATCATTGATACACTCGGGCACGGCTCCATGGCGACGGTCTACCTCGCGCGCGATGCGACCGGACACGAGGTCGCACTCAAGGTCTTCCAAGAAGGTCCCGGCGTTTCGCCAACGATGCTGGAGCGCTTCAAGCGCGAAGCTGAAGCGTCGAAGAAACTGCGGCGACACCCGAATATCATGAAGGTGTACGCAACGGGGCGGGACGGCACCTATCACTACATCGTGATGGAGCCGATCCGCAACAGCCGGACGCTGGAAGACCTGATGGAATCGCAGCCCCTCTCCCTCGATGAGCTGCTCAGCATCGGAGTCAAAATCGCACGCGCGCTGCACTATGCGCATTCGCGCAACATTCTGCACCGCGATGTGAAGCCTTCCAACATCATGGTGGACGAATTCGGGGAACCGCTGTTGACCGACTTCGGCGTCGCTGAATTGGTGGACTGGCCCTCTGTGACTATTTCTGGAGCGCTCACCGGAACTCCGCTCTATATGTCACCCGAGCAGGCGCGAATGGATACGGCTGGGCCCGCGAGCGATATCTACTCTCTCGGCGTTGTGCTCTACGAAGCCATCACGGGAATGCTCCCCTACTCCACGCAGCATTCCGCGCCGATCAAACAGGTGCTGGAAGCGGTGAAAACCGAGACGCCGCGCCGCCTGCGGCACTACCGTCGCGATATTTCGCCCGATCTCGAAGCCGTAATTCTGAAGGCCATTGATAAAAACGCCGGGCGCCGCTATCACGATGCCGAATCCTTCGCAAGCGATTTGGAGCGCGCACGCACGGGGCGCCGCGTATCCGCGCGGCTCGCCACCACCCTTGAACGCCTGATCAATCTTGCACGGCGCTACGATCAGTTCTTTGTCGCCGCGGCCGTGATGCTCGCCATGGCGGGAGGGGGAGGCTACTACCTGCGCAGTCAGTTGCTCAACGCCCGCTACGCCAATTTGTTGAGCAAGGCACACCTGCGAAACCTAGTTTTGCGCGGTGCGCAGTCCGATCCTCGTTCAACTCCTATCGAACAGCCTGCAGCATGGAACGAAATCCGGCTCGCGCGACGCGATATGGCGACATCCCGATGGCCGCAAGCGCGCGAAGGGTTTTCCGCTGCAATCGCGCTTGCGCGATCGGTGGGCGATTCCCGCACCGCCTCCCTGGCATCGCTGGAGCTGGCGCGCTGTGAAATTATGCTCGGCCGCTCCGACGCGGCACTGAGCACCTATCACGACGTCATCCTCAACGCCGATGCGCCCCCCGTCATCGCCTACATGGCGCAACTGGAAGCCGTTCAAATTGCCCTCCTCCATGGCGCACAACCCGAGGCCGTCAGCTATCTGAATCTGAAACCGCTGCCGACGGAAGGCCCGCTCCGCGACGCACTGCGCTGCCTTTCAGGCGAAATCTCTGCTCAGGCTTTTGCGGATCGCCTGCCCTTCATGCCGGAACGCTTGCGAAATGACTTTCACCTCGTCCTGGCCATTCGCTATCGAATGGAAGGCAACGAGTCGGCCTCCGCGACACATCTGCGCCGTGTCCTTCAATTTTCAGCGCCTTCATCCGAATGGCCTGCACCCTTTGCGCGCGCTCTTTTGGAGCAACGCAGGAACTGATCCTATGCCCCGGACACCACCCCATCTACATACGTCACCCGACACCGCTCCACGTACTGCGGGCTACGTCCTCATCCGGATTCTTTTACTGATCCTCGTCATCGGTGCGCTCATGGGCGCACTCTCATTCATCGTGCTCGAAATCCGCGGCTCCATCGCCTGCGCGAGCAATCTGGAAACTATTTATCGCGCACTCTCCCTCTACGAAGTCGAACGCGGCGCACTTCCGGCGCTGGCCTTTTATCCCGACGATCCGATGAACGACAACGACAGCCTGGCCGTTGCACTCGAAACGTATGGACTTACGCGGACCCAATGCATCTGCCCGGCAGCTCGCGAAATCCAACGCAACGAGGGGCAGACCTATCTTTGGAACACAGCACTCAACGGCCAGCGCATTCCGCACGATAAAGAACCCGTGTGGATGCTGGTAGACATGAACGCACTGTCGGATGAAGTTCCCGCATCGCACCTCGGCCGCTACAACGCGCTGTTCTCAGATGGCAAGGTCCGGCGAATCCGCGACCCGCGCCGCGAATTGCCCAACCTTTAGAGCAGTATTGTAAACGCTGGCCACTCCGCCGAAGAGGCCGGCGATGCCCGCCCGTCTTTGGCGGATATTGCCTTCGTAAACCTCACTGGGCAACACGGAGGTTGCCTCTCCCGTACATCAGGCCACGGCTATATTCAAAACGATCCTGATCCCGCTGAGAATCAGGTGATCGTGGTGCGTGTCGCCTTGAGCAGCGCTTTCCACAATTCGTCTTGCGTCGTCGCATTGAACAGCGACTCGCGCGCGGCTTCCTCGCGGAAACTCTGGCCCAAGCCGGAGAGCAGACGCAGATAGAACGCACTCGCCGCCGTCGGAATGACCACAAAGAAAATGATGCGAGACGGCGTCTTTCCACCGAACTTCACGCCTTTACGGCTCAAGCCCACCGCCATCGTCAATCCGCCGCCTTCCACACCGCGTACGTGCGGAAACGCCAGACCCTGCTCAACCGCAGTTGCCGCAATCGCCTCGCGCTTGATCGCCTCTTCTGTCAAGCGGGCCGCGTTGTCAACAAATCCCTCGGACTCGAGGCGCGCGCTCATCTCGGCCAGCACCTCATCCCGCTCCGTTGACGCCAGGTTGACAATCATCAACTGCGGCGACGAGAAGCGCGCCAAACCCACCTGCGCGGGCTCGCCGCGCGCGCGGCGCTGACCCAGCCGGCGGGGCGCCGCCGTCTGGAAAAACAAAAAGCGCGCACAGCTAGGACAGTGATATATCTCATTCGCCGCATGCACCGCGTTCACCTGGCTCACAGGAATCTGCATTCCGCAAGCCGAGCAAACACCATTTGTGATCGGCACAATCGAAAGACCCTCACCCCGCCGCAACATGCGAGAAAAGTGAGAGCGAATCTCAACCGGCAATTCCTCGGTCATGGTCTGAATCGAAGATTCCAGCGAGCTCAGACGCGAGCCGGCAGCAGATGCCTGCTGCTGATCGCGGGCAAAGATCAGGTCCTGGAGCTGAATGAGGTGGTTGATCCAACGCTGCATTTTCCCATGCGGGCTGGCCGATGATTGGGACGGATCGCTCTCTGTCATAGTCGAAAATTCCTTTTGGACTGCGTCAATTCGGTTTCCGTTATAGCAGGATGAAACCGACATGCAAGAGAGGGGTACAATTAATTTCATTGAGGGATTGACCCACGCCATGGGTGTAGTAATCATCGCCGGTTTGGAAGGGTAGTAGAGATGAATCCCAAGCGAGTATTATCCAAAGAGACCGTCATCCTGCGCCTCAATGCCACGACGAAAGAAGGGCTCATTGAGGAACTCGTGGACGTCCTCGTTCAGACCGGACGGGTCAAGGACCGCAAGGCGGCCATCAAGGCCGTATTGGAGCGCGAGCGCAAGATGTCCACCGGTCTGCAAAACGGGATAGCGATCCCGCACGGCAAAACCGACACGGTGGAAAGCCTTGTCGCCGCGCTGGGTATTAAACGGGAAGGCATCAACTTCGAATCCCTCGACAACCAGCCCTGCCAAATCTTTCTCCTTACCCTGTCCCCTGCCAGCCGCACGGGCCCGCACATTCAATTTCTGGCCGATATCAGCCGAACCCTTCACGATGCCGCAACGCGCAAGCAGGTTCTAGAAGCTGCGGCGGAAGACATCATCATTGATCTCCTCTGCCGCGACCGCTCACCAATCGCGGGCCAACCCGTGGCGCAGACGAATTCCAATCCCGCCGGTTGACAACGCGCCCCGTTCCCGTAGAATCACGTCCTTTCATGGGGCCAGATAGCTCAGTTGGTAGAGCACAGCACTGAAAATGCTGGTGTCCTCGGTTCGATTCCGAGTCTGGCCACCACCCCCCACCCCAATCCCATCACCCGGAACGCCGATCTCCTGATCGGCATCCCATAGCCACGCACCGGAACGCCGATCTCCTGATCGGCATCCCATAACCGCGCACGGCCAAGCCCAAACCGCGACAGACCCGCATCGTTAATTGTCCGGCGCAGCTTTCATTAATTGTTTTTCAAGGGCTGTCCCTCAGTCCTCAGTGTGGAACTTCGCCGGGACAAGTCCGGCTTCGTCCCGCAAACGCGGAACTACGCCGAGACAAAAGGACAACATCCGTGTTGAGCGTATCAATCGCTAAACCAGGCGAAACCGTGCAGGAAACATGCAGGCATCGCCCACCCGGAACGCCGATCTCCCGATCGGCATCCTATAGCCGCGACAGACCCGCATCGCTAATTGTCGGGCGTTACCGCCTTCAGCGAGCGCAGCTTTCATTAATTGTTTTTCAAGGGCTGTTCCTCGATCCTGCAGTCCCTCGATCCTGCAGGAGGTATATCGGCGGCGGGTGAAAGCGAACCTGGGAGCCGTCAATGAAGCGCTGGATCCGTATTGTTTTGTGTTTGACCGGAACCTCTAATGGGTGACCCTCGATCCAGGGACCCTCGGTCCCCTGTAGGTTGTTGGTGCGCGTCTTTCTAGGATTCCTTCATCCACTTCAAGTATTTTGCGACACCGTCTAGGTCGGGGAACATTGATGCTCGATGGATTCCGTAGTGCGCTAGTACATGCTTCAGGTCGCGCTTCTGCTCGCTAGGTATAATCAACTGGGTAATGTCATCGTGATCGTAAGATTTGGTCGGGTCTGCGTGAACAGTCATTAAGCCCGATTGGGCAGATATGCGAGTTGTAAAGTGAGGTGGAAGGTATACTACTACTTCATCAATCTCTGGCGCGAATGGATCTGGATATTGTTCTGGATTAAAGGTCTCTGCATTATCCCGAACGTACACAGCCGCATCGTCCGATGATAGTGTTTCCACCGCGAAGAATAGGGCAACGAGTGGACTCCTTGTCCAGTCAAGCAGTCGTGTTGGCATCCCATGATGTTGAGCCAGCGCGAGCCACTCCCAGGGACTGTTTGGCCGACATTTAAGGTATGGGACTGAATGCATCTTGAATAGCTGTAACATGTCCTTTTCCACGACACGCAGCTTATCTGGATTATATCTTCCTCTCCCGATAGAGGGGGTGAGGATGTGCGAATACTTGCTAACTCCACGAAAAATCGTACTCTGGCCAACACGACCGCTCGTACTAACAAATCGCAAGAACTCGTCAAATGACTTTATCGGACATTTCTTCATTGTTGTCGCACCCACGCAATATTCATCCTGTATGTGGACGAATATCGCCCGCCTTTTAGATCGCCCATTCTCTGGTTAGGCAATACTATCTTTTCTCAAATTTGAATGTGCCTATCACCTTGGCTAGGTCTTTAGCCCATAGGTCTTCTTCGGAAAGTCGATAGGAGATCGTTATAGTATGAAGATAATCGTTGTTTTGAATAGAGTACACTTTGACAGCGACAGGTGGGCCACCATTCGTGCTTCTAGTGAATGATGCCACGATGGTGTCAATCCCGTTTACTCTGACGATCTTGACTGGATTCCACGAGAGCATGCTCACCTTGGCACCCGTGGATGAGGCCATTGTCGCACCTTGCAGAGTCTCTTTCTTCAACATCTCGTCTATTTCTGACAACTCTTCTTTTGAGGGAGCGATCTGGGTACCGATTGAGTCGAACTCACCAGCACGCCCCCGGGTAGTATTGACGATAATTCGGCAATATTTTTCAAGTGCTTGCGGATCGAATGAGTTGATGCCCTTCGGCTGGGCAACAACTCGATCTGGTGATTTTTCGTTAAATGCTACTTCTCGGAGCGTGTCATTAAGGGCTTTGTAGTTGCCCCCCTGTATCTCCATTGTTGGTGGTATCTGATAGGTGCAGATACCCGGGATGGAAATCGTGTTCCATGTTTCATAGCTTGCGGGGGTGCTTGGATATCCGCTTTCTACAATAGAGCGCATACTAGGATCACTTCTGATTACAATGCTATCAATCATCGACTGGTATACACGTTTTGCAGTTGCAAACCTGTCTATGCCTGCAGAGAGGGGAGAGCCCGACAATCTAGCGATTGCGCATCGAAAGTGAACGAGCTTGCCTTTTACGTAGAATACGTAGTGGACAGTGTAAAGGGTGCCTGCCGCAACATTTCGGCTATACTCAAGTTTCGCGCCCATGTGACCAGCGATCATCTGCTGTTTGCCTGAATGGAAATTGACTCCGGGCGGGGCATATTCCGCCAGTCCATTTTCGTCGAACAATTCCTTGAGGTCATCCTCTGTCAGTACAGGGGGTACAGTTGATGGCGGGAAAGGAATTGGCTCTATTGCTAGGACACAGGCCTCGGGAACGGACGGGCTGCGCGGCTTGAATACCTGAAGCACGATGCCATCTGTACCGTCTTTGGCTATCCAGTCTTCTGGGTAGTTAACACTGAGGTCAACCCCATGTGCATTTTGTCTGCCTCGGGTCGAGAACGTATTTGTTAGCGTCAGAGTGTCGCTACCAAACGCAAGCAGAGATGTTCCGGATATGAGCACAATGATTGCGGCCCTAATAGTAGGGAGCATGAGATTGTGATGCTGAGCGCGGATACGATTTGTTAATGTAGTGTTCATTTTGCTAGTTACATCCTCCGACACTCAACATTATCATTACATACATTAAGGCACAGATGAGCACGGATACGACCGCATAGTGCATCGCAAATTTCCCCGCATCCGCGAGCATACCAGAAGCTTCATCGATAGCCTGCTTACCAAGCCTCTGGGCCGTTCGGATGGCCTCGTCGATCCAATTCCTGAGCACATCATCCTTCACAGAGTAATTTTCGTAAACCGCCTTACTGTCGGCGAACTCAGCCTCACGTTGCGATGCGCCGCGTGACACGGGATCCGCATCCGCTGCATTGCGCCAATGGGTGAAGCGATCATACTCTGCGTCGTACCGGGATCTGGCTTGCGGATCGCGAAGAATCAGATAGGCCTCGTTAATCAGTTGCATCTGTCTTGTCGCGCCAGCGTCGGGGTTCCTGTCTGGGTGCCAGTGTTGCGCTAAAGTGCGATACGCAGTCTTAATTTCACCTGAACTCGCCAGCCGCTTAACGCCAAGAATTCTGTAGTAATCCTTGAACATCTAGTTCAATCGCCGCGTTTAGGGAGGTCGCTGCCTTTGGGTTTGTAGAACCAGATGGCCATCAGTGCGCCCATGAGCGGAAGAGACAAGAAAGCACCAGCATTGCTGTTCCGAGTATTGAGATAGCCGACAATGATGAAGCCGGGGAATCCTATAACAACTGTGAGTGCGAGCTTGACAGCGATAGTCACAACTTTATTGTTTTGTTGCACCATTTGCCTCCTCTTTGCCTATCGTCATGGGCAGGCACCCTGCCCGCCCCTTTTTTCCCTTCTTCTATTTCAGCTGAACTAACAAGTTTTGGCAATCGCCGATTCTCAAAAATCCATTTTCGCTCGAAACAAAATACGAATGCAACATCAAACGGGTAAGATTATTCATCTATTGCTGGCATCGGGGCCAGCCCTCCGCGCAGCATTCCGCACCGATTAAATAGGTGCTGGAAGCGGGCGCCATCGGGGTCAGCCCTTGACGGCGTGTTGCCCAAACAAAGAATTAATTGATTTAGTGTTACCCGCTGGAGTTTAATTCTGCGGTAAGGAAACACC
>JBDHQM010000050.1:0-14789 GCA_039807095.1 Kiritimatiellia bacterium
CCATCCCCGTCTATGTCGAGCGCCGAGGCCAAGCATCAATAATCATTAATTGTTTTTCAAGGGCCGCCCCTCGCGCCTCTCCCTCACGCCCCTTCTCGCGCCCCTTTGGGCGCGCGCGTCCTACACGAACGAGCGTACGCGAGTGAGCATAACGAGCGACCAACGAGAGCGAGTAGCCCGAGGTAAGCAAGAAGATCGGCCGATGCGATCTCAGGGACTGAGGCCCGATATACGCAATACATTTGATACCGCTCGGTTTGTCGCAACATCTCCGGGTCTGATATTCAGGCGCGAAGCCAGAGACTCCGCGATTGCAGCGGGATCATAAACGACGACCAGATCTATACTCACTGTCTTCCGACCATCAGCCGGGGCCACGTCAAAGGCCCACGCTCCACTCACAGCGCGTAATACGAACACTGATTGAGAGGTCAGTATTTCCGGCCAGTCTTTTCGTTGAGGCCTTTCTACATCAAGAACACAGGCTTCACGCAATGCGATTTCCCCGCCTGGAGGTAGCAGCGGATAACTCTCCGCGCGAGGCTCGTAGTCAATAAACTGATCAAGCGGCAACACATAATCCCCGCCTGCCGAATAAGTCTGCAGATACTTTGCGAGAAACGCATCCGTTGATGCCACGCGCGCGGACGTGCTGGCCTCATTGCGAATAAGGGCTTGCAGCTCAAACGGCTGACCCAATTGCACGTTGGTTGACGCAGTTGAGAGTTCAAGTCGGATTGGGCCTGCAGAAGTGGGCGAAGGTGGTCGATCCGTCGATCGCACTCCAAGCATTCGAAGCCCCTGACGACAGGCACGGACTACGTGCGCACGCGACGACGACCTGACTTTTTCTTCAAGGTATGGAATGGCCCGTGCGTCGCCGATCAAGCCCAATGCCAGCGCGAAGTATCGGTTGTCATTTCGCAACAACTCGCTGCCGATGACGGGCACAGATTCCTGATCGCGAGCGACTGCGATGCTCGTTAATGCGTAGTACCATGCGTCACCTTGATCTGCTTGCTTGACCAAGGTTTGAAGCGCCACACGGTCCGAGGCCGAGATATTTCTCACGGATTTCGCGGCATTCCATTTCTGGGTGTGGACAAGATTGCTGCTTTCGAATGTCGCCTTGAGACTGCGGCCCGAAATTTCCTCGGTACGACCCGGCATCTGCGGTATCTCAGCGACAACGAGCCTTGAGGGGGCAACGCCAATAATCCCAACCATGAGCAAGAGTTTTAGAGAGTTCATGGGGTTCTCCCAATCAATGGAGATTGGGGTCAGTCCTATAATCTATAATTGCGCGGGCAACCCCACCGAGCGCACCACCCTCTTCACTTTGCTCCACGCCGCATAACCCCATTCGCCATGCCGAGCCTGTTCCATCCGCTTTAGAAACGCGGCAAATCCAGTCGCCGTTCCCATATGCAATCGCGCCTTGATCCACGCCGGACGGACACACGTGTTTCGACGCACCAAGCACGCCAACGCATATTTTTCGCTACAATTTTTCTTCATCTCAACCAAATCGGATTCCGATAATCCGAGAGCCTCCATTCCCATGAGTATCCAAGCCTCGGCCTGCGCCTCTCCATGCTCCCGCATCGCTTCTCCCCCAAAGGAATCCCGCCTGCCTTTCTTTAGTGCCCCATCGACATGATCCAACAACTCTTGGCGGAACTCCTCTCCTCCGATATGCCATCCACGCCGAATCCTTTGCCAGTTTTCATCCGCTTTCCACGGTTGATCGCTGTGCCGCATTTCATCCACGCGCCCTTCCATATACTCCCCATATCTCCGCCGCCCGGTCGGCGTGTCAACCAAGCCGAGATCATCCAACACCCGCGAAGTACACAGCCATCCCGGTCTCAGGCTTCGGTCTAAATACGCGGGATAACTACTCCAACGGTAAGCCACCAGCCGATTGTGAACAAAGTCATACCCCTTTGTTCGCGCGGGATTGAGGTGAATATAGTTCGCAACGACAGAAAAATAACCACTCCCCGCTTCTACCGGAATTGCCTTGTATCTCCCTTGGAATAAATGTCCCCGCTCGTGGTGCCTGACATTGAATCTCCGGGTATAAGTACCCTGCACCCATTGCATCCCCGCCACTAGATTCGCCTCCGGCGTTTCCAGCAATAGATGGTAATGGTTCCCCATAAGAGCATATGCATGCACCCTCCACCCCGTCCTCTCACACGCGTCTCCAAGGGTCTTCAAAAACATCCTGCAATCGTCATCCCCTCGGAAAACTTTTTGGGCGCGATTCCCACGGCTCATCACATGATATACCGCTCCCGCATATTCCACTCGTGGTTTTCTTGGCATGTCACTCCTTACATCAGAATACGTCTTCTCCGTCAACATTCTTTATAGATTATAGGACTGACCCCGTGCCTTGACGTGCCCTCTGACCCCGTGCCCTTGATAATGTAGTGGAGACTTTCGGGGGTCGCTGAGCGGATTACCCCGATAATTCGCATTTTTCATCGCGTAACTGTCGAACTTGGGCTGGGCGCATCGCCTTCGCCGCGCGAGCGTTCATGCGGTGCGCGAGGGCGCGCACCGCTGCATGCGAGGCGCATACGCTCCCCGACCGAATTGCAATCGAGGACTGTAGTTCCGGCACTCCGCTGCCGGAAACTCTTTTCGTGGCCCTCCAGATAGCGATTACACGCAACTGTAGCCGCCCGTGTTGAGGCCGTTTTTCAATGTGGCCCCGCTCGCTTTCCAAGCGAGCCGCGAAACCCATAGAGTTCGCGATCCTGCCTACTGGAGGGCCATGCTTTGTCATGGCCGTCTGTGGTTCCGGCCACGATAAAACGTGGCCCTCCAGATAGCGATTACACGCAACTGTAGCCGCCCGTGTTGAGGCGGTTTTCGATCCCGCGGTCCGCGACCGCGGCTACAACTTTCAACTCCTCTGTAGCCGCCCGCGTTGAGGGCGGTTCCGGGGAACGCACGCGCCCTCCTGCGTCTCGGCGAAGTCCCACAGGGACGAAGACGGAACGTGCTGGGCGCGGCGCCTTCGCCGCACGAGCGTTCATGCGGTGCGCGAGGGCGCGCACCGCTGCATGCGAGGCGCATGAGCTCCCCAGAGAGTTGATGATCTGGAGGGGTGGCCTTTGTGCTGCCCGGTGAGGTTTGTCTGGGCAGGGACTGCCGGAGACGGGCAGGACGGAGCCTGCCCCTCCAGGGGGGGGTAGTTTAGTTCCTCATTCCGCCAACAGAGTGGCCCGCCTGCAGCGCTATGCGCAGCATTGCGGGCAGCCGGAACTACAGCGGGCAGAACTATACCGAAATGCTGACGCGTATACCGACGATTTTTCGATCAAAGTGGAGGCGGAATGCGCCGTCCTCTTCAATCCGCGATCGTTCGCGTCAAACGGCCAGCATGCGCTGGAACTGGCGCACGCGCTGCTCAATCTGAGGGCGCTTGAGTTTCACGAGGCGGTCGAGGCTGAAGTCTTCAACACCGAACGATGCCGCGACGCTGCCGTACAGCATGGCGCGAACGATCGCTTTCTTATTGATGACTCCGCCTTTCGCCAGGGACCCGATGAAGCCACCGGCAAAGGTATCCCCCGCTCCTGTCGGATCTTGCACGTTCTCCAAGAGATACGCGGGCAACAGCGAAACGGAATCACGGGTGAACAGGATGCTGCCGTGCTCACCTTTCTTGATGCAGACGTATTTCGGCCCCAGCTTCAACAACTGGCGCGCAGCGCTGATCAGGCTGTGCTGGCCGGTGAAGTGGCGCGCTTCAAATTCGTTCATCGTCAACATGTCCACACGGCGAATCACATCGCGCAGCGCATCGCGCGCGGTATTGATCCACAGGTCCATCGTGTCGAGCATGACGAAGCGGGGACGCTTCACTTGATCGAGAACGTGCATTTGCAGCGAGGGCGAAATGTTGGCGAGGAAAAGGAACGGCGCACTGCGGTAGGATTCCGGCAGCTTCGGGGAGAACGACGCAAAAACGTTCAGCTCCGTGCTCAGCGTACGGCGGTTGTCCATATTCGCTTCATAGACGCCGCTCCAGCGGAAGGTCTGGCCGGGCACCACCTGAAGTCCTTCGGTATTGATCCCAAACTTCTTGTAGCGGTTGTGGTAGGCCTTCGGAAAATCAGTTCCGACAACACCCACCATACCGACGCGCGTAAAATATGATGCCGCTGCGCAGGCATAGCTTGCGGAGCCACCCAGAATACTCTCGCGCCGATCGTGCGGGGTTTCCACGGTGTCTATACCGATAGACCCGACAATGACGACATCCACAGCAGGTTTTGAGGATCGCGGAGACGGACTCATTCAACAGACTCCAATTTTGCTTCGAACAACTCACAGAATGCGTGAAAAATCATCATGTGCCCTTCCTGAATACGCGGCGTATGCCGGGTGCAGGAAACGCAGAGGCTCAAATCTACTTGCGCCGCCAGCTCGCCGCCCGTGCCGCCGGTCATTCCGATCGTCTGCATCCCGATCGCGCGGGCCGCTTGTACGGCACGCAGTACATTGGCAGCTTTGCCGCTGGTCGAGATGGCGACGAGGATATCGCCGGGGCGGCCCCAGGCTTGCACTTGTTTCTCAAAAACCTGATCGAAGCTGTAGTCGTTCCCTATGGCGGTCAGAATCGAGCTATCCGTCGTCAACGCGATGCCCGCGTAGGGTTTTCGCTCAAGAAGGAAGCGGTTCACAAATTCCGCCGCGATGTGCTGTGCGTCCGCTGCGCTTCCACCGTTGCCGCAGAAGAGCACTTTGCCGCCGCCTCGCACACAGCGCGCGAGAAGGTCCGCAGTTTTTTCAATCTGCGGGCGCAATTCGTTGAGGACCTGGTCCAAAACAGCCAAATGCTCAACGGCAAATTGATCCCAATTCATACGGTGCAACCCCGGCAATTCAGCTTGCGCTTCTGGATCAGAAGCTCAGGCGATGAAGGTGTCTGACTTGTCCCCCGCCAACGTCTCGGCGGACGCGGCGCCTACAATTTCCTGTACGCGTACGCGGACTTCGCGCACATCGGAGAGGCCCACTTTTTCGCGCAGCGTTGCGCGCGCGCGCTCTTGGAGCATCCGGCAGAGCTCCGGAATCTGCGCACCGGCCCGAATCTTCACATCCAACTGAACATCCGCACTTCCGTTGTGAACGCGAATCACCGGCTTCAATTCCTGCACGGCTGCAAATTCGCCGGAAAGCCGCGCCACAAAGTCCTGGACCGCGCGCAGGCTGATGCTGACCGAGCTGCCTTCGATATCGTAGGCGATATACTGACTTTTTTCGGGCAGGCGAAAACTGGTCAACGCAAACAGAAGCACCAGAAGCGCCAGGGCCAGCCCGCCGAATACGGCGTACATCTTGTAGCTTTTTGCGTCATCCAGAAATTCGCTCCACGCAGCGACGCCCTGAAACGCGGTGGACACAACGAAGAACACTCCGGCCAGCAGAGCAACCCCCAACACAAGTCCGATCAAGAAGTGAAGCGTCTTCAATGCGTCAACTCCCCTTCTCCCGCTGGCGCCGCCGGCTGCATACGCACGCTCTGAACAATCACATTGACGGCCTTCACAGGCTTGCCAGTCATCTGCTCAACGGATTTGCGCACTTCAGCCTGAATCTGCCACGCCACATGCGGAATCCGCACGCCAAAGGCCAGCACAACATTCACTTCAATCGTCACTGCGGAGTCATCAAACTCCACCCGAATCCCGCGGTCGCTGCTCTTCTTGCCGATCATGCCGGCCAGGCCGTCCACCAAACCGCCCGAAAACTCGACCACGCCCGGCACATTCAGCGCCGCCACGCGCGTAATCGCTGCAATCACGCCATTGTGAATCTGCACGGTGCCGAGTTCATTGGAGTTTTCAACCAATTCAGGTGAAAGCTCGGCATGCTCGATGAGGGGATCGTGCTCGCTGTCTCGCGAAAGTTGACTCGAATCTTTCATGGCGCACTCCCGTCTCTATTGATTGTAGAGGATTCCTTCCTTCATGAATCCTTCGAGGAAGGTCGTTGTGTATTCTCCGCGCTGGAACCGGGCGTCGGCCATCAATGCCTGCCCCACCGGCACGGTGGTTGCAACACCTTCGATCATGAATTCGGACAGCGCACGGCTCATGCGGCTGATCGCCGTCGCGCGGTCAGGCGCGGTGACAATCAATTTCGCGATCATGCTGTCGTAGTGCGGAGAAATGTCGTATCCGTTGTACACGTGCGAGTCCACGCGCACGCCGATACCGCCCGGCATGTGGACAAACTGCACTTTGCCCGGCGAAGGCGCAAAGTCGCGCGCCGGATTTTCCGCGTTGATGCGGAACTCAATCGCGTGCCCCGTGGGTTTGATATCTTTCTGTGAGAAGGAAAGCTTCTCGCCTGCAGCAACCCGGATTTGCTCCTTAATCAGGTCCACCCCCGTGATCTGTTCGGTCACCGGATGCTCCACCTGAATACGCGTATTCATTTCCATGAAATAGAACTCGCGCGCCTGCTGGTCGTAGAGAAACTCAATTGTCCCCGCGTTTTGATAGCCGACGGCTTCAACTGCACGGATCGCGGCCTTGCCGAGCTTCTTGCGCAGCTCGTCGTCAATCACGGGTGAAAGCGCCTCTTCCACGAGCTTTTGGTGGCGCCGCTGAATGGAGCAGTCGCGCTCAAACAAGTGGCACGCATTACCGTAGCTATCGGCGATCACCTGCATTTCAATATGCCGCGCCTGGTCCACAAACTTTTCGACATACACCTCGGGATTCGAAAACGCGCGCTCGGCCTCCGAACTGGCCATCATGAAACCCTGCGCCATGCTCACATCGTTGCGCGCAACGCGCATCCCTTTGCCGCCACCACCGGCGACGGCCTTGATCAACACCGGATAACCGATCTTCTGCGCAATCTTGACGGCCTCTTCCTTGGACTTCACCACGCCTTCGCTGCCCGGCGAAATCGGGACACCGGCCTTCTTCATCGTCTCGCGAGCGATGGACTTGTTGCCCATCATCCGGATCGCCTGAGGCGAAGGACCAATGAAGGTGATGTTGCAGTTTTTGCAGATTTCCGCGAAATGCGGATTCTCTGCCAAAAATCCGTAGCCCGGATGAATCGCGTCCACATCGGCGACCTCGGCCGCGCTGATGATGTTCGCAATTTTCAGATAGCTGTCTTTTGCAGCAGGCGGCCCGATGCAAATGGCCTCGTCGGCCATCTGGACGTGCATGGACTTGGCGTCGGCTGTCGAATAGACCGCGACCGCCTTGATACCCATCTCCCGGCAGGCCCGGATGATGCGGACAGCAATTTCGCCGCGATTGGCGATGAGGATGCGCTCAAACATGGCGATTGACTAACGCGGCTCCACCAAAAACAACGGCTGGCCGAACTCGACCGATGTCGCGTTCTCCACCAACACTTTGCGAATGACACCCTTCATCTCGGCCTTGATCTCGTTCATCACCTTCATGGCCTCGACGATGCAAACGACGGACTCGTCTTCGATGTCCTTGCCGACCACGGCAAACGGTTCGGCTTCCGGCGAGGCGGCGCGGTAGAACGTGCCGACCATCGGGGATTTGATTTCAACCAGATTGCTCGGCGCCGGGGCTGGGGCAGCAGCCGGAGCCGCTGCAGGCGCGCTCGCCGCAACCGGCGCAACCGCCGCCTGCGGGGCAGCCGCGGCCATGATCACCTGCGGCTCACCGCCAGCAATCTTGCGCTTTACCGAAATTCGAAAGTCTTTATCTGCCATCTCGAACTCCGAAAGCTCGTTTTCTTTCATCAGCTCGACAATGCGTTTAATTTCTTTGATGTCCATCGGACAACCTCCACGTTCGCGAATACCTTTTCTTGTAATTACCTGAATCCACGAACACCCGCACTCTAGCAACCTCCGCCCCTCTTTGTCCACGAAGGAGGCGGAAATTTTGAACGGGCCGCGGCATCCCCTTAAACACCCGACTGAATCAATGATTCCAGCACTACCAACTCACTTAAATTGTTGTCGAATCGCTGGCGCGCCTGCTCTACCGCTCGAATTCGCGCCTGCAACACACTCACCTCCGCCCCAGCCGCCTGCGCGGCCAATACCGCGTACTCTGCCGGATAGTGCAGTGTTTCCGGGTCGGCTCCCAGTCGGCATGCCAGGAGATCGCGCTGCCAATACTGAATTGCCCGCAGTACATCAACCCGCTCTTTGTTCAGCCGCGTTTGCACCCGCGCCTCGCGAATATCTTTCTCTACCGCACTATCGCTCTCCGCAGCAGATGCCGCAGCCGAATCGAATTCCTCTCCGCCCCCCTCGTCATCTCCCGATTCCTCCGCATCAAGGCCGGTCTTGATCCGTTCCAGTACATCTTTCAACCGCGCCGCGCGCGCCAGTGCGGTCAAGGGACCCCGCGCGCTTGACTCCCCAAGCCATGCCACCAACTCCGGAAGCCAGACCGCATCCGGTGGACGCTCCCGCTCGCCGACGTTCAAGCGTTGACAGCGCGAAACAATCGTCGGCAACAAGTTCTGGGGTTCGTCCGTCACCAGAATCAGCAGGGTATTCCGCGGCGGCTCCTCAAGCGTCTTCAGCAGCGCATTTGCCGCCTGCTCTCGCATCCGGTCGGCCCACAAAATGATTCCGACCTTCCACCCCCCCGCATACGCAGTCTGCGAAAGCGGCTCCAATAGACGAAACCGGATCCCGGGATCCTTCGTCCGATTGTTCGGATCGCCCACCGGAATGATGCGGCTCTTCTTTTCCGGCTCCAGCCAGTACACGTCCGGATGCGTTCGCCCCGCGACCTGCCTGCACGCCGTACACACGCCGCAAGGCTTCTCCGCCTCCGTGCAATACAGCAGCTGCGCCAACGCCAGCGCCAAATCGCACGCGCGGCCCTTTGGCGAACCCAAAATCAAAAACGCATGCGCCAGCCGCCCCGCCTCAACAGCGCGCCGCAGCGGGTCCAGCATCGCCATGGAATCAGCCGAGGACACCCTGCACAATCTCCCAAACCGATTGCTCCACCTCGTCCGGCGTCCGCGTGGCATCAATAGTGTGAAACCGCTCCGGCCATCGAGATGCCAACTCCAGATACCCCGCCCTCACCCGCTCGTGAAATGCGCGCGCCTCGCGCTCAATGCGGTCCATATTCTCAAACAACTGAGTCTGCCGCCCCTCCACGCGCTCAAACCCCAGATTGATCGGCAAGTCCAACAGAAGCGTCGCATCCGGTTCCGCCCCATTGATCGCAAACGCGTTGATCGCCAGCATTTGATCCACCGGAAATCCCCGTCCATACCCTTGATAGGCCGTCGTCGAATCCGCAAACCGGTCGCACACCACCACTGTACCCCGCTCCAATGCGGGAAGAATCACGCGACGCACCAATTGCGCGCGGCTCGCCGCAAACAGAAAAACCTCCGTCTGGTCGCATAGCGGTTCGCCCGCCTTGTCGTGCTGCAAAATCTCGCGAATCGCCTCGCCCGTCGGCGTCCCACCGGGCTCCCGCGTGTACAGCACATCGCGCCCCGCCTCGCGCAAGCGGGCCAGAAGCCGCTTGGCCTGCGTCGTTTTGCCGCCGCCCTCCGGCCCCTCAAATGTAATGAAGCGTCCCGCTCGCATGAAAAATCACTTCCTTCTCAACTTCGGACCCTGCGCTGAATCCTGAACAACCCAGCCGCGCTTCGCAATCTCATCGCGAAGCCGGTCCGACTCCGCCCAATTCTTCGCCGCACGCGCCGCCTGCCGCTGTTCAACCAGCGCCGCGACCTCTGCATCCACCTCAACACCGGCGGGCTTCAACACGCCCAGCACCCGATCCAGCTCGTCTAACACACCCAATGCCGACGCCGCACCCGCAGGCGAAATCTCCCCGCCATCCAGCGCCTTGTTCCCCGCCCGCAGCATATCGAACAACGCCGCAAGCCCCTCCGAAATATTCAAATCGTGATCCATCGCCGCGCGAAACGCCGCAAGCCCCTCCGCCGCCCATGCGGGCGCCTCGCCCGCCGCCGCGCCGCCCGCGCGTTGCCGCAAGCGATCCGAAAACTCGTCCACCCGCACCAACGCCGCGCGCGCCGCCAGCAACCCCTCGCGCGTAAAGTTCAGCGTCTGCCGGTAATGCGTCGCCAACAGTTGATACCGGATCTCACGCCCCGAAAAACCCTCGCCCAACAAATCGCCCAGCGTGAAGAAGTTCCCCAGCGACTTCGACATCTTCTTTCCGTCCACCACCAGATGCGCACAGTGCAGCCAATATTTCACGAACGGTTTCCCCGTCGCCGATTCGCTCTGCGCAATCTCGCACTCGTGATGCGGAAAAATATTGTCCACCCCGCCGCAGTGAATATCGAAGCTCGGCCCCAGATACTTCATGCTCATCGCCGAACACTCAATGTGCCAGCCCGGCCGACCCCGCCCCCACGGCGCATCCCACGCCACATCCCCGTCCTTCTCGCTCCACGCCTTCCACAGCGCAAAATCCGCCGCATCTTCCTTCTCAAACTCATCCTGCGCCACCCGCGCTCCCGGCCGCAACCCCGCCCGATCCAGATGCGCCAGCCGCCCATACTCCGGGAACTTCTCAATACTAAAGTAAATGGAGCCGTCTTCCGACTGATACGCCACTCCTTTGTCCAGCAGCGCCTGAATCAGCTCGATCATCTCCGGAATATAATCCGTCGCCGCCGGATAATGCTCTGCCCGTTCAATGTTCAGCGCTGCGATGTCCGCAAAAAAACCGTCAATGTAGCGCTTCGTGAACACCTTCAGCGGCACCCCCTCCGCAATGGACGTGCGGATCGTCTTGTCATCCACATCCGTCAAATTCATCACATGCGTCAGCGCATACCCCGACGCCTTCAGGTGCCGCCGCAGCAAATCCTCGAACACATACGCCCGGAAATTCCCGATGTGCGCCCGGTTATACACCGTCGGTCCGCACGTATACATCCGCACGCGCCCCGCCTCCAACGGATGGAACTCCTCCAGCGCGCGCGACATCGTGTTAAAAAATTGCAGTGCCATGGAACTCGCGAGTATAGACAGCCCCCACCTTCCATCAACGCAGAACTACACCTCCCCGAAAAAATTGCCCCGAAAAACCAAACCAACCAGGGACGCCCTCAGAATCACGCCCCAACCGGCGAGCATCTCGATAAAAAGGCGCAAAAGCGCCTCGACCGGCTGCGCAGCCGTGGTCAACGCTTAGCGGGGAACGCGGGATCTGCTGGCGGAAGCGACGGGAGGAGCACGCGCAATTCGGGTGTCTCATCCACTTCAATGCGGCCCGCAGCCAGTTTGAAGTCCAGCACGTGACCACCAATCTTGCCGTCGTTCGAAATGAAATGAAAATGAAACCCGGCGGGCGAGACGGTTCCCAGCGCAGCCGGAGTAAAGAAGCCAATCATGGAGCCGCTCACTTTTTCAAACGCGCGCTCCACCTGCTGCTCCGCTGTCACGCGATCGAGCGGCTGATACGGCTCCGACTGGCGCGGTACAGAGCGCACGCGCAACTCGCTGAAAAGCCCACTCACCCGGACCGCCAGCATGTGCCCGCGATCCGGTTGTTTCCACGCCATCGTGGACGTGAACAACTTCTGATCCAGCGACATCACGTCATACACCGCGTCCGGCACAAACCATGTCACCTGCGCAAACGGAATCATCGCATCCGGCGCCGCAGGCACCGGAACGCAGTCCACGCCCACGCGATACACCGTCCCGCCGTGCAGCACCATTTCGCCATCCAATGCGTCAAATGTGCCTAAACCGTGATCGCCAAATGCCACGAGATTCGAAACGGCCATCTGCCCCTGATAGTGCCCCCCGCTCAGCGCAGGCAGCGTGGAAACTTGCGTCACAATTTCACCCCAACGCACCTTCGGATCAATCGTGCGACCGCATCCCGCCACGCCGAGGAGAGCCACCAGCGCGGCAGCGGAAAAAACGAAACGACGGGCAAATGAAACAATGTTCATAGCGAAGGATTTAGCCGAAATGGCGGACAATACAAGCCTTTGACCTCACTCACCCACCATGCGCCGGTCGCCTCGCGTTCTGCGCGGGTGGAAAACCGATAGGCGCTGCGCACGGCGCGAATATAGACGGGCGGCCGCTGCTCGAACGGGTTGTACGCCAGCAGCGCGAGCACATTCGGCTCATTTTGCAGCAGGCGCACCATTAAATTGATCACCCACGGATTCCCCTCTTTATCGCCCAACGCGGCAAACCACATCTGCCAGTCGAGCCGCGGCTGATGCGGCGCAACCAAACGCGGTCGCGCAAACGGATCGCCCGGCTTCCAGCGAAATTCGTAGGGGAACCATCGCTGCCCGTCCCACGATCCCTCGATGACGATCTCCGACCGCTCCTTCGTCATCACGGCAAAAAGACCATATCCGTTGACGCTGCGAAACGGCGCAATTGCTGCAACGCCCTCCCCGATCCAACCCGGCAACGAAATCGAAAACGGCATGGCGTGGATAAGCGACAACAGCGCGATCAACGCGCCCGGAACCCAAACCCAGCCGCGCGAAAAACGTACCGGCACACGCGGTGCCTCCACATCTGCGCCCTGTCGCACAAACTCGCGAACGCCGGGAAGTGCAAAGAATTTCGCCCACGCCGCATCCGAAATTAGCCAGAAGCACAAGACGATGGTGAGCCAGTTGAAAAAGGCGAAGTTCCCCGTCCCCGCGATCAGCCCCATCAACGCGATGAACGCAATCGCGGCAATCGTTCGCGCGCGCGCGCCGAGCCAAATCAGAAAAGGCACAGCCAACTCAATCGCCAGCATAACCGCGCATGAGAACTTCTGAAACCAGAGCGGAAGCAGATTTGCATACCACGCGCTCGCCAACGGGAGCGGCTGCGTCCAATAGTGATAGGTCAGCGCCGTGAGATTGCGCCACGACGGGTCGCCGCTGGCAAGCTTCACCCATCCTGCGAGAAACATCAGCTTGAACACGAGCAGATGGAATAGAAACACCGCAACGCGCGACGGCACATCCGGCACACGCCACCGCATCCGCCAACGCCACGGCGACGCGAGAATTGCCAGCAGTCCCGCCTCGGTCAGCAGACTGTCCCACTGAAAACTGAAGAACGTGCGCCCCGCAACCGACACCGAGAGATACAACGCCCACAGCGCAGCGCTGGACAAGAACGGAACGAATCCGCAAATCAGCAGGATTGAAAATATAACGCCTGCCCACAGCGCGACGTGCAGTCCCGCGTCGCTCGGCCAGAACCAGAGAAGCGTCGGCACGTGATGAAAACCCAGCACTTCCACCTGCGGGCGAATGGCACGAAGCCACTCCACGAAGGGAAGCACTCCGTGGGATCCGATCAGCCCGTCCGCCTGAACCAGAAAAGAAACAAACGCGACGAGATAGATCACACCGATCGCGCGCAGGCCCAGTTGATTCGCGCGGGCATAGCCCGTTCCGTACGCCCCGATTCGTTGGATCCAGTTGCGCAACATCGCGTGGGGCACCTTCAATCCGTGTGCTACAGAATCGCCTTTTTTTCCGGCGGCTTCGGAGTGAATTGCGGACAGGTATCCGTCGCCTGCACCTCTTTTTTGTGCAACGCGCACCACTGCATGAACGGATTGACTACGTAGTACGCGCAATAGCGGCAGAGCCGTTTGTTTTCGCCCTCGCCAAACACCTTCACATCCTTCGAGCGATCCGCGTCTGTAAAAACATTCACCTTGGCGCGCTGCTTGAACGGAACCTCCGCCTCCGATTCAAAGACGTGTCCGCACGCCGCACAGCTAAGCGTTTCTCCCACTTTGGAAAAGCCCTCATAGCGCGGCTGCCGAAGCAGCAACGCCTCCTTCCCGCACGCCGGACACAGAATTTCAGGCAACGCGCTCATACCTCTCAAATGTAGAACGCCCGCCTCAAAATTCCAATCCGCAAGCGCACCGGAAATATAACCTCAAAAGCAAATCGCTCTGTCAGGCAAACAATCTTTCCCCATTCAGTTCGCAAAGAGCGATACGCGATCGGGAAGCTATAGCCCCACCTGCCCGCTTGACTCGATAAAGGATTTTGAATACATTGTATTACACAGTATTAAAACAGGTGATCTATGACTACGCTATCCGTGAGAGTAACCGAGGACCTTGCAGGCCGATTGGCTAAAGTAGCTAAAGAATCCGAACGGCCGAAATCGTTCATCATCCAAAAAGCGCTTGAAACATATCTCGACGATTATGCCGATTTGCAGATCGCACTGGACCGTCTGCATGACTCAACCGACACCGTCGTCAGCAGTAGAGATATGAGGAAATCTCTTGGCCTATAATATTTCATATAAAAGTTCGGTTAAGCGAGATTTAGCGATATTAGATAAATCGGACGCGAGCCGAATATTAAACCGCCTGGAAAAGGATTTAGCCCAAAATCCTCTCGAATATCCCTCTCTCAAGGGAGGGTTTGCGGGCTTGCGTAAATATCAAGTCGGCAATTTTCGCGTGATTTTCGTTGTTCTTGATAATGAAGTCCTCGTGCTGCGAATAGGGAACAGGAAAGACGTGTACAGGTAAGAGCACATCTGACTTCTGTAGTTGTCCGAGGACCCTCTTTTATTCAAGAAATTCACGAAGCGGCTGCTACAAAAAAACGCGCACGCCGGACACAGAATTTCAGGCAACGCGCTCATACCTCCCAAATGTAGAATGTCCGCCCCAAAATTCCAATCCGCAAGCGCAAGGAGGGGGGCATGTTAGCCCAAGTTCGACAGTTACGCGATGAAAAATGCGGATTATCGGGGAAATCCGCTCAGCGACCCCCGAAAGTCT
>JBDHQM010000051.1:0-14725 GCA_039807095.1 Kiritimatiellia bacterium
CCTCACTATACCGAACTGCTCCTGCGTACCTCATGACTACTCCCTTTCGGAGTGTCAACCTATACCAGGACGGGACATTTCATACTTCTGCCTTCTACCTTCTGCCTTCTACCTTCTGCCTTCCCTCCCTCAAATATGCTATCTTCTCCCATTCAGCGGAGAGCGGCGTGTGAGCGAAAAACAAAATATCTGGCTATGCAGGCACGGCAATCGAATTGATTTCATTGACCCCACGTGGAAGGGGGATGATCCGCATCTCTCGCCGGATGGCGTTCAGCAGGCGATTGAAACCGGCGCGCGCCTGCGCGGCGAAGGGATACGCTTCGTCTACGCCTCGCCCTTTTTTCGCGCCATCGAGACCGCGCACCACATCGCCGACGCGCTCGACCTCCCCGTCTATGTGGAAGCGGGCCTCTCCGAGTGGCTCAATCCCGAATGGTTCCCCGAAGGTCCCAAGCTCAGATCGCCCGCCGAACTTGCGGAGCGCTTCCCACGCCTCGACCGTTCACACCGCTCGCTCGTCATTCCCCGATTCCCGGAAACCTGCGACGAAGCGCTGGCGCGCGGAGGCGAAGCCGCGCGCCAGCTCGCCGCCCACACCACCGGCGATCTCCTCCTCGTCAGCCACGCCCACACTCTCACCGGAATGCTCAGCGGTCTGCTCGGCTACTCAATTTCCGCGCCCTGTCACCTCTGCGGTTTATTCAAAATCAGCCGCACCCCCACCGGCACCACACTCGAAATCGCAAGCGACAACTCCCACCTCTCCTCGCCATAACAGCGCGGGGCCCGGAGCGAGCGCTCCGGACCCCGACATTCACACAACAATCGCGCGTCGCGATTAGAAGTGGTGCACAAAACGCAGATTGAACCGCTGCCCTTCCGGACGGTTCTCCGCGTCTGTTTCAAAATATGCGTTCACAAAGAGGTGATCGTTCTTGTTGAAACTCCAGATCGCGCCCGGACCGAACGCGAGCACCTGCTCCTTCCCGCCCGACACCTTCGAGCCATTCACTTCACTGTCGCTCAACTGCTTGAAGTAGTAGCCATTCACGCCCATACGCATTTTGGGAACTACCTCATAATCCACCGCGAAGTTCGCGTGAAACGCATCGCCCGCCTGCGTGTTCTCAACCGTCGGGTCCGGCACGTTCGGATCATCGTTCTTATCGTTCCACAAATAGTGCAACCGCCACGAGGCAGACCAGCGCGGCGCAAAGAACCACGTCGCCGCCCAGTACGGATTGAGGCTGAGCACATTCGCGCCCGGATTCATCGCCTTCTTCTCGTCATAATCGCCCGTCGGCAGAATCGTCTGCAGCTCGATGCGGTGCATGAAAATGGGACCCTTCTCGCCCATCACCGGATCCCACTGAAGATATGGACCCACAAGCAGGTCGCCGAAGCCGTCCTTCTTCGTGAGCGGCGTGCCCGCTGCATGCAGGTCAAAGTTGACGTGCGGCAGAATCACATCCAACCCGAATTTTCCGCCCGCGAGAACCGCCTTGTCCGACTGATAGATCAACTGCGAGAGACTGATCCACGCGTCAAAACTCGGATCGCCCGGGAACGGAAGATCCTTCATCTTGTCCGAAGTATAGAACGAGCCGTACTGGGTAAAGTACCAGCCCGGTCCTGCAGGCGGACCGCCGTCCAGAAAACTCGTGAACCCCAGGTTCACCGACGGCTGATCATACGCCGTCGCCGACATCGTCATCAGCGTCGCACACGCAGCCGCCACAACACCGCACAGTAATTTACGCTTCATTTATTTCCTCCACATATTTGCGGATCCCCGCCCGCACTGTCAGCGTTCATGCTGACACGAAGGCGAACGGTTGGCAAATTAATCTGCGCAGGGAAGGAGTTGGGATTTGGGAGATAGGAGTTAGTAGAGGCACAAAGGCATCCGGCTTCGTCCCGTCCCGACTCTTGGAGGTCGGGACGGAACTACGCCGAGACAAGCATAGGGACAAAGGCACAGAGGCACAAAGCTTAAGAGCCGTTGGTTCATACTCGGCTCGCTTGGAAAGCTCGCCCTACCTTTTTCCTCCGGTCAATAAGGTCAATCCGGTCTTCCGGTCTCATTTTCTTCATTCGTGGAAATTCGTGCCTGCCCGCCGCACTGCGCGCAGCGCTGTGGGCGGGTCCATTGCGCTCTTCTGTTAATTCCTCTTCCTCAAATCCGAAATTCGCCATTCGCAATTCGAAATTCTTCCCCTCACTCCCCCGCAGCTTTCAACGCGGCGCGGCGGAGGGTGGCGGGTGACAGGTCACGCGCAAATGCGCGCGCGGCGGTGGGATCGGTCAGTGCCCAGTACGAAATCGCGCTGCATACAGCGTCAAAACGCGCGGGGTGTTCAGGCGGCAACTCAGACGCCCACCGCACTGCGGCAGGCGCGTCCTGCTGCGCCCATCCGTTCGCAACTCCGATCAGGGCCGCTTCGCGGGCGGATTCGGACGATAGCGATTGTGCCCAACGCAATGCTGCATCCGGATTTTTCCCGGCATAGCGCTCGCCCAAATGGCGGGCAGCGACGTCCTGCTCATCCCCTTCCGGAAGATGACTCACATAGTGCGCCGCGCCGGTCGCGGCCGATTCGACCCAGACGTCGAGAATATTGTTGAGCGCAAGCTGCTGCATTTCTTCAGAAGGCAGCGCCGAACTCCACGCGATGGCTGCATCCGGCGAATCCGCCGCAAAGCGGCGCGATAGATCGAGTGCGAGATGTGTCTGCGTCTCACCTGCAGGCAGGATTTTCACGAGGTCGCTCGCCCGCTGCATATCCACTTCACCAACGCGCTGCAACACCCGCGCGACGGTGCGCTCGAGAGGCCCGTCGTCCAGCGAACGAGCCGCCAAATCCAGAGTCCGCCACGGATCGTCCTGCGCGAGACTCCAGAGGACGGATTCCATAGCGGGGCTGCGATCTTCCGAATCCTCAAGTTTTTGCGCCCACGCAAGTGCGCCTTCCAGATTCTTGTCGGACCAGCGCGAGGCGAGAGCGCGAATTGCGTTCACCCGCGCTTCGCCCGCCGGAACAAGTGCCAGATTTTTCACAGCCTCACGCACATCGCGCCGCGCGAAGCCGTCAAACAACTCGTTGAACACCACGCGCTGCTCTGAATTCGTCGCGAGCTCGCCCGCCAGCGCAATGGCGCGAGCGGGTTCGTCCGCAGCAACAGAACCAAGGATGAGGAACAGCGCGTTGTTGAATTCGACTCCGCGCGGCATGGCGCGCAGATAGTCCATCGCCGCCTCAGGATCGCGCGAGAACCAGTCCCTCACGAGGCGACCGACTTCCATCGAACGCTCGATGGGGTCCTTATTTTTGAACGCGCGATCGAGCGCCTTCCGTGGCGATCCCGTATCCGCCTCCGGCGGCCCGAGCGGTGCAGGGGCCTGTTTGGGCGCTGGAATTCGCTTGCTCGACCGGGCGCGCGCAGGCGCGTTGGATGATGTTTGCGCCTCCTCCGCGACCGATGCGGTGAACGGCGTATCCGCCGGGTGTTCCGTCCGAAGAAGAAATCGCGCGCCGAACACAAGCGCCAGGAGGAGCCCGCACGCAAGGAGTGTGAGCCGGATGCGGCTGAAACCCGATGCGCTCACCGCGCCCCTCTCGTCTCAGCGCAGCTCAATATGGAGCGACAACTCTGCAAGAAGCTATTTGTTCCGCGGGTTCGGCGCCACAGCACTGAAGTCGGATTTGTTGTTGTTCGTATCCGTCGCTCCGTTTCCTGCGCGCATTGCGGATTTCGTGGCAGAGATCGTCGGCGCTGCACCGCTGCCCTCATAGGCGTTCGCCGAGCCGTAGCCGACAAAATCCACTACACTCGCCGAGCCCACCGGATTCGCGACGGTCAGTGCGGTGGTCGTCTTCGTCAACGCCACCTTGCCCGCGCCCGCAGCGAGATTCACAGAATCCGTTAGCTGGGGCGTCGGCAACGCCTTGCCCGTGGACCCGCCCGCACCCTGAATCAGGAAGCGTTTGCCCGGCGCAAGTGAACCGGAGAGCGGAACCACCTTCCACGACGATCCCGATGCGGCGGCATACTGCACCGCATAGCCGCTCAAGTTCACCGTGGCAGTACCCGCGTTATACAGCTCGATAAAATCGTTTTTGTAGGTCGCCCCGCTGTTCCCACCGCCGCCATACACCTGGCTGATCACAATCGAACTGGCCGCTCCACTGTTGGTCGGCGGCGGCGGGGGGGGCGGAGGAGGAGGCGGGGGTACCGTGACGGTGAAGTTACCCGCGCTCGTCGCGAGGCCGCCGGGCGCAATGACCGAAAGTTTGCCCGAGGTTGCACCGGCGGGCACGGTGACGGTGATCTTCGAGTCCGAGTTGACGGTGAACGCAGCGCTCTTTCCGTTGAGCATCACGCTCGATGCGCCGGTTAGATTCGCACCGTTGATCGCCACACTCGAGCCGACTTCGCCACTCGCGGGCGAAATGCCGCTGATCGTCGGCGCCGCCACACCGTCCACGCGCGCGCGCAAAACAGCCGCCACATCGGCGGGCACAGCAGAGAAAAATTTATAGCCCGTGTCCGCCTCGATCCGGCTCGCGGAGATGATGTAGTCCGTCCACGGTACACTGCGGATTCCGGATACGTTCGGCATATTCACCGCAATCACGCGCGTGGCGGCGTTGATCCGGTTCAGCGCGCTGCCGCTGCCCGATGGCACCACCAGCGCAATCTTCCACAGATACCCCGGAATCGCAGCCTTCCCGCTCGGAATATAGGCCCCGCTGAATCCGCTCCCGCCGCTGATCAGCAAAACTTCGCTGCCAGCCTTCGCGAGAGATTGGCAATATTCTTCAAACCGCAGCCAGGGCCCCTGATTGTTGTCCGGCGTTTGCGGTACAATGTTCGACATGTAGAAGACGAGCTTGTTGTTCGCATCCGTGTCGGTGCGATCCAACGACGGCGTCATGTGCCCGCGATCATACCCCGATCCGGTGTAGTCGCCCGTCTTTACGCGATAGAATGCGCTGGGCAGTGTGCTATCAGTATAAAAGGACGACGAACGCCCGGAAGACCCGATGTCGCCACTGGTCAAATCCCAACTCGCCCAACGCGGCAACCCAAGGATGTCTGAATAGTCGAGCGCCTGAACGTTGCGTTGAATCAAATAGTGATTTCGATCCGACGAATTCGCCGTCGCTCCCGATGGATTGCCGGCCTGCATTTGCAGCGACGCATTGATGATGGCGTCCGCCTGCCACGCGCTGGACAACAACGCGAGAACAGCCGCCACCGCAAGCGCAAAACGCCCGCGTCCCATCGCGCAACCCTCAGTCGCTTTTCGCTTCCATGCCTTCATGTCTTGCTCCTTCCGAAGCCCCCCGCGACCGCACAACACCGATATTAAGCGTTTAATACCCACACAGCGCAAGCGCTATTTTCTTTATTTCGCGAAATTGCAACTTCCTGCCATCCCCTATCTCGCCCGCAGTCGTAACAGGCCAAATTTGGCATTTCAGACACCGCGATTGCACCGACGCCTTCGGTTTCGTATGCTGTTGTGTTTTGGGGAGTACCGACACGATGTTATCCGAAAATTCAGAACTTTTGACCGACCGTCCCGCCGCCCGCTCGCGCACGCGGCGCACCAAGATTGTCGCCACGCTCGGCCCCGCAACCAACTCGCTGGAAATGATCGAGCAACTCATCGGTGCCGGCCTAAACATCGCGCGCATCAACATGAGCCACGCCGACCCGGAAACGACGCGCAAGACAGTCGCCCTGATCCGCGAAGCGTCGGAGCGACGCCAGAAACGAATCGGCATCCTCATGGATTTGCAGGGCCCCGCCATTCGCACGGGCGATCTACCGACTTCCCTGAACCTCAAACCAGGCGAGCGCATCGCCCTCACCGTGCGCGGCGAGAAATCCGTCGAACAGCGCTCGGTGGACGTGAACTATGACCAACTCGTGGATGACATTCGCGTCGGCGACACCGTGGCGGTGGACAACGGCATGATCCAGCTCAAGGTGCTCGAAAAGCACCGCAACCAACTCACCTGCGAAGTTCTGACCGAGGGCGTCCTCGGCAGCCGTCGCCACATCAACCTGCCCGGTGTACGCGTCAACCTGCCCGCGCTCACGGAGAAAGATTTGACGGATGTCGAGCTCGGCATCGAGCTCGGCGTGGACTTCATCGCCATGTCGTTCTGCCGCGAAGCGGCGGACGTGATGCGCCTCAAGGCCATCCTCGAATATCGCAAGGCGCCGCAACGCGTGATTGCGAAGCTCGAGGATCAGGAGGGCATCCGCAACCTCGCCGGGATCATCGAGGCGGCAGACGGCATCATGGTCGCGCGCGGCGACCTTGGAATGGAGTGTCCCTTTGAAGAACTTCCGATCATCCAGCGCCGCGTGGTCAAGCAGTGCATCACGCGCGGCAAGCCGGTCATCGTCGCGACGCACATGCTCGAGTCCATGATCGAGAGCCCGTCCCCCACCCGCGCGGAAATCACCGACGTCTCCAACGCGGTGTATGAACAGGCCGACGCCATCATGCTTTCCGGCGAGACCTCCGTCGGTCGCTACCCGGTCAAATGCGTCGAAATCATGGACCGCATCGCCCTGCGCACCGAGCGCAGCGGTGGCGCGAACTACGCCGAACTGGCGCGCATGGACAGCCTCGGCGCGAAAATGGTCAAATCCGCCTTCGTCCTCGCAAAAGAAGTCGCCGCCGACGCGCTCATCGTCTTCACCCGCAGAGGCTCCATGGCGCGAAATGCCGCATGGCTGCGCCCCATGCACTCGCCGATTTTCGCCTTCACCGACAACCCGGCCCTGCTCAATCAGCTCACCCTGCACTGGGGAATCACACCCTTCCTCATTGATTTCAATACCGATTCCGCCATCAACTTCGACAACGCAGTCAAAGCGCTGCGCGACCGCGGACTCATCCGCTCCGGAAGCAAAGTTGTCGCCGTAACCGAGGTGGATGTCGGCGGGCGCCTCATTGACACCATCCTGCTGGAGTGCATCGAATAACACGCCGGTCGCAAAAAGCGAAAGATCCGGCGGGTAGTGCTTGCGTTCAACGCGGCTTCGCGTTAGTTTCGCGCGTTTCCAAAGGACTGAAAACATGAAGCGGACTTATCAACCTTCAAAAGTTAAACGTGCGCGGACCCACGGGTTCCGCAAGAGAATGAAAACCAAAGACGGGCAGCAGGTTCTCAAGCGCCGCCGCCAAAAGGGGCGCAAGGAACTCGTCCGCGTCTGAGACAGCCATGACACGGCCGGATCAGGGATTGGCGCGCCATCAGCGCCTGACCCGGTCCGCCGACTTTCGATCCGCCTATGAACTGGGTCGGAAGCAGGTCGGCCGATGTATGGTCCTGTATCTCCTACCCCGCGCGGAAGGCGCTCTGAGACTCGGCGTGGTCAGCAGTAGGAAAGTCGGAGGTGCAGTTCAGCGAAACCGGGCGCGGCGAATTATGCGCGAGGTTTTTCGGAAGAACCGCCATCGCATGCAAGGCCGCGCGGATGTTGTGCTCGTTGCGCGGGCACACCTGCTTGAAGCAGCGCCGGCCCGCATAGAGCAGGAATTGCTCACATTGGCAAAACGCGCAGGCTTGATTGAAGGATCGCCCGAGCCACAATAGCCCCTTCCCTGAATATGAACACCGCCGTCACGCATCTGCCGCGCCGCATCGCCAAAGCGCTGATCCATCTTTACCGATGGACGCTCGGCCCCTTGCTCGGCGGGCAGTGTCGCTTCTATCCGAGCTGTTCCGCCTATGGCCTCGAAGCCATCGAACAACACGGAGCGCTGCGCGGCGGATGGCTCACTGCCAAACGAATTTGTAAATGCCACCCGCTCCACGCCGGTGGCCTCGACCCCGTACCCAGTAAAGCCGAATTGAACCGAGGATAATTCTACGTCAATGAACAAAAAAGATATCTGGCCCTTCGTCCTCCTCCTGGCCCTCCTTTTCGCCTGGCCGGTCATAGACCGCGGAATCGCTAAGAAATTCTTCCCCGATCGCGTCGCACCGCAGGCCCGAAGCGCAACCGCATCGGCCTCGAACCAGGCAGACACCGCCGTCTCACCCGCCTCTGAACCCATCGAAACCGCCATCGCGCCCGCAACAGAGGCCGAAACAACAGCGCAAACCACCGTCGCTCCCGCCGCCAGCGCCAGCGCAGCTACAGCGAGCGTCGAAGAAGAAGCAGCCTCGTCTGCACCGGAAGAGACCTTCACGCTTTCCACGGATCGCGCAGAGTTCTCGCTCACCTCGCGCGGCGCAGGTCTCAAATCAGTCGTCTTGAAGGAATACCGCAGCGCACTATCGAAGGACAGCGGGGCGATGATGCTCAACTTCGCCGCCCAACCTGCCCTCTCCCTCTCCGGGCTGCCCGGTCTCGGCGTCGCACACGCCTTCACCGCTACCGCGAAAGATAACGGCGCAACGATTCTATTTGAGCGCACCGCCGCCAACGGACTGCGCCTCGAACGCACCATCACGGCGGAAGATGGCTACCTCCTCCGCGTTCACGACCGCATCGTCAACACCTCCGCCGATTCGATCAACCTCTCTAACGCCGTCATCCGCACGGGCCCCATGGTTCGCGAATCCGGCCACAAAGAGCGCGCCGGCATCATTCCGCTCGGTGTGGACTCCCTCTCGCCCGGCGGCGAAAAAGTGCAGCACTGGGGCAAAAACCTAGGCAAGTTCTTCACCCAGGATATGGAAGAGCGCGAAGCCGCCACCCTCCCCCTCACCATTGACCTCGCCCCGCGCCCTAACGCTGTGGACTGGGTCTCCGCGAAAAATAAATACTTCGTTCAAATCCTCACCCCGCCCGAAAACAGCGGCGACCACCTCATCATCTCTGCCCGCCGCGCACCCGCCCCGCGCGAAATGGCCGACCCCGCATTCGCCCCGCGCAAAATGACCGAAGTCACTGAAGTCAGCGCCGCCATCGCGCTGGCCGAAATCACACTCGCCCCCGGCCAGACACTCGACCGCGAGAGCACCCTCTACGTCGGCCCCATGAAATACGACGAACTCAAATCCCTCTCCCTGCACCGCGCAGACGTCATGGAGTTCGGGATGTGGGCGCCGGTCGGCAAAATCCTCCTCTGGGTCCTAAACGCCATCCACGACAAACTGCCGCCCTACAACTACGGCATCGCCATCATCCTCCTCACCCTCATCGTCCGCACCATCTTCTGGCCCATCACCCACAAGAGCACGGAGAGCATGAAGCGGATGAGCGCCGTCACCCCGCTCGTCAACGAGATCCGCGCCAAATTCAAAGATAATCCGCAAAAGCAGCAGCAGGAAATCATGGCGCTCTACAAAGCGCACAAGGTCAACCCGCTCGGCGGCTGCCTGCCCATGCTCATCCAGATCCCGGTCTTCATCGCCCTCTTCGTCGTCCTGCGCATCGCCATCGAGCTGCGCTTCGCCGACTTCCTCTGGATCAAAGACCTCAGCGAACCGGAAAACCTCTTCCCCGGCATGCTGCCGTTCGGCCTCTCGCTCAACATCCTGCCGCTCCTCATGGCGCTCACCATGTACCTCCAGATGAAACTCTCCCCCAGCGCAGGCGACCCCGCCCAACAGAAAATCATGGGCGTAATGATGCCCGGCATGATGCTCATCTTCCTCTACAACTTCGCATCCGGCCTCGCCCTCTACTGGACCACCCAAAACGCCCTCATGATCTTCCAACAAATCATGGTGAAAAAGAAAGCCGCGGCAAATCCAGTTCCTGCGAAGTGATTTGCTGGGGAGTTGGGAGTTAGTAGAAGGGACAAAGGCACAGAGGCACAGAGGCACAAAGTTTAAGAAGCGTTGCTTCACCAACCCACCCGCTGTAGTTCCGCCTGCCCGCAATGCTGCGCATAGCGCTGCAGGCGGGCCACTCCGCTGGCGGAATGCCGAACCAACCACCCTCTGGAGGGCCACGCGACACCCGCCCGCCTCAACCGAGTCGTGGCCGATTTCTCTTTCCCCCACCACCCCGCCTCCGTCAATAAGGTCAAGGCGGTCAATCGGGTCAAACCAGTGTTCGAGTAGATCGAGTTAACCGACCTTATCGAGTAGCTCGAGCTTTCTCATCCCTCAGGTTTCAGCTTTCAGGTTTTCAGGTTTCATCCTTCTGCCTTCATCCTTCAGCCTTTCCACACAACTCACGGCCCCGCGATCCGATAGTATCGCACCACGCCGTTCGTCAGCATCGCGTGTGAAATTTGTAGCGACCCGCCGGTGAGATTCGTTACCGCAACCCGACTCCACGGGCCCCGGAACAAATTCGTTGTCGTCTCCAGCGCAACCGGAATTGCGACCGTGCCCGTCACCGTGCACGACACCATTCCCGGCGCGATCGCAAGACGATCCAATATGGGATTCCACAGCTTCGCAGGCCGACCGGCAAAGGTGTTTCCCCACCCGGCATGCCCCGGCAGATAATACACCGTCACATTCGCCGAATTCGTGAATGGTTCGCTGTCAACATACCCCGGCGGATCGCCCGAAAAATAGAGGTTCTGCAACTCGTATAGCCGCGAAAAAGCGCCACTTCCGATATTCGTCACAGCGCCAAGAAACGAAAGGCTGCTCAAATTCGTACAGCCGGAAAACAATCCTTGCGGAATCGAAGTGACGCCGCTACCCACCACGGCATTCGACAGGCTGCGATTGGAACCAAAAGCAAACATGCCCAGCGACGTCACGCTATGCGGAACAAACAGGTCGCCAACGCTATAACAGCCGTTGAAAGCAGAGAGGCCGATCGAAGTCACGCCATCGGGAATCGAAATCGGATCCAGACGCTGACACCCATAGAAAGCATTATCCCCAATGCGCGTCACCGCATCGGGAAGCGAGACGCGGGCGAGATTGCTACATGACATAAATACGGACGAGGGAATCGCCGTGATCCCCACGCCCAACACAGCATTCGATAGCGAAGAACACTGTGAAAACGCCCCACTCTCCAGGTTCGTGACGCTATCCGGCACAACGATCTCCTTCAAACTCGAGCAGGAACCAAAAGCATAGCTACCAAGGGAGTCAAGCGTACCCGGCAGCGTAATCTGTCGCAGAGAAGCGCACTTGGAAAACGCGGAAGACCCAATCGTACGAACCGCTGGCCCCATCGCAACACTGACAATATTCGAGGCACTCAAAAATGCGTCCCCGGCTATATTGGTTACGCCGCTGCCGATCACAACGTTGGTGAGCCCGCCGCAGAACGCAAAGGCCCCATTCCCCAGCGTCGTCACACTGTTCGGAAGTACAAGATTGGCAAGCTGCGTACACCCCCTGAATGCATTATTCTCAATACTGGTGACGCTGCCGGGAATCGAAATGCTCTTCAAGTGAACCGCATCAATAAATGCCCACGACTTAATCGCCGTCACGCTGTTCGTGATCGTATACGAGGCATTCGTCTTGCCCTGGGGATAGATATAAATCGCCGTACGTGTTTTATCGAACAAGACCCCCTGATAACTGCTAAACATCGAGTTTGATACACTCACATCCACATTCGTGAGCGATACACAGCTATCGAAGATATCCGTCCCCAGCGTAAAGAAATTGGCAGGCAGAACGACCTGCGTCAGATTTGTGCAACCGACAAAAGCAAAATTGCGAATGGACGACACCTTGCCCAACGAAATATTTGTAAGGCTCCTACACCCTCGAAACGCCTCCTCAGCAATCGTGTTCACACTGTTGGGCAGCACGACGTTTTTGAGCTTCGAACAATTGGCAAACGCAAAATAGCCAATCCAGTCCACACTCGTGCCGATCGTCAGATTCGTAAGGTTCTCGCAATACCGGAACGCATCGTGCCCAAGCTCGTTAATTCCGTTCCCAATCACGGCGCTGCCGAGATTCGAACAGCCATAAAACGCGTACGCCTCAAGCTTGCGAACGGTGTTCGGAATCTGAACCTGCTGTAGCTTCGAACAGGCATAAAAAGCGGAAGACCCGATATACGCCAAACCGTTCGTAAGCGACACACTCGCCAAATTCGTGCACAAATTAAATGCGGAGGCGTTAATTGAAGTCACCGATCCGGGCACAATCACGGTCGAGATCACTCCGTTCGAGGCAAACGCCGCCGTAGACACACCCACCACAGGCATGTTGGAAATGATCGAAGGAATTGCTACCGACGCTCCCCCTGAATAGCCGGTAATCCACACATTCGTTCCGCTGACTTGATACGTGAAATCGCCGAACTGCGCACCCGACACGCAAAGACTCGACGAAGCGAAAAGAACGCCCAGCAACCCAACGCGCAATATCTTCATGATGCCCCCCCCAGTTCTGCAATCAACGACAAATATGCCGCACCCCCGCTGACAGTAGTGTTAACCTGCCGCCCGCTCCGGTAAAGCCTCTTTTTTTGCTTTTTGCCTCTCTCGAGACCGCCCCCTCACAAAACATTGTTCCAACCCTTGGAAATATCGTGTAGGCTCTCTTCCAATACTTGGAACCTAACGATAGCGGGGAAAATATGCCGAAGCAGAACAACATCGTCGTCACGTTTGCAGATGGTCGAAAAGCAGAGTGCCCCATTGACACACCCGTCTCCACTCTGCTCACCAGCAAGACGGACGAACACGGCCGCCACTACCTCGGCGCGGTCGTCAACAACCAGCTCGTCACCCTGATGTTCAAACTCGAAGTGGACAGCGAAATCCGCTTCCTCACCTTCGCCGATCCGCTCGGATGGCGCATCTATCGCGCCACCGCGTCCTTCCTCCTCGCAAAGGTCGTCAAAGAACTCTTCCCCGATGCCCACTTCTCCATCGAACACTCCCTCAGCACCGGCTTCTACTGCTACTTCGAGCGCGAGGGCGTCGAAGGCATCACCGACGAACAGATCAGCGCCATTGACCAGCGCCTCAAGCAACTCGTCGCGCAGGATGTCGCCATCGAGCGCCACAAGGTGGGCTATGGCGACGCCGTAAAAGTCTTCGAACAACAACAGCAGCAAGACAAACTCAACCTCCTTCGCTTCGGCAATCCGCCCAAGGTAGTCATCTACACCTGCGGCACCTTCGCCGATCTCTCACACGGCCCGCTCGCCGCCTCTGCAGGCGCGGTCACGCACCTCGGCATCGTCAAACACAAACCCGGCTTTGTGATCCAGTTCCCCGACCGCAGCATCCCGCCGCAAATCCCGCCCCTCCGCGAAGAACCCCAGCTCTTCAACATCTTCCAGGAGCACAAAAAGTGGGGCCGCATCCTCAACGTCAACACCGTCGGACGCCTCAACGAAATCATCGCGAATAAAGAAATCGCCGACTTCATCCGCATCGCCGAAGCCCTGCACGAAAAGAAGATCGCGCAAATCGCCGATCACGTCTCCCAACACCGCGATCGCATCCGCTGGCTCCTCATCGCAGGCCCCTCCTCCTCCGGCAAAACCACCTTCGCCAAACGACTCGCCGTCCAGCTCCGCGTCAGCGGACTCCAACCTGTCACAGTCTCCGTGGACAACTACTTCGTGGACCGCAACCACACCCCGAAGGATGAAAAAGGCGAGAACGACTACGAACACATCGAGGCCATAGACCTCAAACTCTTCAACGATCACCTCTGCCGCCTCGATGCAGGCGAAAAGGTGGACCTCCCGACCTTCAACTTCCAGCTCGGCCGCCAGGAATTCAAAGGCGACTCGCTCCAACTAAAGCCCAACCAAATGGTCATTCTCGAAGGCATCCACTGCCTCAACCCCCGTCTGACCGAGCAGCTTCCCAACGAGCGCAAATTCAAGGTCTACATCAGCGCGCTCACCCAGCTCAACCTCGACAGCACCAACCGCATCTCCACCACCGATAACCGGCTCGTCCGCCGACTCGTCCGCGACAACCAGTTCCGCGGCCACTCCGCCCTCGTCACCATGAATATGTGGCCTAGCGTCCGGCGCGGCGAAAAGACGTGGATATTCCCCTTCCAGGGCCACGCCGACATCGCCTTCAACTCCGCTCTCGACTACGAACTCGCCGTGCTCAAACCCCTCGTCGAGCCCCTCCTCGCCGAGGTCAAGCCCGACAACCCCTCCTACGTCGAAGCCCGCCGCATGCAGGAATTCCTCGCCAGCTTCCTCGCCCTCCCCTCCGATCTCGTACCGCCCACCTCCCTCCTGCGCGAATTTATCGGCAAGAGCAGTTTCCGTTATTAAAAACCGCCCGCAACAAGGGCGGCAGCGGCTTTGGATACCCATAATGCTACGTATAGGCTGTAGTTCCGCTTGCCCGCCGTAGGCCTTGCGAAGGCGGGCTTGTCCGCCGTAGGCCCTGCGAAGGCGGGGCACTCAGTTTTAGCCACACGGGAGCGTGGCGTTCCAACCGGGCACGACGGAGCGTGCCCCTCCGGAGGTGCTGCGATCACTGCCGGCGACGCCGTGACGCAGGGGAGCGCACGCGCCCTCGCGTGCCGCGCGCGGCGCCCTCGCCGCGCGTCTATCACTGCGTTGATCCCAAATAAAATACCGCCCGCAATGCTACAGGCTGTAGTTCCGCTTGCCCGCCGTAGGCCTTGCGAAGGCGGGGCACTCAGTTTCGGCCACACGGGAGCGTGGCGTTCCAACCGGGCACGACGGAGCGTGCCCCTCCGGAGGTGCTGCGATCACTGCCGGCTACGCCGTGACGCAGGGGAGCGCACGCGCCCTCGCGTGCTGCGCGCGGCGCCCTCGCCGCGCGTCTATCACTGCGTTGATCCCAAATAAAATA
>JBDHQM010000052.1:0-14488 GCA_039807095.1 Kiritimatiellia bacterium
GCTCCATCGCCTGCTCTGTCGTCTGTGCGCCGATCACCCCGTCCACAACCGGTATACCCGTTTCCGCAGCAATCTGGGCGATGCTCGCCGCGACCTGTCCGTTAATGATTTCCGCATGCCCCGTCGCACCCTGAATCACAACACCCAGTGCGATGAGCGCGTCGTATTGCTTGCTCGCTGCCATCGGGCGCAGCACAGAGGGCAATTCGAATGCACCGGGCACCCAGACCACCGTAATGTCATTCGAATTCGCGCCATGCCGCTCCAGCGTTTCAACCGCACCCGCCAATAGATTGCGGGTGAACAGATCGTTGAACCGGCTGATCGCGATGCCGATTTTCAATCCCTTTGCCGATGCTTCTCCGATGATCACCTTCATTTCACACCTCACTTAAATCAAATGACCCAACTTCGCGCGCTTCGTATCCAGATAACGCCCGTTGTGCTGAGTAGGCGGCCGCACCAGCGGAACCCGCTCCTGAACATGCATGCCATATTCCTCTAAGCCCGAAATTTTGCGCGGGTTGTTTGTGAGCAACCGGCAGGAAGCAATACCCAACGCGCGCAACATTTGCGCCGCAATCGCATAATCGCGCGCATCGGCTTCAAAGCCGAGCTGCTCATTCGCCTCCACTGTGTCGAGACCCTTTTCCTGAAGCGCGTAGGCACGGATCTTCTGCTCCAGTCCGATCCCGCGTCCCTCTTGACGCAGATACAAGAGAACACCGTGTCCGCTCTCCGCAATCAGTTTCATCGCGGTCTGCAACTGCGAACCGCAATCACAGCGCAGCGAGCCAAATGCGTCTCCGGTCAGGCACTCACTATGAATGCGCACCAGGGGATTTGCCGACTTCTCCGGTGCGCCGAAAATCAACGCCAGGTGCGACTTTTGATCCAGCACGGAGTGATACATCTTCAGTCTGAACGCGCCATATTCTGTTGGAAGATTGATCTCCTCCTCCAGTCGAACCAGCTCTTCCGTCTCGCGACGATAATGAGCAATCGCATTGACACTCGTTATACGCAAGTTGTGCTCACGCGCAAACACAAGCAAATCCGCGCGCCGCGCCATCTCACCATCCGGACGCAGAATTTCGCAAAGCACGCCCGCAGGATTCAGCCCCGCAAGGCGTGCCAAATCAACAGCCGCTTCCGTATGCCCGGGGCGTCGCAGCACTCCCCCATCCCTCGCCTCCAACGGGAAAATATGGCCCGGCCTCATCAGTTCCGAAGGCTCTGTTTTAGGATTCGCCAACAGCGAAATCGTATGCGCTCGATCCGCCGCGCTGATCCCCGTCGTGATGCCGGAGCGCGCATCCACAGATTCCATAAAAGCTGTGCGGAAGGAATCGCCGCTACCGTACGAACCCATGCGCGCAATTCCGAGCCGGAGCAACTGTGCTCGATCGAGTGCGACACACACCAGCCCGCACCCATAGCGCGCCATAAAATTAATCGCCTCCGGAGAAACCCGGTCCGCAGCCACAATCAAGTCGCCCTCGTTCTCCCGACGCTCGTCGTCCAGAACAACAACAACCTCGCCGCGCGCAACCGCAGCAATAACATCCGGAATCGGATCGAACTCCGATTGCTTCACTCTCTCTGATGCCGCACGTTTCATTGTCATAAAAAAGCCCCGAAAGGCGGCAACCCCGGAGCAAATTACACCACAGGCGTGTAATCAATCTTCTTTCATCCCGACTGTACGGTCGGCGACAGATGACAAACCCAATCGGGCTGCTGACTGCCTCAGTCCTCTATTAAAGGAGTCGCGGGCTACACCGCCGGTCGGGAGTTCCCTCGTTCTGTCAACGAACAAGGGTCACCCGGCCCCGAAGATTGCTTTCTGAGTCGAACAGTAAGACCGCACCTCCCATTTCGCAAGTGAAGAAAATCAGAATATTGCGAAACTCCTTCATTCCCTGTACGTTGTGCACATGATTTTCAGCCGTGCGACAAACCTACGCTCACTCTGGATTCTCGCCGTCCCACTGATTGCCGCACCCGCTTCATTCGCAGAAACCGCTGAAACAAATACCCGCCCTGTTGGTGCTCGCCCGGCAATCTATCAACTCGATCCCCCATCACCTCGCCACGAATCCGCCCCGACAACGCAAACTCAACCGGCCACCGCCGTTATTCCCGCTGATGACCTCATTTCATCCCCAGTTTTTTCCAGCAGTATATTCGCTCTGCCCGCTGATATACCTGCAACGCCCGATCTGGCCACTCGCCAGGCCGAACTTACACTGCTCCGCGAGCGTGCCGATCGTGCGGATCAACTCTTCCGGCAAGGTGAGGCAGAGAAGGCGATTCACCTGATGCTCGACAGCAGAAACCTCACAGCCAACCCGAAGTTTCAAGCCAAGCTCCTCAACCGACTCGCCCTCTACTCCTTTAGAATGCAGCAATATTCCAACGCGCTTGCCTACGCCAACGAGGCCAGCGACCTAGCCCCTGACGACCTCGGCAGCCAATGCAACCTCGCCGCTGCACTTCTCACCATTGGCGAAACTGCATCTGCCATCGAAATTCTTCAGCGTGTCGTTCCACACCTTTCCCTCGCACCACGCTTCGCTTTCGTTACCTATTTCAACCTCGCCTGCGCCTACAGCCTTCAACAAGGCGAAGAGAAAGCCTTTCACTACCTCCGCCGTGCAGCACATGCCGATCCACGCGCCACACTCGCCTCCCTGGGTGACCCCCAACTGGATACCATTCGCGACCGATCTGATGTTCAGAAACTACGCGATGAACTTCTCCGCCAGACCACGCCGGAAACTCGCTCTCCCTCGCCCTGATTCCGCTTGAATCCCAACCGCCGCGCGATTATCTCATTCAACGTTCCGCACATTGGAACGCAAATGAAAGTTTCCCGATGAAGAAAAAAATCTATCTCTGCGGTCCCATCATGGACGAACACGAAGGACATGCCCGCGCCTGGCGCCAACGCGCAAAAGAAGTGCTCTCCCCCAACTTCATACTCCTCGATCCCATGCGCCGGAATTTCAAGGATCGCGAGGTGGATAGCGCCAATGAAATCGTCGAATTCGATCTTCAGGATATTCGCGATGCCGACATCATCCTCGTCAACTACAACAAAAACTCCATCGGCACTTCCATGGAAGTTTTCTACGCCTCACACGATCTGAAAAAGTTCGTCGTGGCGTTCTCTCCCTTCTCCTTCAAAGACTCCAGCCCATGGATGGTCCGGTTCTGCACGAAAATCTTGCCGACCCTGGAAGACGCGACGGCCTACATCACCGAACACTTCGTCACCCAGCATCACGCCTGATAAAGCGCCGCGCCCTCCGGCCCCTCCAGAACCGCCGGGCCAGTATCTTAAAACAAGACGCGCGGGAAACCCGCAGATATCGGGATTCCCGCGCGCCTGAACAAATCACCTGGAAACTCAGATGGTCTTCGTCTTCGGCAAACCGAACGCGCGATCGCCGTCCTTCCACTTGCCCTTCTTGCGCATAATGTCAACGCGCTCATAGCGCTTCAACACGTTGCGCTTGACCGTGATGCGAGTGGCCGACTTCAAACTGGGGTGCATAGACATGATCGTATTCTCCTAAAGCTAACTGCCTGTCGCCCTTTCGGCCGAACAAACAAGCGACGATGTGTAGCAGACTGGCACACTATGTCAACACTCCATGCAGGCAAATTTCAAACTTTTCTACCCCGCAAAGAAGTTCGCCCGCTAGTCCACCCACATCAATTCCGGACGCTGTATCGCAGTAGTTTCGCGTTCAACAACCGACTCCGCAAACGCGCGACGCTCCGAGCGCATCGCATCTGACTCGCCCGAAACAGACCAGCCGCGGAAAAGCAGTAATCCCCGCTCCTCCGTCATCGCCAACAGCTCCAACGCCGTCTGCGTTAGAGAGCGCAGCACAGGAAACATCGCAAAATCCATTTCGAAGCGCGCATCGCGATGAAACCGGCTCCCATCCAAAAGAATCACCAAGCCGCGACTAAGCGATGATTCCGGCACCGGACGCAAAGCGCCTGCTGCCAACGCCCGAATCGCATTCAGCGAAAGACGATCTACAGACAAATGTGGAAGGAGAGCCGTCGCACACGGCGCCAAACGCGCAATCTCGCCCGCAAGGTCGGTTTGATTGCACGCCGCCAGCGCGCGCGCATAGAGCAACAGCGCCGCTTCGGGCTCCCGCAAAATACCGCTATCACTCTCTTCGAAAAATATCTGTACGGAATCCCAAGCCGCGCGCAACACGTCCTGTGAAGCCGGGTGCATGCGAATTGCAGACTGCACCAGCGGTTCAATCGCGTGTGTTCGCGTTTCGTCGCAATGTGAAGAGAGAATCATTCGCGACCAATCAGTCCTTCGACTTCACTCAAAAACTGATTCACGTCGCGGAAGCGACGATAGACCGAGGCAAATCGCACATACGCCACCTCGTCCAGTTCTTCCAGCTTGTCCATCACCTTCTGGCCGATGATCGTGGAGGGAACTTCGCGCTCATACTCGCTCTCAAGCTCATTGATGATCGTATCCACCACGTTCTCAATCTGCTGAGCGCTAATCGGCCGCTTCTCACACGCGCGCGCAATGCCGTTCGTCAACTTCTGACGATCCAATTCTTCGTGGCGCCCATCGCGCTTGATGATTCTCAGCCCCGCCTTCACAACCTCTTCGTACGTTGTGAACCGATACCCGCACTGCAGGCAAACCCGGCGACGGCGGATCACATCCCCGTTCCGGACCGTCCGGCTATCAATCACTTTATCGTCCTGGTGGCTACACTTTGGGCATCGCATGGCGGAACCCCGCTACTAGATGTAGGGTGATGGGAAGTCCTTTACCCCATTTGCGGGGGGGGTGTCAACTTGTTCCGGAAACCCCCTTGCCAATCAGAACGTAAAGGGGGTATGTAGAAAATGAAATGACGACTCTTTGACTGTGACATCGCGAGTCGTCATTTCAAGTCCTGGCTGGAAACAGCCAGGATCCCTTCTCAGGGGTTATTTCTTCTTCTTCGCGGCTTTCTTCGCCGGCTTCTTAGCGGCTTTCTTTGCTGCTTTCTTGGCCATCTGTCATCCCTCCCTTCCGTGTTGTTCGTGTTCTTCTTTCAGCGATTGATAGCGGCGGTGTTCCAATCATGCGGACGGAAATCCGCGCGTGAAATAATTGACGGCGATCAGTTGCTGATCACGTTGGCCTCGAGTGGCGACCTCGCGCTCGACTCGAGAACGAAACAAACGGAAAGAATAAATTTTAAAATCAGAAAGCATAGTTGAACGATGGTGAGCTCACGCGTATCTGTCGTTTGGCTGTCATCATTGCTACTCTGTTGATGAAAGAATAGAACCACTCCGAATTAACGTCAACTGTCGTGATGCAAAATGTTGCAACTATTTTCACTCGGGATTTTTTAACAAACGATGATGCTCAGCGACGACAATTGAACGCAACGCATCGTACGACGCATCCAATCGGTCGTTCACAATCAGATATTTGTACTCGCGCCAGCGCTTCATTTCATTCTCGGCCTGTTGCAATCGCCGCTCAATAACAGCATCCGCATCCTTGCCGCGCAGATGCAATCGCTTGCGCAACACTTCAATCGAAGGCGGTGCAATGAACGCATCCACAAATCCTCGCCGCAGCGCATCGCCTTCCGGGAGCGTAGCGAGCTTGTTTCGAATCTGCGCAGCGCCCTGCACATCAATATCCATCAACACATCGCGCCCGGAGGCAAATCCGCGCTCAATAAACCGGCGCAGCGTGCCGTAGCGATGCCCATGCACCATCGCGTGTTCCACGAACTCATCGTTCTGCACGCGGCGCTCGAACTCCTCTTCGCTGATGAAGTAGTAGTCGGTCCCGTCAATTTCCCCGTCGCGCGGCGCGCGCGTCGTGCACGAAACCGAATACACCATCTGGTGAAACTCCGCGAGTAATCGCTCGCACAACGTCGTCTTCCCTCCTCCAGAGGGTGCCGACACAACCACCAGCAACGAACGCACAGGCAATTCGATCATTGTATATTCTGGACCTGCTCCCGCAGGCGCTCCAGCTCCGTCTTGAATTGAACAACCCGCTGCGCAATTGCGGCATCGTTCGCTTTGGACCCCACTGTGTTAATCTCGCGATTCAATTCCTGGGCAAGGAAGTCCAGCGGTTTGCCCGCCGGTTCTCCCCCGCGCAATAACTCGCGAACCTGTTTAAGATGACTCGCAATCCGCGTGGTCTCTTCCGTGATATCGGTGCGATCTGCAAAAAGCAGAGCCTCGCGTTCCAGGCGTTCGTCAGAAATTCCCAATTCGTCCCGCATGGATGCGAGACGCCCCTTCAACGTCTCGCGATAGCGCACCACAGCCGCCGGACTCAACGCGCCGACTTCCTGCGCCAGTTGGTGAAGGACATCCACGCGGGCCAGTAAATCGCGGGACAACGCCGCCCCTTCTTTTTTTCGCATCCGGTCCAAGCGATCCAGCGCCTTGATCAACGCCGGCCGCAAGACCACCCAAATTCGTTCGGAGTCTTCATCCGGTGACTCCACATGCACCACGCCCGGAAGTGCAAGGACGTGCGACAGTCCCAAATCGTCGCGCACCTTTAATTTCACAGCATGCCGGCGCAGGGCATCGAGATACGACCGGGCCAACGGCTCGTTCAGTTGAACATCATACCGGGCCGCATTCCCTGTGGAACGCACCAGAATCGTCGCCGTCACACGGCCACGGCTCAACACGCGCGCAATTTCTTCATGAATGCGAGACTCCAGCGACGAAAGTGCGCGCGGGATGGAAAGTGAAATGTCGAGTTGCTTGCGATTGACCGAACTCAACTCCACTTCTGCGCGAAGTCCATCCTTCAGCACAACAGCGCGCCCATATCCGGTCATGCTGCGAACACTCATGCCTTCGCCGTCCCGTCGTTTATGTGTGCAGCATCCCACTGCTCCATCTGCTGTACGTCTTTGTCTCCGCGTCCGGAAAGATTGATGATCACCAAATCGCGCGGCTTGAATTGACGCTTCGCCTTCAACGCATAGGCAACCGCATGCGCCGACTCCAGCGCCGGCAGAATTCCTTCCAGTCGGCAAAGCGTGTTGACGCCCTTCATCGCCTCCGCATCGCTGACGTGGTGATACTCCGCGCGCTTCCAGTCGCGCAGCAACGCGTGTTCCGGGCCCACCGCAGCATAATCCAGGCCCGCGCTCACCGAATGCGTCAATTGGATTTGCCCATCGCGATCCTGCAACACGTACGTCTTCGTGCCCTGCAAAATCCCCACTCGCCCACCGGCAAAACGGGCCGCATGACGTCCGGGCCGGATGGCCTCACCGCCCGCCTCAACACCGATCAAGCGAACCCGCTTGTCACCAATAAACGGATAAAAAATCCCGATCGCATTGCTGCCGCCACCCACGCACGCGATGATGTGAGTCGGCAACCGGCGCTCTGCCGTCATGATCTGCCGCCGGGCCTCGCGCCCGATCACGCTCTGAAAATCGCGGACCATCATCGGATAGGGATGCGCACCCAGCGCGGATCCCAAAATATAGTGCGTCGTTCGCACATTCGTCACCCAGTCGCGCATCGCCTCGCTGATCGCTTCCTTCAGTGTCTGCTGGCCCGCCGTCACCGGAACCACTGTTGCACCCAAACGCCGCATCCGCGAAACATTGAGCGCCTGGCGTTCCATATCCACTGCGCCCATGTAGATGACACATTCGAGGCCGAACATCGCCGCAACCGTAGCCGTTGCCACGCCATGCTGGCCCGCACCGGTCTCAGCAATGACCCGGCCCTTTCCCATCCTCCGCGCAAGCAGCACCTGCCCCATCGAATTGTTAATCTTGTGCGCGCCTGTGTGGCAGAGATCTTCGCGTTTCAAATACACCTTCGCGCCAATCTCTTTCGACAGCCGTTCCGCATGATAGAGCGGCGTCGGACGCCCCACAAAATCTCGCAAATAGTGATTCAGCTCGCGATGAAATTTCGCATCGCGCCGTATCCGCGCATACTGAGTCGCCAACTCTTGCAGAGGCGACATCAGCGTCTCCGGTACATACATCCCGCCATACGGGCCAAACCGGCCCATCTCGTCAGGCTCTGTTAGTCTGCGCGGCATTGCTCAATAAACCTCTTCACCTTTTCAATATCCTTGCGCCCGGGCTCGGTCTCCACGCCCGAACTCACGTCCACACCCCACGGCTTCACGCTCGCCAGCGCATCCCGCACATTTTCCGGCGTCAACCCGCCCGCCAAAATCACGGGCTTGACCGAATGCTCCACAAAGTAACGCGCTGCGTTCCAATCCGTCAAAACTCCTGTTCCGCCCGGCGCCCTGGCATCATACGAATCCACAAGAAACGCATCAACCGACCAGCGGTCCGGTGGTCCCTCCTGCCGATTCGCCATCAGCCGCACTGCACGCCACAGCGGATGCGGAAAATTCAAAAAGTCCGCAGGCTGCTCGGTTCCATGCAACTGAGCGATATCCAGATTCGCCAATTCCATCGTGCGCAGGATATCGTCCGCCTCCGCGTCGGAAAAAACACCCACCTTGCGGATTGTCGCGGGCAGATCGCGCGTCCATACCGCAACATCTTCCGCGTGAACAAAGCGCTTCGATCCCGGCCAAAAAACAAATCCGATCGCGTCCGGCTGCAACGCCGCAACGGCGTCAACTTCGCCCTCCGAAGTCAGTCCGCAGATTTTGACAAAATGCTTCATGCCACTTGCATCAACTCGCGCACCGCACGCTCCACATCCGGCTGCCGCAATAGCGACTCGCCCACCAGCACCGCCTGCGCACCCGCATGGCGGAGCCGCGCCACATCGTCCGCTTTTCCAATCCCGCTCTCGCTCACCAGACACACGTTGCACGGCACCCGCTCCGCGAGCGCAAACGTAGTTTCTAAGCGGGTCTCAAACGTCTTCAAGTTGCGATTGTTCACACCAACACAAATGGGATTCAAGCTCAATGCGATGTCCAGCTCCTCCCGATCATGCACCTCTACCAACGGCGTCAAACCGGCATCCAGAACCAAGCGATGAAACTCCGCCAACTGCTCCTGTGCCAACGCCGCAACAATCAGCAGCACCGCCGAGGCGCCAATCGCTCGCGCATGTGCGATCTGCCAGGGATGCACCACAAACTCTTTGTACAACAACGGCAACTTCACAGCCGCTCGCACCGCGCGAAAATCGTCTTCACCACCGCCAAAATACGCGCCGTCCATCAATACCGAAAGCGCCTGCGCGCCTGCGCGCTCATAGCTCTGCGCAATCGCAACCGGATCGAACGGAGTCCGGATCAATCCGGCCGATGGCGAGCGCCGCTTCACTTCCGCAATCAACCCGATAGGCTTCGATCGCAACGCGCGCAGAAAATCCGGCGGTACTGGAGCCGCCCCCGCAGAGCGCTCCATTTCTGCGAGAGACACTTCGCTCAGACGTTGTTCAATCTCCCGCTTTTTGTCCGCGATGATCTGCTGCAAAATGTTCACGCCTGCTTATCCATCCGCAAATAGGCTTCAATGAAGGCGTCCAACTCGCCATCGAGCACCGCATCCACCTGCCCCGTCTCGCAGTCCGTCCGGTGATCCTTCACCATCGTGTATGGCTGCAACACATAGCTCCGGATCTGATGCCCCCACGCGATCTCGCCCTTCTCACCGTAAAACTTCTCCATCTCGCGCCGCTTCTTATCCACCTCGTACTCATACAGCTTCGCGCGCAACATCTTCATCGCCTTATCGCGGTTGGAATGCTGCGAGCGCTCCGCCTGGCACTGCACCACAATCCCCGTGGGCAAGTGCACAATACGAATCGCCGAGTCCGTCTTGTTCACGTGCTGACCACCCGCTCCACTTGAGCGATAGGTGTCCACACGCAAATCCTTATCGAGAATCTCCACCTCAACTGCGTCATCCACCTCCGCCACCACGTCCAACGCAGCAAAAGACGTGTGCCGCCGTTTCGCCGAATCAAACGGACTGATGCGCACCAGGCGATGGACGCCGCGCTCCCCCTTCAAATAGCCATACGCATACGGCCCGCTCACCATGAAGGAAACACTCTTGATCCCCGCCTCATCTCCCCGCTGCATGTCCAGCAAATCCACGGTGAACCCGTGCCGCTCGCAATATCGCGTATACATCCGGTATAGCATCGAAGCCCAGTCACACGACTCCGTACCGCCTGCCCCGGCATTAAGCGTGAGGTAAGCATTATTCGCGTCGAACCGTTCCGACAACAGCGACTGCAACTCGAAGCGCTGATAATCCGCGCTCAGTTTTTTCAAGCGCCCCTCGGATTCCTTCGCAACCTCCAGGCGCTCTTCCTCAGACCCCGCCTCTTCCGAAAGCTCCATCAGGATCGCGATCTCTTCCGCCTCGCTCTCCAATTCAGCGAACGGTTCCAACATCGCCTTCAACGCGTTCACCTTCGCAATACTCGCGCGCGCCTTCGCGGCATCATCCCAGAAACCCGGCGACGCCGATTGCGCTTCCAGCTCCTCTACCTCACGGCGGTGCCCATCAACGTCAAAGAAACCCCCTTAGCTCTTCGAGCTTCTGCTGGATACGCTCAAGCGCATCCAAAATTTCGCGTACATCCGCCATGATTTATCTCCGAAAAGCTCGAACTGTAATCAACCCGCGCACAAATACAAAGTGCAATGCGCACAATTTCCAATCCTTGGAAGCGCGCGCAGGGAAAACTTCCAATCCTTGGAAACCCGCGGAGCCTTCGCTTCCAATCCTTGGAAACATCACGCGCTCAGCGGCGCGTTGAAAAAACACTCGCGGTGAATCTGCGTCAGCGACACGCCCTTCGACTGAAGAAACCGCGCCACATCGTCAATCATGCTGTCGAGCCCGCAGAGATAATAATCGTAATCGCCCAGCGGCAAGGCAGAGAGTTGATCCGTCACGCGCCCGTGATGGCAACCCGCAGCCGCCTCACGCGAAACCGCAAACTGTGCACCGCCCTGCATCTTCAACCAATCCGGCTCAACTAAATCCGCCGCCACGCGACAGCCATACCAAAACGTCGCCGGTCGCTCCGCACCCGGACTCCGCAGATACGCGAAGAACGGCGCAATGCCCGTCCCCGTCGCCATGAAGACAAACGGACGACGCGCCGATTGAGCCCCGGGCCGAAACCAACCGAACGGCGGACTCACCCGCACCACGTCCCCCGGGACGCGACTGCACAAAAACGGGCTGACATCCCCGCCATCCATGCGCCGGATCAGAAACCGCAAATCAGCGTCCGCCGTACCTGCCGCCAGGCTGTACGGACGCGACACACGGCCCTCTTCCGAGTAAAGCGCCATGCAATCGCCCGGCTCAAATACAAGACCCAATCGCTCGACGCAAAGCTCAACAATATCCGGCCCGTGCCGCTTCACTGCGGTCACCCGGCGCATTTCGACAAATTCGTTCATGCCACCCCGTCCGGCCATGTACCGAGCAGACGCACTTCCCGTTGCAATTCGATTCCAAACTTCTCGCGCACCAATGCCGCCATCTGCCGCGAAAGCTCCAGCACGTCCGCCGCCCGACATCCGCGCTCCGCCACGATGATGTTCGCGTGCTTCTCAAACGGGCGCGCTTTGCCCACGCGCAGCTCCTTCGCACCCGCTTGTTCGAGAAACCAGCCTGCCGCCTGACGCCGCTCCGCGCTCGATGTCGGCTCCACATTCTTGAAAAAACTTCCCGCCGTCGGCGTGTGCTGCCAGTCGGGATGCTTTGCCGCACGCAGAGCGAGAATCTCCCGCCGCCGCGCGCGCAAATGATCGCGATCGCCTGTGCGCAACCGCAGGTGAGCGGAAACCACGATGGAATCTGTTCCCTGCAAACGCGATTGCCGATACCCGAATCCAAGCTCGTCCGCCGGAATCTTGCGTTCATTTCCGTGATGATCCATCGCAACGATGGAAAGCACGCGGTCGCCAATCTGTTCTCCAAATGCGCCCGCATTTCCTGCAATCGCCCCACCCACCGTCCCCGGAATGCCCGTGCAGCACAATAACCCGTCGAGCCCTTCTTGCACCGCAAAGTTCGCCAGATCATCCAGGCGCGTCGAAGCCTGCACCGTCAACTCATTGCCGTGCCGCGCGATCTGCGGTTTTTCACTGAAGTAGCGAATGATCTGCTGGTTCACTCCTGCATCGCTGACCAACAAATTAGAACCGCCTCCGATCAGGATAAACGGCTCGCCGACTTCCCCCAGCTTCTCCACCGCGCGACGCAAATCCGCGCGCGTCTCGCACGCAATCAACCCACGACACGGTCCGCCGATCCGGAACGTCGTGTAGAGCGAAAGTGCAGGACCGTTTGCGCCCGACGGACGCCATGTTGATTCAGATTGTTTCATTCGTCCGCCCATCCAGATTCGCGCGCAACTGATGCAACGAAAGAGACTCCCCTTCCTCAGCCCGCGCCAATAACCACAAAAAGTCAGAAAGCCGGTTCAGCCAGCGCATCATCGGCGGATTCGCCACCAGGTTTTCCCGCGTCATTCGCACGGCGCGCCGCTCCAAACGGCGCGCCACAGCGCGCGCGTGGTCCAGGTGCGCAGAAGCCAGCGAGCCGCTTCCACCGGGAATGATAAATCCCTTCGGCATCGCGATAGATGACTCCCATCGCTCGCGCCGCACTTCAAAATCGCGCAGGAACTGCTTCGTAATCCGCTGTTTCAACAACCGCACCATCTCCAGCGAGGTCGCCAGCTCCGCGCCTACGATGAAAAGATTGCGCTGCAAATAAAGAATCTCATCGCCCACATCCGCGCGCTTCACATGGCATCGCGCGACGCCCAGCACACTCACCAGCTCGTCCAGATCGCCATACGCCATCGTGCGCGGCGAGTCTTTTTCGACAACTTCGCCGGAGAGAAGGACCGTCGTCCCCATATCGCCGATTTTTGTCGTTATGCTTCTAGATTTGTTCATGCGAGCTGCAAACGTATCGCGTACGCGGACGCAGCGCAAGAATGCGCCACTCACACCGCGTCGGAATGCTGGAGGAGATACAGTCCGGTATAGATTTTCGGGTCAATCAATACGCCATCCGCCCGACACACGCGCAGCCAGTCGTGAATCTCAGTGAGCGGAATGGCATGCACAACAATATCCTCCGTCTCGTCGCCGCCACCCGCGTGAATGCGCTCCAACCCCTCCGCCCGAAAAAACGAATACTGATCGGCGGAGCGACCGGGCGACATCGGTCCGGCAAAAAGAAAGGAAATACGCGTGGCTGAATAGCCCGTTTCTTCGAGCAGCTCACGCCGCGCCGCTTCTGAAAAGTCTTCATTCGCGCGCGCCTCAGCATCGCCGATGAGACCCGCCGGCAACTCAATCACGCGTTGCCCGACCGGTATACGCTCCTGCTCAACAAGGAGCAGCCGCCCATCGGGCGTTACCGCTATGATCACCGCAATTCCGCGTACATTGCGATGTTCCACAAACTCCCAATCACGCGCGCGCACAAAGCGGAGCCAGCGCCCTTCAAACAGCACCTCGCGCCTGGACTCGTCACGGCTCACGGCAGGACCGTGCTGTGCGGCGTCTCGGCGTCGGTTCCATCTTCGAAGACGATATCCAGCAGGTCCAACGTGCGATCGAGTACACCGCGCTTCTTCTCAACCACTTCGGCGGCTCGAGCTCCCATGGTCTCCCGGCGCTGTGGATTCGAGAGGAGGTCGTCAATCGCGCGACGCAAATTTTGCAAGTCGGGCACCTGCGTCAATGCATCGGCCTGACGAAAATCTTCCACTACCCCCCGGAAGTTCTCCATGTGCGGTCCGCAAATGATAGGCTTTCCGTAAAGCGCAGGTTCAATGGGATTCTGCCCGCCGTGCTGTGTCAGACTCTTTCCAACAAAAATCACATCCGCGCACGAATAGAAATGCTTCAGCTCGCCCGTCGTGTCCAACACCAGAATCTGCGGCGTAGTCCGAACCGGTGTGCGCCCGAGTTGGGAACGCAACACGTACGTCATCGCGTGCGTGCGAATCTCTCGCTCCACATCGGCCACGCGCTCCACATGGCGCGGCGCAAAAATCATCACCAGATTCCGGTGCCGCGTCTTCAATCCTTTGTAGGCATCCATCAATGCGTCTTCTTCGCCCGGCCACGTCGAACCGCCAAGGACGATCAGGTGCTGATCGGTAATGTGCGCCTCCGCCAGCAATGCGCGCGCCTTCTCAGCCCCGCTATCGTCTGCTGTCGCGACGTCATACTTGGCCGAACCGAGTACCTGAATCCGGTTGCGCGGCGCGCCGAGCGCGGCGAGGCGATCGCGATCCGTCGCGGTTTGTACGCAGAACATATCCATCATCGGCAGGAGTCGCTGTGAGAAATAGCGAAGCCGCTGATAGCCGCGGAAGGAGTGGTCCGAAACCCGTCCGTTCGCGAGCAGGATGGGAAGCGCGCGCTCGTGGGCCAGGCGAATCAAGTTTGGCCACAATTCCAGTTCCACCAGCACAATCGCCAGAG
>JBDHQM010000010.1:0-63215 GCA_039807095.1 Kiritimatiellia bacterium
TGATCGCCTCGCTCAACTGACCATCGCCTTAAAACACTCGCTCCTCCATCAAACGCGTCAATTGGGCAACACGCCGTCGTGGCCTGACCCGGACTCAACCCCTAGAATTGTTTCAAGGCCCGACCCGCGCTCCGCAACCGCTAAAAGACGAAACTTTGTCAGTCCCATGGTATACAATTGTCACATTGACGTGAATATGTAGTTAGTTGGATGTGCAAACTTTTCCGGAAAGGTCGGGTCTGAAGTTGTGCCGTTTATGATCGGCAAAGCCCCCTTCGGAGAGATTGAACTCGCCGGAGCGATTCGGATTCCAAAGTGGAGATGATCTTTAAACACCGTTCCAATTGTTGAACCGGCGGCAACTTCAGCGCCGACGCGCAGCTTGCTGGAAATATGCAAATAGCAGGTCGTCCATGAGTCATTGTCATGGGATACGATGACGTAATTGCCCCAGTCTTCTCCCGTCTTGGCATCACTGCCCAGCCAGCCAACCCGTGAAACCGTACCACTTTTCGCAGCCTTGACAGCAGTCAATTTTGGTGCGGCAATGTCTATGCCGGTATGTTTCTTTGATGAATTAGCCGACCATAGCACACCAAATGACTGAGATATGGGGGCGCGGCTGGGTAGCGGCCAAATCAAGGTGTTGGCCCCGTAGTTGGCGGAAAGGCTTAGACCGGAATACGCGCTATAGGCACTAAGCAGAATATACCACGTTCCTGCCGCCGGGTTGTTGACCGTAATCGTTTCGCTATTATTTCCGCCCATTGATTTCGAGCTGTAACTGCTGGTAGACGGATTAGAACCCAGCTTAACATATAGGTCGCAGTCCCCGCTGCCACCCCAAGTCTTAATCTCGAGCTTCGTTTGCCCGGATGGAACCGAGATTTTATAGAACTTCTCGTTGCCCGCAGAACCCGACAGGCTGCTGACAGTTTGGCCGTTGATCAGCGTTGTAGCGCTCGGTGCGCTGATCGTATATGTGGCCGAGGCGGTGTAACTTTCGGCCATGCCGCTCTTGAACGCCTTGGCCTTGATCGTCCTTGAACTATCGACCGATATCGGACCGGTGTACTGAGTCGAAGAAGACGTCGGTTCGCTGCCGTTGATGGTGTAGCGGATGGTTGCGCCTGCTGTTGAGCAGGAAATGGTCACGTTCTGAGAATAGAGGTACGAACCGCTGCCCGGGTTGACGGTCGGGGTGGCCACACGGCTTGACCCCGCCCACGTCGCAACGCTGAGAGTCACCCCTGAATAGGCGCTGTATCCTCGCAGCATGATGTACCATCGCCCCGACGAAGGGTTGTTAACCGCGACGGTCTCATTGTTGCCGGACAAGTAAGGGCGATAATTATAGCTCGATGTGGTTGGCTGTGACCCGTATTTGACGTAGAGATCACAGTCGCCAGTGCCTCCCGCAATTTTAATCTCCAACTTGCTTAATCCGGCGGGTGCATCGTAGTAGTAGTATTTCTGGCTTCCAGATGCCCCCGAAATGCCGGTGATTTGCGCCCATGCTGGCGTTGCCATCATGATCGAGAAGGCGGCGATCATCGAAATAGCGACAGCTTTCTTCATGGCTTCTTCCCTTTCGTGCAGCACTCTCCCTTATTGCCTGTCAAACTGCTCCGTTTCCGTGCGCTGGGCGATCCATTTTCCCTCACGTTTTGTGAAGTTCCGGCATGGCATTCAGTGGGCGCAACGCCGCAACAGTCGGGTCCGACGCCGTCATCAGCGGCCATAGACAGAAGCACGCATGGGCGCACACCGAATAGACGCGCAACCAAGTTCAGAAGGTTACAGGGCGGGAATCACTTGCCCGATTCCCACTGCGACCAAGTGGACGCCGCAACGCCCAGTTCCGCCGATGCGGTCTTTATCGACATTCTGCGTTCATCGCGCAGGCGGATAAGATTCTTTGCGAAGTACCGGGCCGTATCGTTGGCTATGGCATGTATATCGTCTTTCGTTTTCATCTTCCGTCGAACGGCGAGCTGAGCAGCGGCTCTTCCGTGCGAACCTAGCACTCTGCGACGTGCGCGGCAGGGCATAGTTCAACGATTCCATTCCGCCTGCTCGTTGTGTCCAAGACGGAAATGGATCAGGGCTGATCAGGGCTGGGCGAGTCCGGAGCAGGAGAAAAGCGAACCCCGGATGCCTGATTGCTCATGGAGGCAAGGGCGAAGGCTGTAGCATACTGGACAACGGGATTCGTTGTGGTGAGGAATTGGTCTTGAAGCAGCAGCCGGGAGTCTTTGTTGGCGGCGGACATGAGGGCTTGCGCAAGTGGATCGTTTAAGTCCCCAACCGCTCCATCTTCGATGAGGATGACGAGCGATGCAACGGCCTCGGGGGTTCCGATTGATCCCAATGCACTCGATACCGCCATGAAAATACCGGGATCTTTCGACTGGGCACAAAGGTGCGCGAGGGCATCCACGGTTACCGGATTGCTGATCTGCGCAAGCGTTTGGAGGAGGAAGGATCGAAGGACGGCTTGTTCGGAATCCGATGGAACAGCTTGGCTAACGAAGGCGATATCTTCGGGGGCAATAATTCTCGCAAGCGCGTCCCGTGCTTGGGCGGCAACCATCGGATCGTCTATATTTCGGATAAGGAAGTCTAGCAAATCAGGGCCAATGTCGTGACTACTAATGGCCTGAAGGCTGCGGGCGAGCGTGTCACGGTCCTCCTGATTCGCAGTTTCAATCGCAGTGAAAAGTACAAGGATGTCATCTCTTGTCCCAGACGCAGCAATTGCAGCAGCCACTTCGCCCAGCTCCTCATGAGTCTCTGCCGCCACCAAACGACTCAGGATCGCGGAAGACGGAGCTTGTCCTAACAACGATGCCGTATTCTCATCAGAAGGGGATAGAGCATTATTTTGCTGAGGCTCGGGTTGACCGGCATGTGCGGAGGCGCTGGCCTCAAGATTCGCATCCGACACTGGAAACGATGCTGCCGGCTCAACTGCAATGGTCGGTGCGCCCGCAACAAGCTCTACGGTGGATTCACCAGAAAGGTCCGACGCGGGCTTGCCCCTGTGCCTCGCCAACCAGATTACGACGCAAGTGACAATTACTGCGATGGCCGAAACAGCCATCGTACCTAGTATCCGCCTAGTCGCCATAAACCTCCGTCATTTTATGATGAAAGCGATGTACATCACCATTCAATAAGCTGCACCGAGAAGCCGCCTGTGACCAGACCACCACCGACGCTACCGCCAACACTAAAACCCGACGTGCCGATACATAGGTCAGCGCCAATCTCTGCGCCCGCGCCAGCTCCAATGGTGCCACCAGGGGACCAACAAACACCCGAATCCAGCTCGGATGTTGTGAATATAGAGAAGCGGAGCATCACTCCAGCCCCAGCGGTTACAGACCAGGTGGCGACGCCGGAGGTGTCCACACTCATTGTCCCTGTAATATCCGCAACGCCAATCCCCCCTGTTGCAAAGTTGCCTGCGTATGTAGTTGGTTTGAAAGTGAACGCTGGCGAATTCCTGCTGACGATAGTCTGGGTCTGACCCGGCGCCACGGTGTAGTTGAGCGTGCCGCCGTACGGATTTGTTGCCCGAAGCTTGATTGTTCGAGCGGTACTATTCCGGAAACGAAGTTCCCTGCAAACTAGTGAGGATGGATTGTTATTGGATGGCAGCACTTGATACACCACGGAACCAAATGCGAGCCCATCTGCGAGAAACTCGACGATTGCTGACTGCGCAACAATTGGCGTAGACGCGACAGAGAATCGGCCACTTGAGTCGGTTGTCACAAGGTGGGATTGTTGGCGAATACCATTGTGAACGCCAAATGTCGCGTTCGGAACAGCAATTCCGTTGCGCTTGATCATTCCGCGAATCGTGGCCGGCGTGCCGACGGTCAATACATTGACCGAAAGGGGATCAAGAGCAACGGAGTAATTGCGCTTGTACAAAGCATGCAAGGAAACACCCGAGTACGCACTATAGCCGCGCAACATAACATACCAATCGCCCGATGCAGGGCTGTTGACAGAAACACTCTCATTATTTCCACCGAGATATGGCCGAAAATCGTAGGTGGAAGTCGCAGGCAATGCTCCGCGCCTAACATAAAGATCACAATCGCCGCTTCCGCCCGAAATCTTGATGGTTAAATTGTCCTGTCCGCTTGGGACCGTGATCTTGTAGTACCGCTCGCCCCACTGAGCGTCGGATAGATTTTTGACCGGCGCGTTGTTATTGATCACCGTCGCGCTCGGGGCATTGATCGTGTACGTGGCCGAGGCGGTGTAGCTCTCGGTCATGCCAGCCTTGAAGGCTTTGGCCTTGATAGCCGTCGTACTATTGACCGTAATCGGGCCAGTGTACTGCGGCGAGGAGGAGGTCGGTTCGCTCCCGTTCGTGGTGTAGCGGATCGTCGCGCCCACCGTAGAGCAGGAAATGGTCACGTTCTGGGCGCTACTGTAGGTGCCGCCGACGGAACTGAAGGTCGGCGTGGCTACGCGGCTGGAAGCGGTCGCGTAGGTCGCCTGAAGCGAGAGTCCAGAATAAGCGTTGTAGCCGCTCAGCATGATGTACCAGTCACCGGAGGCAGGATTGTTCACGGCGACTGTCTCGTCGTTGCCACTGAGATAGGGCCGGTAGTCATAGCTAGATGCGCTGGCTTGCGAGCCGCGCTTGACATATAGGTCGCAGTCCCCGCTACCACCCCAAGTCTTAATCTCGAGCTTCGTTTGCCCGGATGGAACCGAGATTTTATAGAACTTCTCGTTGCCCGCAGAACCCGACAGGCTGCTGACAGTTTGGCCGTTGATCAGCGTTGTAGCGCTCGGTGCGCTGATCGTATATGTGGCCGAGGCGGTGTAACTTTCGGCCATGCCGCTCTTGAACGCCTTGGCCTTGATCGTCCTTGAACTATCGACCGATATCGGACCGGTGTACTGAGTCGAAGAAGACGTCGGTTCGCTGCCGTTGATGGTGTAGCGGATGGTTGCGCCTGCTGTTGAGCAGGAAATGGTCACGTTCTGAGAATAGAGGTACGAACCGCTGCCCGGGTTGACGGTCGGGGTGGCCACACGGCTTGACCCCGCCCACGTCGCAACGCTGAGAGTCACCCCTGAATAGGCGCTGTATCCTCGCAGCATGATGTACCATCGCCCCGACGAAGGGTTGTTAACCGCGACGGTCTCATTGTTGCCGGACAAGTAAGGGCGATAATTATAGCTCGATGTGGTTGGCTGTGACCCGTATTTGACGTAGAGATCACAGTCGCCAGTGCCTCCCGCAATTTTAATCTCCAACTTGCTTAATCCGGCGGGTGCATCGTAGTAGTAGTATTTCTGGCTTCCAGATGCCCCCGAAATGCCGGTGATTTGCGCCCATGCTGGCGTTGCCATCATGATCGAGAAGGCGGCGATCATCGAAATAGCGACAGCTTTCTTCATGGCTTCTTCCCTTTCGTGCAGCACTCTCCCTTATTGCCTGTCAAACTGCTCCGTTTCCGTGCGCTGGGCGATCCATTTTCCCTCACGTTTTGTGAAGTTCCGGCATGGCATTCAGTGGGCGCAACGCCGCAACAGTCGGGTCCGACGCCGTCATCAGCGGCCATAGACAGAAGCACGCATGGGCGCACACCGAATAGACGCGCAACCAAGTTCAGAAGGTTACAGGGCGGGAATCACTTGCCCGATTCCCACTGCGACCAAGTGGACGCCGCAACGCCCAGTTCCGCCGATGCGGTCTTTATCGACATTCTGCGTTCATCGCGCAGGCGGATAAGATTCTTTGCGAAGTACCGGGCCGTATCGTTGGCTATGGCATGTATGTCGTCTTTCGTTTTCATCTTCCGCCGAACGGCGAGCTGAGCAGCGGTTCTTCCGTGCGAACGCTACGTCGCGCCGGACGCAAACCCAATGCGGGTGAGCGGTACGGTGAAGACGAAGCTAGAATTATTTTTCAAGGGCTGACATGTTGAGGGTACCTCGGCATTGGCTGAAGCGGTCAATGCGGCGGCAAACAGAAGGAATCCCACCAGAGCGCGTTTCATAGCGTTGTCCTTTTGAAGTATTTTACCGCGTACGGGTCACGACTAGAGACAACACAGCCCCCCCCCCGACCCACGATCCGTTACTACACCTTCCGATAATGTGACACAACAAGAATCCGATTTTATTTTCGGCAGTACTGATCCGGCTTCATTTCGATCGGGGTGATTTCGATCGAGCTGGTTTCGATCGGGGTCGGACCACAGGTTTCTCTAGAGCATCAAGAGGTTACACATGCAAAATGCCTTAATTCACCCTCTAAAAGGCATTTTGTGTGGGTGTTTTGAGGCTGTAAGGATCATGCTGCAGGCAAGCCGACAAACAGGTTCAAGGCCGAGCTCTTTTAAGCCTCAGAAAATTATTCTAAGTCTCCCAAAACACGCTTCGACGTGCGCAACCAATTGACTCTCTACAGAAGCCCGTGGCCTGACTCGGACTCAACCCCGGATCAATTCATCAGAACTCGAACGCTGCTGATGGGGGCGTGAAATTTGTGGCCCAGAGCGCCGCCCCCTTGCGGATCATTATCTCATCCATCTTGCCGTTAAAAAACTGCACTCCATTATTCGGCGCACCGATCGAGAGAGGATATCCGCTCGCGATGACGCCTGCCGACGAACCGGTTGATATCAGAGAGCCGTCAACGAAGAGATAGACGGCCGATTGCTTACGGGTCAGCGCGACATGATGCCACTGCCCCAGTGTCGGTTGATTGGTTGCCGACACAATCATTGCGCCATTGATACTAGCATCGATGCTGGTGGGGGTCCATCCAATAACCCAATCCGCCCACGTACCCCACTGGTGTGAGCCGATCAGATGTCCTGAGGGGGCGGCACTGAAGTTGATCCAGAAGGCCACAGTGAAATCACCCGCACCGAAGGCCCAGTCAGAACTGCGCGGAATGGACAGCGAATCACCGCTACCATCAAAGGAGATTGAACCGCTTCCATATCGCTTAGAGGCCGTCGTTATTCGCGCATCGCCATTGACGGACACGACGTGAGCGTATCTATCTGTAATAGCCGTGGATCCATCTTCGCCATCGCCGTGAATCAGGAGGGTGGACGGCACTCCCCGTACGCGGTAGAATATCGGAACGGCGTTGGTCACGGTGCCGCCGTCGGCGAGAACCTGCAAAGCCAGACCATCCCACGAATTTGTCCAGTTGCCATCGAGCCGTGCTGCCCACTCGATGCCGTATACCCCCACCTGCGATCCTGTCCACACTAACTCGCCGTTCCCCTGGAAGGAAGTGATCGCTATTTCGGCACTCCCCATCCTTGCTCCACCAAGGCATACGGCTACCACTAGTATCATCTTCTTCATCGGGTGCTCTCCTTTCTCTTCATGCGAACGTCACGCCTCACCGGACGCGAACCCGTGGTGGGTGCGCTGTAGGGTGAAGGTGACAGTTCAAATATTCATTTTGGGCATTCGGAAAAACCGTTGTTCCGGACATCGCCTCCCTCTCATTCCGAGGAGATTTTCTTCAGCTGATTTCCAGTTCCGCCACCCGTGCCGCATCTGCGGCACTGACGGTAATTTATTTCGTTTGTCTAAACGTTATACAAACGCTCGATACTCGACCTATGCACGGCCCTGTTCTTTCATCGCGCGCCAGATGCGTTCAGGCGTGAAAGGGGAACTCCGCATCCGGACGCCGACGGCGTTGTAGATGGCGTTAGCAATCGTTGGCATCGGTCCGTTGATACAGATTTCGGACACGCTTTTCGCGCCGTACGGACCGGTCTTTTCATAGCTGGGCACCAAGATCGTTTTGATCTCCGGTTTGTCGCGCATGCTCATGATCTTGTAGTGCAGAAACGACGGGTTGAGCATCCGGCCTTTCGGACTGAACCGGTACTCTTCCGTGAGCGCGTAGCTGATGCCGTTGAGTACACCGCCTTCCGTTTGCCCTTCCGACAGTTTCGGATTGATTGCGGTTCCGCAATCCACCGCGGCAACGTAGCGAAGCACGCGCACGGCTCCGGTCAGCGTATCCACCTCCACTTCGGCAAAGTGCGCCGAGAACGGCGAGGGCGATTTGTGCGAGATCGCAGACGATATCGCGCCGATCTGGAATTGATCCGTTCCGTATAGCGCCCGCAGCGCAATCTCCGAAAAGGACACGCTCTTTCCACCCGGGCCGTGCGCCTTGTTGTTGGCGAGCGATATTTCTTTCGGCTGACACTCCATCATCGCTGCGGCAACATCTTTCAGTTGCTTCACCACTTTCTCCGCCGTGTTCTTCACCGCCATTCCTGTGAGGTACGTGGTGCTGGACGCATACGCGCCGACGTCGAACGGCGTCATGTCTGTATCGGACGAATAAACAATCAGCTTGTCTAAATCGCAGCCGAGCGTCTCCGCCGCAATTTGCGCCAGCACGGTGTCGCTGCCCGTGCCGATATCCGTCGCGCCCATCAGCATATTGAACGATCCGTCGTCATTGATCTTCAGCGACACCGCGCCCATATCAATTTCGGGAATGCTCGATCCCTGCATCAGCGCCGACATGCCGATTCCCCGCCGGAAACGTCCCGTCTTGTCCTGCCACCGCCCGCGCTTCTTCCAGCCAATCTCCTTCGCCCCGAGCTTCATGCACTTCTCCAGCTCGCAGCTTCCCACCGACTGTTCAACACCGGCCTTGCCCTCGCCCAGCGCGCGGAAAACCGGCGATGTTTCACCGGAACGCACCGTATTGATCCGCCGGAATTCGAGCGAGTCCATCCCGAGCATCTCCGCCAGTTCGTCCATCGCGCAATCAATCGCAAACGTTGACTGCGTCGCGCCGTACCCGCGATACGCGCCGCCGACCGGCAGGTTCGTGTACACCGACTCACCCACAAAGTGGATGATGTCGCTGCGATACAACGGCAGAATTTTGCTTCCGCTGTTGCAGACCACGGTCAGCGCGTGTGCGCCATACGCGCCGCTGTTGGAAATGCAATCCAACCCGATCGCCTTGATCTTTCCATCCTTGCCCGCACCGACGCGGACGCGCATTTTTTCCGGATGCCGTGTACGGCTGGAGACAAACTCCTCTTCGCGCGTGTACTTCCAATACACCGGCCGGCCTGTCCGCAGCGCAAACATCGCAACGACCGATTCGAGCAACACTTCCTGCTTTGCGCCAAATCCGCCGCCGATACGCGGCTTGATCACACGAATGCGGCGCACCGGCACCTGCAGAACCTGTGCCACAATCCGCCGCGCGTGAAACGGAACCTGCGTGCTCGTCGTGATCACGATGCGCCCGTCCGGCGCGATCTGCGCCATCGCGACGTGCGGCTCGATCGGACAGTGCTGCGCATAATCCGTGTAAAACTCGCGATCCAGCACCACATCCGACGCGCTCAATCCCGCCTGGAGATCGCCCACATCCATCGCCACCCGTGCGGCGAGGTTGCGCTCCGGCTCATACGGCACCGGGATCGCCGCGTGCGCATCCGGCTCATCGTGAATCACCGGCGCGCCCGGCTGCAACGCGGCATCAATCGAAAGCACCGCGGGCAGCTCTTCATACACCACCTTGATCGCTTTCACCGCTGCTGCCGCCTGTTCCGGCGTCTCCGCGGCGACCGCGGCGACGCGATCGCCAACGTGCCGCACTTTCGTGTCGAACATCACCGAATCATACGGCGAGGGTTCCGGGAACCCCTGCCCCGCCGTCGTGTGCAATACGCGCGGCACGTTCCCGTGATACAGCACCGCGTGCACGCCCGGCATTTTCTCCGCCTCGGATATATCAATGGAGACAATCCGCGCGTGCGCGTGCGGGCTCCACAACATCTTTACGTGCAATGCGTCCGCAGGCTTCAGATCGCCCACGAACATCGGCTTTCCGGAAACGAGCGACAGCGAATCAATTTTGCGGACGGATTTATTGACGACGTTGAAGTTCTTTTTCATGCCTTCCCTCCCGCGGCGAGTTTCCGCAATGCCGATTGAATCTTTTCATAGCCCGTGCAGCGGCAAAGATGTCCGTCGAGATGAATCTTCAGCTCTTCGTCTGACGGCGACGGATTTTTATCGAACACCGCTTTTGCCGACATAATTAAACCGCCCATGCAGAATCCGCACTGCACCGCGCCCTCCTCCACCAGCGCGTTCTGAATGGGGTGCGGATGGTCGAGCGATCCGATGGACTCCACCGTCTCCACCGAGCATCCATCCACCTGCGCGGCGTACATCATGCACGACTGAACGGTCCGCCCGTTGACCGACACTACGCACGATCCGCAGGCGCCTTCGTTGCAGCCCGTTTTCACGCTGAAAATGCCGAGCCTTCGCAGCGCTTCGGTCAGCTTTTCGTTGGGTGAAATGGAAAGCATCCGAGGCTTTCCGTTGAGTGTGAATTCGATATTCATTTTCGGTCTCCTCCCGCCGCGCGATACGCCTCTCCAATCGCGTCAGCCACGTGAACCCGCGCAAGCTGCTGCGCATACTCTTCGCTCCACACATCCGTGCTTCGCCACCGCAACTTCGCGAGCTGCGCACCCATCGCGCCCGCCACGACATCGGGCGAATAGACCTGCCCGATCAGCGCGCCCTCCAGCTCTTCCAGGCGGTCAGGCAGCGGGATCGCCGCGCCCAGCGCAATCCGCACATCCGCAACCTTCTTTCCCTCGCGCCGCAGCCAGACCGCTACGGTGAGCCTGCTGAAGTCCATATGGACGAGCGTTTCTTTGTGGTAGCTAAACCCGCAGCTCTCGCCCACCTCCGGCACGGCGATCGCGATCAGGATATCGCCTTCCTTGAACAGGCGGCCCGGCTGTCCATCGAAGTATTGATCCGCCGGAATCTTCCGCTCCGTCTCGCCCGCAATCGTCATCGTCGCGTTCAGCGCGAGAAGCGCCACAGGGAAATCATTCCAGGGGAAGATGCGCGCGATGTTTCCGCCAATCGTGGTCATGTTGCGTATCGGCTGACTCACAAAGCGGAGCGCCACGCGATCCAGCACCCAGCCCGGCGCGTGATATTCCTGCAAATCCGCAATTCGCGCATTTGCGCCGATTACAAACTGTCCGTTGGCGTGCGCAATGCCGTCATATCCGATCCGCGCAAGATCAACGCCAATCCGTGCGTCGTCTCCTTTCACAAAGGAATGGGATGTGCAGCCTGCCAGCGGCATAGCCGTCGGTCCCAGCGTCACCAGCAGGCGACGGGCCTCGGCAAGTGTAGCCGGGCGGTGATAGGCGGTCAGTTTCATTGCGAACCTCCTGCTTTCTTCAACATGCTGTTTGTCAATTCATTCGCGCGGTGGAACAGCTCCTGCTCATTCGCGGTCAACAACTCCCCTTTGGCAACGCGAACCACGCCGTTCACAATTGTGTAATCCGCCCGCGCACCCGCGCCGCAGAATAAAATCGCAGAAGCCGGGTCCGTCATCGCGCCCGCATACTCAATGCGATCCAGCCGGAACATCGCGACATCCGCCAATGCACCCACTGCGATCCGCCCGATTTCCGGCCAGCCCAGAATCTCGGACCCGCCGCGCGTCGCCATGCGCAGCACGTGATTCGGCGGCATGGCATCCACTGCCGTTCCCACGCGATGCACCAGCAGCGCCTGCTGCAGCTCGCGGCTGAGACTCGAACTGTCGTTGCTCGCAGAACCGTCCACACCCAACCCGACGCGCACACCCGCTTCTATCATCCGCGGAATCGGCGCAATACCGGAGCCGAGACGCAGATTCGAGGTCGGACAATGCGCAATACCGGTCTTCGTCGCCGCCAGCGTGCAGATTTCGCGCTCGTTGAAATAGATGCCGTGGGCATACCACACGTCCGGGCCGAGCCACTCATTCTCTTCCATGTATTCAAGCGGGCGCATCCCGTGCACTTCCCGGCAATACTGCTCTTCATCAATCGTCTCGCACAGATGCGTGTGGCAAATCACGCCGTGCGCACGCGCGAACCGAATCGTCTCGCGCAGCAGCTCCGTCGTCACGGAAAACGGCGAGCACGGCGCCAGCGCGATGCGGCACATCGAATCAGCGGCGCCGTTGTGGTGCTTCGAAATCAATCGCTCGCAGTCGTGCAAAATTTCTTCGTGATGCTGCACCACATCGTCCGGCGGCAATCCGCCCTGCGAAGCCCCGCGGCTCATGCTTCCGCGCGTAGGATAGAAGCGAATCCCCATCTCGCGCGCGGCCTCTATTTCCACATCCACCAACTCGCGCGCAATACCCTGCGGGAACACGTAGAAATGATCCGACGTCGTCGTGCAGCCGGACAACAACAGCTCACCGATCCCCACCCGCGCACTCACATCCACCGCCTCCGGCGTGAGCCAACGCCAGATGCCGTAGAGATGCACGAGCCAGTCGAACAACTTCGCATTCTGGACGGCGGGGATATTCCTCGTGAGCGTCTGATACAAATGGTGGTGCGTGTTGATGAATCCCGGATAGACCACGTGCCAACTCGCATCAATCACTGCTGCGCCCGGCGCAGGCGCAATTCCCGTTCCGGCAGACTGAATTGCCGCGATCCGGTTCCCCCGAATCAATACATCCACGCCGTGCAGCGGCGCCGACTCGCCGTTCATGCACACCAGCGTGTGTACGTTCTTCAGGAGGAGTTCGCTCATCGGATTCGCCTCCACAACTGCCGGGCGCGCTCAATCGCTTTGCGGCGAATCTCCGCTTCATCGAGATGCTGAATCGTCCCGTTCTCCAGCAGCACGCGCCCGCGCGCGATCGTCATGAACACCGGCGCTTGCACGAGCCCGAACAGGAAGTGCCCATAGAAGTTGGACGCATCCATCGGCGTGAACGGCTGATAATCAAAGATGGCGACATCCGCCAGGTGGCCCGCCGCCAACCGGCCGCGTGGTTCAGGGAAAATCCGCTCGCAAATGGCGCGATTATTCGCGAGCAACATCGTGCACGCCTCGCCGAACGCCACGCGCGGATCCCGCCGCGCCGCGCGCTGAACGAGATACGCCGCGCGCGCCTGCGCGATCATCTGATTCGACATCCCGTCCGTGCCGAGCCCGATCAGAATCCCATCGCGCATGATTTCGAGGAGTGGCGTCGTCGCAAGGCCGTTGTTCGCGTTCGACTCCGGATTCGTCGCCATCATGCTGTTCGATTCAGCGAGAATCCTCCGCCCGCGCTCGTCGAGGTGAATGCCGTGCGCAAAAAGCGATTTCGGCCCCACTATTCCCGCGCGCTGAAAACGATCAATGGGCAGTGCGCCGAACAGCCGCAGCGATTCCTGCGCATCGCATTCCGCCTCGTCAATGTGCGTGTGGAAGCCAACTCCCAACGCGCGCCCCTCTGCCGCACAGCGCTCCAACGTCTCCGGTCCGAGCGTCATCGAGGCGTGCAGGCCAAAGAGCGGTTGAATCTGCGGATCGCCCGACGCCTGGCATTTCTTCGCAAACCGCACATTTTCCTCAATCCCCTCGCCCGGCTTGTTGCGATCTGTCACCTCGTAGCAGAGGCATCCGTTCAATCCCGCTTCGCGAAACGCGCGTTCGAGAATGTCGAGACTGCCGTCGCAACACGAGGGTGACGCGTGGTGGTCAATAATCGTCGTGCAGCCTGCGTGAATCGCCTCAATGCAGGGGATGATGGAAGAATAATACACGTCCTCCGCGTCGAGCGCGTAATCCAGCTTCCACCAGAGCCGCTCCAGTATCTGCTGGAAGTTCACTGCGGGTTCGCCGGGCGCGGAAAAGCCGCGCGCCAGTGTCGAATAGAAATGGTGATGCACGTTGATCAAGCCGGGCATCACGATTTTGCCGGTGGCATCCACCGTGCGATCCACCGGCACATCCGGGACCTGTCCCACCGCGACAATTTCCGAGCCCTCGATCAGCAGCGACCCGCGCTCCACGATTGTCCCTGCATCGTCCAGCGTGACGAGCGTTCCATTCTTGATCAGCAGGCGTTTCATTGGACGGTCTCCCATAGCGGTATAAACGGCACAGACTTGATCATCGCAGTGAGCAGCGCCGCCATTTCCACCGCAGGGCGCAGCGACACGCGCTCCGCTTCCACGCACTCCTCAGCCGCCACCACCGAAATCAACTCCCAGTCCAGCGTCCACGCCGCACTCACCATTGGCGACGAATAGGCAATGTCGCCATTCATCTCCAACCGGTGCGTTGTGCCCGCAATGCGCGCTTCAATTGCGTATCCGTCGCGGAATTTCTGCAGCAGATACGCGTTATCCGATTCGCGCTCCCACTCGTCGCGGCGCGAATAGATGCGCGGCTTGTCCTTGTACGGCTTCCCCGCTGTGGGGCAGAAAGTCACACAGTTCCCGCACTCGTTGCACAGATCCGCGAAGACCGCGACCTGATAGCGCTGCGAAATCGAGACCATTTCACTGCCAAGCGGATACCACGAGCCTTCCTCGACTTTCCCAAGCGGCAGCGCCTTTTGCATCGGCGTGTGTTCATAGGTGAACAATGCGAGATTCGGGCACACCCCGACGCAGTAGCTGCACAGCTTGTCGCAATCCAGGCAGCGCGCCGCCTCTTTCATCGCCATCGCCGGATCGAGCGTAAAGACGACTTCATCAAAGTTGCGTCGGTGTTCCAGTTCGCGCTCCGACGGCACGACAGCAGGCGCGCGGGTCGCGCGATGCCGCTGAAGCCGAGCGCGACTCACCGTTTCCTGCGCCGACGGCGCGGCGGCGGGCAGCGGGCCTTCGAATTTTGCGCGAATGGCGCGCGCGATCCGTTTGCCATCGCCCAACGCCTTCACAATCGTCGCCGGGCCGCTGCCGATCGCATCGCCGCCCGCATAAACACCCGCCACATTCGTTTCGAGCGTGGCAGGGTTCACCTCGACAAACCGATTGCGGTTCAGTTGCACGCCCGCCTTTTCGAGCCAATCAAACTCGCCCGCCTGATTGATCGCGACGATCAGCGTGTCCAGTTGAAGCGTCTCATTCTTTCCGGGAACCGCTTGCGGACGGCGACGTCCGCTCGCGTCAGGCTCGCCCAACTCCATCACAGAGCAGACCAGTCCGCTCAGTTTCCCATTTTCCGACAGCACTTTTGCAGGCGCACGCAGATCGCGAATGGGAATCTTCTCATCAAGCAGCCCCTGCAGTTCATCGCGCTGCGCGGGCATTTCTTTGCGTGTACGGCGATAGATCACGCTCACTTCATCCGCACCCAACCGCCACGCGGTTCGCGCGCAATCCATCGCGACATCGCCACCGCCCACGACACCTACGCGACGGCCGATCTGCGGGCGGCGCCCTTCTCGCGCTTCGCGCAGGAAGGAAAGCGAATCCCACACGCCCTCAACCTCCTCGCCTTCAACACCGAGTTTGCCAGCGCGCTGCGCTCCGATTGCCACCACGATGGCAGCAAATCCTTCCTTCTGCAGATCGGCGATTTGAAAATCAACACCCGCCCGCTTGCCGTGGCGCACCTGCACGCCGCGCTCGCGGAGAAACGTCAGATCGCGCGCCAGCGCGTTGTCAGACGACCGATAGCCCGGAATGGAGGACGCCACCATGCCACCCTCGCGATCATGCGCATCGAAGATCGTCACGTTGTAGCCCGCGCGAGAGAGAAAATCCGCCGTCCCCAATCCACACGGCCCCGCCCCGATAATCGCGATCCGCTCTTTTCTCTTTGGACTCGTCACCCAGCTCGCGCGCGCCTGATCGAGAATGAAGCGCTTGATTTCGCGAATGGCGAGCGGCTCATCGAGATGCGTCCGCACACAGCGCGTCTGGCAGGGGTGATGGCACGCGCGACCCAACACGGACGGCATCGTATTGTCGCGCCCCACAATAACTGCCGCCTCCTGAAACTGACCTGCCGCCACGGCGCGCATATATTCAGGAACCCCCTGTTCAATCGGGCACACTTCTGTACAGGGCGCTTTGATGCAGTCAAACAGGCCGAGCGGGCGGTGCGACTTCGTGTCGGTTCGATCGAATGTGTCCTCCCGATAGGCGCGATCGGTCAATACGTCAGCAGCGTAGCGAGTCAGATTTTTCTGCGCCGCGGCGACGAGATTCTCCTCGCCCGCGCTCTTGCACACGAAGTCGTCGAGATTCGCCGCTCCCGCTGCGCTCATCGCCTCGCGCAGCTTCGTGAGATATTGCGCGAGCCTGCCGTACCCACCCGAGCGCAATACATCGGAGCACACCGTGACGGTCTTCATCCCGCACTTCATCAACGAGGCGATATTGAAGGCGTCCGCGCCACCCGCAAACGAGATGTTCAGCTCGCCGTCGAATACCTCCTGCAACCGGCGCGCGGCGTTGACCGTCACCGCGTGTAGCGGGCGGCCCGACATATACATTTGCTTCTCGCGCCCATCGAATATGGCGCGGTGATTGATCACTTCCAGCGTGTTCGAGAGCTTGATGCCGAAGGAGAGCCCCTGCTCCGCCGCCACCGCGCGCAGCTCGCGAATCAGCTTCACGGCGTTGTCGAACGTGATGTCGTGCTCGAATGCCGCATCGGGCACGCTGATGTCTTCAAAACCCAACTGATCGTTGAGGATCGAGCGCAGTTCCTTCGGACCGAGGAGCGTCGGATTCAACTTCACGTAGGTGTGCAGCTTCCGCTTCTCCAGAAGATAGCGACTGATCGCGCCGATCTCGCCCGGCGGGCAGCCGTGCATGGTCGAGAGCGTGACGTTATCGGAAATCCGCTCCGGCACGGGAATGTCGCCAATGTCGGGGAAAATCGCCGCGAGGATCTCGCGCCCGCGCTGGATCGGCGCGGATGCGTTCACCATCACATCGAGAAATGCCTGCACGTTCGGCTTGAGGATGCCCTCCATATTGTAGCCGACGCTCATGTTGAAGACGGTGCCAGGCGTCTCGCCGCTGAAGCCCAGTAGGCGATGCAGATAGTGAACCAGCAGCCAGGCATTCACGTATTCCTGAATGGATTCGTGAATGCGCAATTCCTGCGACCACTCCACGTTGTAGCCCGCATCCTCCATATCAATGCAGGGCTTCGATACATTCAGCTCATCGAGCGTCTGGATGGTCTTCAGCTCGATGAAGCGCGCGCCACAGAGCCACGCCGCGAGGATGTTCTGCGTCATCTGCGTGTGGGGTCCCGCTGCGACGCCGATAGGCGTGAACAGCGGCTTGCCGAATGCGGACGTGCGGAACGGGTCATCCGCCGACGGCGCGAAAAACAGATCGCGCGAAATTCCGTACAACGCGCCGTTCGCCGCCCATTCGTCGCGAATCCAGCGCGCGTGGCGCTCCAGTTGCAGAGGGAACATTCTATCGCTCATGCCATTCCTCTTTCTGTCCCGCGCATCAATCGCAGGCATTCCTCCCGCTGGTCTGTCCGGTCGCCACAGGCCGCGCCACACCCTCCCGCTGCGCCAGCCGCCTGCTCCACAGCGCGGCGAGGCCGCCGCGCGCGGTCTCGCGATAGTCGCTTTGCAGGTCGAGTCCTGTGCGATACATCACCTCGATCACGTCATCGAAGCTCACGAGGTGATGTCCATCCGTGAGCAACGAGAAGGAAGCGCATTCGAATGCGCGCAGTGCGGCCGCCATATTCCGTTCGATACAGGGAATCTGCACGTAGCCTTCCACCGGATCGCACGTCAGCCCGAGGTGGTGCTCCATCCCGATTTCCGCGGCATATTCCACCTGCCGCACGTCTCCGCCGAGCAACTGTGAGCCCGCCGCCGATGCCATCGAACACGCCGATCCAATTTCGCCCTGGCACCCCACTTCCGCACCGGAGACCGACGCATTCGCGCGGATGACCGAACCGAAGAGCCCCGCCGTTGCGAGGGCGTGCAGAATGTCCTCGCGCGGCAATTCTTTGACGGTTTCGAAATAGTAGAGCATCGCGGACACCACACCTGCCGCGCCACACGAAGGTGCGGTGACGATAGTGCCTGCGCTTGCGTTCTCTTCCGCCACTGCCAGAGCGAAGGACGAAATCAACGCAAGGTCGCGCTGCGGGCGTTTCAGATTCTGCGCGCGCAGCCATGTGGTACGCGCGCGACGCTGCAACTTCAGCGAGCCGGGCAGCAACGCATCTGTGTTTTTCAACCCGCGCTCCACGCTCTCGCGCATCGCGATCCACACCGCATCCAATCGCGGCCAGAGCTCCGGTTCGTGCCGCTCGACGAATTGCCAGAACTGCGCGTGCTCCCGCTCGCACCACGCCATCGCTTCGCCAATGTTGGCAATGGGATAATGCAGCACCGGCTCTGCCAAAATCGGGCCGTTGGCGTCGCGCAGAGAGCCACCGCCAACGCTCATCACCGTCCACTCGTCAATCATCCGTTCATCCGCATCGAAGGCCTGCCAGATCATCGTGTTGGGATGCGGCAGATTTGTCGTGTGCGTGTCCCATTCGATTTCGCACGCGACGGGATAGAGCGTGGCGATGATCGTGCGATCGGTGAGATGGCCGCGCCCCGTTTCGGCAAGGCTGCCCTGCAGCGTCACCTTCACGCGCGCCGGGCGAGCAGACAGACGATCGAGAAACAGCCGCGCCGCGCGCTGCGGCCCGATGCTGTGGGAACTGGAAGGTCCTGCACCGACTTTGAATGTCTCGAAGATGGACTCTACGTGCGCCATTGTTCCTCTGCACAATCGTCTCACACTCCAGTCTAGCTGCGGCGCGTTTGCTGCACAGAATAATGCCGCAAGGCAACCCCTGATGATTTCATCAGGGTATCCCCGATTGATCTGCGCCTGCGCGCCCGGGATACTCTCGCGACAGATGGTGAGCGCGTGCAGAACACGCGACACGCAGGAGCAATACTCCCGCAGAAAGGCATCGTATGATTACGCCCGCTTCGATCCTCGCCCAGGCGCGCAAACGCCCGGCATCGCTCCACGGAAAAGATTTCCTGCTGACGTGGGATCACTCGCTCGACGAACTCAAACTCGTGCTCGATCTCGCGGAGGCGATGCGCCTGATGCACCGGCAGGGCATATCCGCGCGCGTATTCAGCTCCGGGCTCGCGGTGTCAAACTTCCGCGACAATTCAACGCGCACGCGATTTTCGTTCGCCTCCGCCGCGAATATGCTCGGCCTCGCGGTGCAGGACCTCGACGAGGGCAAGTCGCAGATTGCGCACGGCGAGACGGTGCGCGAGACGGCGACGATGATTTCGTTCCTCACTGAGACCATCGGCATTCGCGACGATATGTTCCTCGGCGCCGGGCACACTTATATGCTCGAGGTCGCCGCCGCGCTGGATGAAAGCTTTGAGGAAGGCGTGCTGCCGCAGCGGCCCGGCATTGTGAATCTCCAGTGCGACATTGACCACCCGACGCAGTCCATGGCGGATTTGCTCTGGCTCGAAAAGACATTCGGCTCGCTCGAGAATCTGCGTGGCAAAAAGATCGCCATGACTTGGGCCTATTCCCCGAGCTACGGCAAACCGCTATCCGTGCCGCAGGGCATCATCGGCCTGATGAGCCGATTCGGTATGAACGTCGCTCTCGCGCATCCGAAGGGATACGACCTGATCCCCGACGTGGTGCAGCGCGCCGCACAGCAGGCGAAGGAATCAGGCGGGTCCTTCACACATACGCACTCCATGGATGAAGCATTCGAAGGCGCGGACATCGTCTATCCTAAATCCTGGGCATCGTATTCCGTGATGCAGAAGCGCACCACGCTCCTTCAGAAGAACGATCGCGACGGCTTGAAGGATCTGGAGAAGGCGTGCCTCGCCGAAAATGCGACGCACACGGATTGGGAATGCACCGCCGAAAAAATGCGGCGCACGAAAAACGGCGACGCGCTCTATATGCACTGCCTGCCCGCCGACATCACCGGCGTCTCCTGCAAGCAGGGCGAAGTGGAGGCGGATGTCTTCGAGAAATACCGCATCCGCACCTATCACGAGGCGGGACGCAAGCCGTTCATCATCGCCGCCATGATCCTCGCAAATCGCGCGAAGGATCCCATCGGAGTGTTGGAAGGACTGCTCAAGAAAAACGCGCCGCGCGTGGACCTGTGATGAATGCACACGCACCGACATAAAAAGCTGGCTGTAATCGCGATCGGCGGAAACTCGCTCATCAGCGATAGCAGCCGCATGTCGGTGCCGGATCAATATCGCGCGGCAGGCGAAACCAGCCGCCACATCTCTGCGCTCATCCGCGATGGCTATCGCGTCGTGGTCACACACGGCAACGGCCCGCAGGTGGGGTTCATCCTCCTCCGCTCCGAGCTGGCAAAAGACAAGCTCCACTCCGTTCCGCTCGAAAGCTGCGTCGCAGACACGCAGGGCGCCATCGGCTATCAAATTCAACAGACGCTGCGCAACGAGATGCTACGAATGGGCATCGAAAAAGATGCCGTCACCGTCGTGACGCAATGCGTCGTGAGCGCGGACGATCCTGCGTTTCGCAACCCCACCAAACCCATCGGCCCGTTTTACACAGAGGAACGGGCGCGCGAGCACGAGGTGAAAGACGGATGGAGCGTTCGCGAGGATGCCGGGCGCGGATGGCGACGCGTCGTCCCCTCCCCCGAGCCCGTCGAGATCATCGAAGAGCCGATCATCAAGGCGCTTCTCGATCAGGACATCATCGTCATCGCCGTCGGCGGCGGCGGGATTCCCGTCACACGCGACGAGTCAGGTCAGCTCAACGGCTGCGCCGCGGTGATAGACAAAGATGCCGCCTCCAGTCTGCTCGCGGGTCATTTGAAGGCGGATTTACTGATCATTTCGACCGCGGTGGACTGCGTCTATATCAACTACGGAAAGCCCAACCAGCAGGCGCTCCGCGACATCACGAGCGCGGATGCGCTCCGTTATATTGAGGAAGGGCACTTCGCAGCGGGCAGTATGCTGCCCAAAATTCAGGCCGCCGTTCGCTATTTGCAGGCAGGCGGGAAACACGTCATCATCACACAGCCGCATCTGCTCGAAGACGCAGTTGCAGGGAAAACAGGGACACACATCACGCCATGAACACCTCCATACAACGCGCCTGCCACCTCTCCGGATTCCGTTGCCTCTCCTGCGGGCATGAAGAGCCCGCCAGCTTCACCGGAATGCTCTGCCCTGCCTGTGAAGGCAATCTGGACGTCCTCTACAACTACAGCGCCATTGATCCACACAACTGGATGATTGAGCGCGAGGACATCTTCCGCTACGCCGCGCTACTCCCCATTTCCGCTCTCTCTCTCACACCCGTCCAGCGTGTCGGCCACACACCACTCCACCACGCCACGCGCGCAGGCGCGGCGCTCGGACTGAACCATCTCTATGTGAAGGACGATGGACTGAACCCCAGCGGCTCATTCAAAGATCGCGCAGGCGCCGTCGCACTCGTCGTTGCGCGCGAGCGAAAGGCGGGCAGAATTGCCGTCTCCACCACCGGCAACGCAGGCAGCTCAATGGCAGCGCTCGCGGGCGGCGTGGACTACCCCTGCGCCGTATTCGTACCCGCATCCGCGCCCCCCGCCAAACTTGCGCAGATTCTCGCATTCGGTGTGAAAGTGATCGCCGTCCGCGGCACGTATGATCAGGCCTACGATCTGTGCGAAGAAGTCTGTGAGCTGCGCGGATGGTTCAACCGCAACACCGGCTACAACCCCTTCACGCGCGAAGGCAAGAAGACCTGCTCCTTCGAGATTTGGGAGCAACTCGGCGGCACTGCGCCCGACCACCTCTTCGTCGGCACCGGCGACGGCAACATCATCAGCGGAATCTGGAAAGGCTTTCGCGACCTGCTCGCTCTGGGCCTCATCGAAAAAATGCCGCGCCTCTACGCCTGCCAATCTGAAAAAAGCGCCGCCGTCACCACCGCAGTACGCGCAGCGCGACTCGCAGGCGGTACGCCCGACTGGAAGACACTTGAATTGCCCACCGTTCAGGCCAACACCCTCGCCGACTCCATCGCCGTGGACTATCCGAGCGATGGAATCGCCGCTGTCCGCGCTGTAATCGAAACCGGCGGCGACGCCATTGCAGTTTCCGATCAACAAATCCTCGATGCCATCCCCGACCTCGCCCGCAGCACCGGCGTCTTTGCCGAACCTGCCGCCACCGCCTGCTGGGCGGCGATGAAACACGCCGTTCGCGCAGGCCGGATCGGCGCCGACGAAAAAGTCGTCTGCGTCGTCACCGGCAACGGCCTCAAAGACATCGCCAGCGTACGCCGCGCAGTCGGCGACCCCATCGCCGTGGATGCCAATATAGACGCCGTGCTCGACGTTTTGGGCTAGAGCAGTTCAAAATAGACGACAACCTCCCTACATGAGGAGCAGGCTTCGTCCTGCCCGCCTCACTCCCGATCGCAATTCCTCCGGGGAGCGCACGCGCCCTCGCGTGCTGCGGTGCGCGCCCCCGCGCACCGCAACGGACACAGATTTTTTTCCGGCTCGCCACGGCGTCGTTGGAAAGGTTCCGCCCGAGGCGGACAGGCAGCCCTACCTCTTGAGGGTTTTCCGCCTCGTCGAGAGCGATCTTCATTTCTCGCGGGCAGCACGGAGGCTGCCCCTCCGGTACATCAGAACGGCTATAGTTTTATTCAAAATGCGCTAATCCGCGCAAAGGCCCGCGATCCCACACGCGGACTTCCAATCCTTGGAAACCCCGAGCGCGATGATTTCCAAGCGTTGGAAATTTGGGCGTTTTTGTGGGAAACAAAAATTATTTTCAAAAGTGCTTGCATTGGCGGAGCGAATCTATATTCTCTTATACCGATTGGATAAGTAGAGATTATGAATCACCGTTCGTTCAACTTTGCGCGCGCGCTCGCCTCTCGGGGTGCAAGAGGGCTCTATTCTTGCACCTGTAGCGGGCCCGCGGCCGTTGGATGCACCGGATGAATCAACAACCATAAATAAATCCATCATTCCTGTGCTGAACTCCGCTAGCGGGCCACAACACGACCGTAGAAATTCAGAAACAATCATCAGCAATCAGTTCAGGAATCAAAACGTGAAATTCAGCAGTACAATCAAAAAGTTCGTTATCGGCACCCTTTTCGCCGCAGGCGCGGCGAGCGCGCTGGCAGGCGCACCGTTCACTGCGATCGAGGGCTATGGCGGCGGCGCGTTCAATCCGTTTGCGTGGACGCACGGCCAAAACAAGGAAGAGGGCGATTCGTCGCTCATCAGCAGGCCGCAGTTCGGCGCGTGGTACGTGAACCTCGGCGATGTGGATGTGGATTGGACGGTTCTGGGCGCGGGCGTGAGTGTGGCGGATCGCCTCGAACTCTCCTACAGCCATGAGGTGGTGGCCCCCGCGGGTCCGAATCTCGAAAAGGACAATTTCGGCGCGAAGCTGAACCTCCTGCCGGAGAATACGGGCGGCGCAGCAGTGCCGGCGATCTCCGTGGGCGCGGTCTATAAGACGATCTCGGACGTGGGCGAAGGGTTGGACGATGCGGACGCGGATTATTACCTCGTTGCGACGAAGTTCATCACGCAACTGCCCCGCCCGGTACTCCTTTCGGCGGGCGTGCTCTCGACCTCCGCGCGCGCGACCGGCGTGTTCGGGTTCGATGACGATCGCGACGTCGTCGGCTTCGGCAACATTTGCGTGCTGCCGTTCGACAACATCGCCGTGGGTGTCGAATATAAGCAGGGCGCGGATGTAGGCGGCGCAAAGAACGCGGATTATTGGGATGCGCACCTCGTCTGGTTCGCAAACAAGAATCTCTCGTTGATCGGCGCCTACGTGAACGCGGGCGACCACAAGAAGGAGTCGAAGATTGGCCTGGGCGACGGTGCCGTGGTCAGCATTCAGTACGCTTTCTAAAAATAGAGTATAGTGAGAGGATGCGCCGGGCTGGAGCCGAGGAGGGGGCCCGGCGCTATCTTCCCCTCCATAGTGAGTGAAACAGATTTTTAATAGGAGACAGTGAAATGAGTACGCAACGCATCGAAACCTTGTCCGTTCATGCCGGACAGAAGGCAGATCCCACCACCGGCTCGCGCGCGGTGCCGATCTATCAAACCTCGTCCTACGTGTTTCGCGATACGCAGCACGCGGCGAATCTCTTCGCGCTGAAAGAGTTCGGCAACATCTACACACGCTTGATGAACCCGACGACGGACGCCTTTGAGCAGCGCGTGGCCGCGATCGAAGGCGGTACCGCGGCCCTCGGCGTCGCGTCCGGCCAAACGGCGACGTTCTACGCCCTCCTCGCCGTCACGCAGCTCGGCGACGAAATTGTGTCTGCCAACAATTTGTATGGCGGGATGTATCAGTTGTTCCACCACACCCTGCCCAAACTCGGGCGCACGGTGAAGTTTGTGGACTCCCGCGACCCCGAGGCGTTCCGCAAGGCGATCACGCCGAAGACGCGCGCGATCTATGCGGAGACCATCGGTAACCCGAAGCTGGACGTACCGGATTTCTCTGCCATCGCGAAGGTCGCGCACGACGCAGGGCTCCCGTTCATCGTGGACAACACGGTCGGCGTGGGACTCGTTCGCCCGATTGATTACGGCGCAGATATCATCGTTGCCTCCGCAACCAAGTACATCGGCGGTCACGGCACTTCGATCGGCGGCGTGATCGTGGACTCCGGCCGCTTCAAGTGGAACAACGGGAAATTCCCCGAGTTCACGGAACCGGACCCGAGCTATCACGGCCTCGTGTATTGGGACGCCTTCGGTAACATTCCCGGAATGGGCAACGTCGCCCTCGCGCTCAAGATTCGCGTGACGCTGTTGCGCGACATCGGCGCAGCGCTGAGCCCGTTCAACGCGCACCAGTTCCTGATCGGTCTGGAAACCCTCCCCCTCCGCCAGCGGCAGCACTCCGCCAACGCGCTTGAAATCGCGCGCTGGCTGAAGAAACACCCGCTCGTGAGCTGGGTGAACTATCCGGGTCTCGAAGACGGACCCAACTACGCAATCGCGTCGAAGTATCTCAAGCAGGGCTTTGGCGGCCTCGTCGGATTCGGCATCAAGGGCGGTCTGAAGGCAGGGAGCAAGTTTATTGACTCCGTGCAGCTTCTCTCGCACCTGGCCAACATCGGCGATGCCAAGTCGCTCGTGATTCACCCCGCGTCCACCACGCACCAGCAGCTCACGGCTGAGGAGCAACAGACGACGGGCGTCACCGAAGATTATATCCGCCTCTCCATCGGCATCGAAAACGCCGAAGACATCAAGGCGGACATTGATCAAGCCCTTCGCAAAGCGACCGCATAAACGACTCGCAGCGAATTAACAAACGGCGTCGGCCCCTCGCGGAGCCGGCGCCGTTTTGCTTTTTCCAACGCCGATTTTTAACCGCGAATAGGCGCGAATTGACACGAATGGAAGAAAAAGAGACCGGATAACGGGATTGACTGGATTGACGAGAATGGAATTGTGGGAAAAGAAGCTCAGCCATTCTGAGGCGCGTTGATTAACTAACAACTCCCCAACTCTGTGCCTTTGCTTGTCTCGGCGTAGTTCCGTCCCGACCTCCGAGAGTCGGGACGGGACGAAGCCGGATGCCTTTGTCCCTTCTCCTAACTCCCAACTCCCATCTCCTAACTCCTCAATTAATACCTCGGCACACTCGGATCTACTTCGGCAGACCAGGCGAGGGTGCCGCCTTTGAGATTCACAAGCCGACCGGAATAGCCCGCGTCGCGCAGGAGGCCGATGGCCTTGGCGCTGCGTCCGCCGCTGCGACAAAAGATTACCGCCTCGCGGTCTGGATTGATTTCTTTCATCCGCTCGACAACCTGGCCGAGTGGGATCAGCGTACCGCCGGGGATTCGCGCGATGGCAAATTCGTTGGCCTCCCGCACGTCTATAAGCTGTACATCAATGCCGTCATCCATTCGTTTCTTCAATTCGCGCACGGTGATTTCCTGTACATTGGCGGGCAGCGCGCCAAGGCCGCAAAACTCTTCGTAATCAATCAGCTCCTTGATGATCGGCTTTTCACCGCACACCGGGCAGGCGGGATTCCGCTCCAGCTTCAATTCGCGGAAATTCATCTTGAGCGCATCAAATGCGAGCACGCGATTGATCAACGGCTCGCCGCAACCCACGATGAGTTTGATCACTTCGTTCGCCTGAATCGAACCGATGATGCCGGGCAACACACCCAGCACACCGCCTTCTGCGCACGACGGCACGAGGCCGGGCGGCGGCGGTTCGGGATACAGACAGCGATAGCACGCGCCGTGGCGCGCCCAGAATACGCTGGCCTGCCCCTCGAAACGGAAGATCGAGCCGTACACGTTCGGCTTGTCGAGCAACACGCAGGCGTCGTTGATCAAATAGCGCGTGGGGAAGTTGTCAGTGCCGTCGGCAATCACGTCGTATGACCGGAACAGTTCGAGCGCATTGCGGCTGGTGAGGCGCGTTTCGTAGGTCGCAACTTCAATGTGCGGGTTGATGTTGAGGATGCGGTCGCGAGCCGATTCGATTTTGCTGCGCCCCACATCGCGCGTGTCGTGAATCACCTGCCGCTGCAGATTCGACGAATCCACCAGATCGAAATCTACAATCCCAATATGCCCCACTCCGGCTGCCGCCAGATACATCCCCAGCGGCGCACCCAAACCGCCCGCTCCAATCAACAGGACGCGAGCCTGTTTGAGGCGGCGCTGCCCTTCCAGTCCGATCTCGGGCAGAATGATGTGTCGGCTATAGCGCGCGACTTCGGGCGCGGTCAGCTCAGGAAGCGGTTCTTTCAGCGAAACAGAAATATTTCCCGTCGGCATAGTCTTCTCCAGTGCGCCGCGCCGCAGTCCGACGCGCGCGGTGGCTGGCGACTATACAACCGCGCGCCGCCCGGCTCTTCAAAAAAATTTCGCGCATATTCGATGAAGAGTGTTGCCCTGCCCCGCCAGCACAGTGCACCTTCGAATCCCTCGAAAAGGAAAGAAGGTGAAGATGAATTGGACCCATTGCACCCGAATCGCCCTCACGGCAGCGATGCTGCTCTGCGCTCCGCCCCTGCTGCGCGCAGAACTCGACGAATCCACCGCACAGCGCCTCCAGGAGCTTGAACAAAAAGTTCAGCAGCTCGAACAACAGTCCAAACCCGCTGCATCAAGCGCCACTCCAAAAGTATCGGCAGGCGCGACCGGTTTCTCCATCGCTTCGGCGGATAGTTTCTATCGTCTACGCCTCGGTGGCTATGCGCACAGCGACGCGCGCTTCTTCTTTGACGACAAGGCCGACGCGTTCAACGACACGTTTCTCGTCCGTCGCGTCCGGCTGATCATCGAAGGCCAAATCGGCGAGCCGATTTCGTTCTTTTTCATGCCCGACTTCAGCGGCGGCTCGTCGCGTATTCAGGATGCCTACGTGAACTTTGCGCTGTCCCCATTCGCCAGTTTGCGCGTAGGCCGCACAAAAGTGCCGCTGGGCCTGGAGCGCTCGCAGTCGCTCTCCACCACGCTTTTCAGTGAACCGGGTTTCACCACTCTGCTCACGCCAAGCTATGACGAGGGCGTGATGCTCTTCGGATCGCTGAACACCGGCGTGTTTGAATATGCAGTGGGCGTGTTCAACGGAGGACCAGACGGCGAGAGCGTCGAATCGGACCCGAACGACAGCAAAGACCTCGCCGCGCGCATCGCCTTCTCGCCATTCAAAAATACAGACATCGCCGCGTTGCGCGGGCTTCTTCTCGGAATCGGCGCGAGCTACGGTAAGCAGGAGGGCTCCGCCAAAAGTTCCGGTCTCCCGTCGTATGGCACCGTTGGACAAAACAAATTCTTTACCTACCGCGCCGCAATCTCGAACGAACCCACGCCGCGCGCGGACGGCGATCACACCCGCATCGCACCGCACCTGTTTTATGCGGCAGGCTCGTTCGGTCTCCTCGCTGAATACATCATTTCCGAACAGGACGTCCGGACCGGCAGTGCGCCCGCTGAGTCTCTCAAGAATCGCGCGTGGCAAACCTCTGCTTCGTGGGTGCTGACCGGCGAAACACCGTCGCTCAAAGGCATTGTTCCGCTCAAACCGTTCAATCCCGCGCGCCGTCAGTGGGGCGCAGTGGAACTCAAGGCGCGCGTGGGCGAGCTTACGGTTGACAGCGCGACGTTCACCGGCGGCTACGCAGACAAAGCAAAGTCAGCGGAATCGGCCGACGCAGTCGGTGCGGGCGTGAACTGGTATCTCTCGCGCAACGCGAAATTCGCGCTCGATTTCGAGCGCACCGCGTTCGACGGCGGAGCCGCCAACGGCGCGGACAGACCAGACGAAAAGGTCGTCATTGCGCGAGTCCAAATCGCGTTCTGATCGCCCGAAAATCCGACGCATTTTTTCAAAAAAAACGCTGGACACCCCAATCGCTGCGGCGTATATTTCTACTTCATCAATCGGAATATACGAGATTGATTTTCAAGAAGAGAAAGAAAGGTACACCGTGAGCAACATCTACGCTGATAATTCGCTGTCAATCGGCCGCACGCCGCTTGTCAAAATCAACCGCATCACGAAGGGTGCGAAGGCCACCGTTCTGGTCAAAGTCGAAGGGCGCAACCCCTCCTATTCCGTCAAATGCCGTATCGGCGCTGCCATGATTTGGGATGCGGAACAGCGCGGCGTATTGAAGCCGGGCATGGAGATCATCGAGGCGACCAGCGGCAACACGGGCATCGCCCTTGCCTACGTCGCGGCCGCGCGCGGCTATAAGCTGACGCTGACGATGCCGGAGACGATGAGCATTGAGCGACGCCGCGTGGTCGCGGCATTCGGCGCGAACCTCGTGTTGACCCCGGGCTCGGAGGGCACCATCGGCGCAGTGCGGCGCGCGGAAGAAATTGCCAAGTCGGACCCGGCGCACTATTTCCAGGCGCAGCAGTTCAAGAACCCGGCGAATCCGGCCATTCATGAAAAGACGACCGGCGCAGAAATCTGGGCCGATTCCGACGGCGCGATTGACGTCCTCGTCTCCGGCGTGGGCACGGGCGGAACCATCAGCGGCGTCTCGCGCTACATCAAGAACACGAAGGGCAAAAAGATTCTCTCCGTCGCAGTCGAACCAGTCGAGAGCCCCGTCATCACCCAGCACCTCGCGGGCCAGCCGATCAAGCCGGGGCCGCACAAGATTCAGGGCATCGGCGCAGGGTTCATTCCCGAGACGCTCGATCTGAGTATTGTGGATCGCGTGGAGCAGGTGAACAGCGACGAAGCGCTGGAATTTTCTCGCCGCCTCGCGGCGGAAGAAGGTCTGCTCAGCGGCATCTCCAGCGGCGCGGCGATCGCAGTGGCGAACCGCCTCGCGCAACTGGATGAGTTCGCGGGCAAGACGATCGTCGCGATCCTGCCGGACGCGGGGGAACGCTATCTCTCCACCGCCCTCTTCCAGGGAATTGGAGTATAAGATTGACGAATGGCGCGATGGCGGATAACGAAGGGGGAATGCAATTCACCTTTCACAGTTCGCCATCCGCCATTCTGATTTCGCCATGATTTCCAACCGATGTCACTACGCGCTGCGCGCCATGCTGGAACTCTCCCTTCGCGAGGGTTCGGGTCCGGTGACCATCTCTGACATTGCGGCAGCGCAAAAAATTCCCGCCCGCTTTCTCGAAGCGATCATGCGCCAACTCAAACAGGCGGGCATGACCGATTCCATGCGCGGCAAGGAAGGCGGCTACTTTCTCGCGCGCCCCGCCAACACCATTCACGTTGGCGAAGTCCTCGCCCTCTTCGACGGCCCGTTTTTCACCGATACCGAGCAGCGCGGGCCGCACGCCATTGTCGAGCACGATCAGGACGTTTTCACCCGCGTCTGGCGCGAGGCCGAATCCGCGCTGAACACCGTGTTTGCCGAGTCCACGTTCGAACGTCTCGCCGAGCAAGAGCGCCAGCGCCGTTATTCTGCGGCGACGAACTATTCCATTTGATGTCTGCCCAAGCCGCAGCAGCGATTCATTTAGTTAAGGCGCGCCGCACGGCAATATGCTTTACTTCGCGCTCCTCAAACAAAAAGGAACTCCATACGCATGAAGCTCTACAGTCTTTTGACCGCTAGTCTTCTTCTGATCCCGGGAATCGTCTTCGCCGAGTTCGTCACTGCGGGCCGTCCCGTGGATCCCGATCGCTCATTCAGCCTTCGCGCAACCGCAGGCAAGGTCATGGGCATCAAGGGCGGCGTCACCGAAACCACACGCCGCCTCTTCCAGCTCGAAGGGCGCGACCCCTCCACATTTGAACCCGAAAGCTACACCTTCGACGAACTCGGCATCGAAGACAGCGATATCACGTTCGGCCTCGCGATGGAAAAGAACTGGCAGTTCTTCACCTTCCGCGCCGACCTCGCCTACATGCGCGCCAGCGCCGGTGGAATCCCTCCGCGCGACTTCTTCATCGGCGTCAGCAAGATCAACTACAAGGGCAAGTCCTACGAATATATGAAACTCGAGGACAACATTCCCTACGACGCCTCGATTGACGCCGCCCTCTTCGACGTGCGCCTCCAATACACTCCGTTCACCCTCGCCGATGAATACACGGTCTCCTTCACCCCGATCGTCCACCTCGGCCTCTTCGGCCTCGCGGGCACGTTTGAGGTGGATCAGGGTGAACCGCAGCGCATCCAGATTTACGAAAACCCGCCGCGCGAATACGTCGTTGGCGGACACGGCGAAGGCACCGTTGGCGGCGTGGTGCCCGAAATCGGAATCGGCGGCGAGTTCCGTTTCTGGTTCGGCGAAAACGATTACGGCGCGCGCGAGCTGCACCTGCAGGGCACCTACGCCATCTTCAAATACAACGGCTCTTCCGACGCGCTCGGCATCAGCTCACGCAACGACAAAAAGCTCGACGTGGACTACACCAAGATTGATCTGCGCGCGATCTACTACCTGCCCGTCGGCGAGAAACTCGATTTCGTCTTCGGCGCGGAATACAAGATGGTCACCACCGACGCCTCCAGCAAATCGAAGGCGAAGACCCTGAAAGACGCGCAAAAGAACCGCGAGAAGTTCGACAAGGACATTGATTTCGACTTCAACGTCTTCAACATCTTCGCCGGCCTGCGCTTCTAGCCTCGAATTCCGGCTGCGGGCAACATCGAAGGGGCAGGCGATGCCCGCCCGCCTCTGGCGGGTCCTGCCCGATTTCACGTCCACATACGTTCCGGGCAACACAGAGGCTGCCCCTCCAGATCACCCACCTCCGGCCCGCCTGTCTCAATCCCGATCGCGATCGCGATCGCGAATCGCGACTCCGCTGGGGAACGCACGTGCCCCCGGCACCGAAGCGAACACAGGATTTTTCGGCTCGCTTGGAAAGCTTCCGCCTGAGGCGGACAGGCAGCCCTACCAGCCCTCACTTTCGGACTACAGCATATTGTTCCGCTCGCTGTAGTTCCGCTTGCCCGCCGTATTGCGCGCGGCGCTGTAGGCGGGCCACTCCGCTGGCGGAAGGATGACCCAACCCCTCCTCCGGAGGGGCAGGCGATTCCCACCCCGTCCTCGTACACGTACTCGTCCCCGTTCTCCCCCCTCCCGCGTGCGCTCACACGGCGCGTGCGATGATGCCGTGCAGGTATGCGCCTTCCGGGAAGGCGAGCAGAATCGGATGATCTGCGGGCTGGCCGAGCGTCTCCAGAATCTGCACATCGCGTCGCGCATCGGTCGCCGCCCAGCCGAGCGTCGTGCGCAACTCTTCGGCGCCGACCCAGCCTGAGCAGGAAAATGTCGCGAGGATTCCATCGGGCCGCAGCAGCTTCAACGCGAGCAGATTGATGTCCTTATACGCCCGCATCCCCTTCTCCAACTGCCCGGCGTTCGCAACAAAACGCGGCGGGTCCAGAATAATCATGTCGAACGAGCGCCGCTCATCGCGAAACCGGCGCAACGCGACCGGCACATCCGCGACACGATAGTCAATGGGTACAGTGAGCCCATTCAGCGCGTGATGCGCACGCGCTCGCTCCAACGCAGGTTCCGACGAGTCGAGCCCGACGATGGATGCTGCGCCCGCCACCGCCGCATGCAGCTCGAATGCGCCCGAATAGCAGTACGCGCTCAGCACATCCAGGCCTGACGCATACGCCGCAACCCGGCGACGCGCCTCGCGCTGATCGAGATAGAACCCCGTCTTTTGGCCGCCTGCCAAATCCACATCGTACTGAAAACCTGATTCCCGGATACGCACCGATTCCGGCACGTGCAGGCTCTCCGCATTCACCGCCGCCTCGTCCAAACCTTCCCGCTCGCGCGCATCCGATTCCACGCGAAATAGGATTTTCCGCAAACCCGTGCGCGCCGCCAGATGCTCCCGTACAAAGCGCAACCACGGCAGCCACGCGGCCGCACCCACGCGGATGGAAAGCGCATCCGCGTAGCGATCCACAATCAGCCCCGACAATCCATCGGCTTCCGAAAACACAAGGCGGTACGCATTCGTGTCGCCATCCAGCCCCACCGGTCCGAACAGCCGCTCGCGTAGCGCAAGCGCGGCATCCAGGCGATCCGCCAGCATATCCTCATCCACCGCCTCGCCCTCGCGTCGCGTCAAAATCCGCACGGCCAGATTCGACTGCGCGTTCGCAAATCCGCGGCCCAGCCACTCGCCATCCGCCGAAAGCACCACGGCAACGCCGGGGCGCTTCACTGATCCTTCCCACTCTGCAATTGCGCCGGAGAAAATCCACGGATGCCCGAGGCGTACAGGTTTGTCTCTGTCTTTTTTGAGGTGAACAATGATTCCGGGTGCTGGCATGCCTCCAGCATGCCCTCAACACGCGAGCGCAGCCAGAAGAATCTGCCGCGCGCGAGCGAACACTTGTCGAATCGCGGACCTTGTGGCCAACTGTGCAGCGCAATGTCAGACCGTTTGCCTATCTATGAAATAGAACCCTCTCTCGTCGCAGCGCTTCCGCGCAACCGCCGCCTTGTCATTCAAGCGCCGACAGGCTCCGGAAAATCCACGCAAGTTCCGCAAATGCTGCTCGATCACGGCCTGCTCGGCGATGGGCAGGTCGTCGTCCTCCAACCGCGCAGAATCGCCGCGCGTATGCTCGCCGCGCGCGTCGCACAGGAACGCAGCGTCAAACTGGGCCAGGACGTGGGCTATCAAATCCGCTTTGAAGACGTCACCTCGCCTGCCACGCGCATTCGCTACGTGACGGAAGGAATCCTGCTCCGCCAGATGCTCTCCGATCCGGAATTGCGCGGAATCTCCTGTATCATCTTCGACGAATTTCACGAGCGCCATCTCTACGGCGACATCACCCTCGCCCGCGCGCGCGAACTTCAACGCACGCGCCGCCCCGACCTCGCACTGATCGTCATGTCCGCCACGCTCGACAGCGGTTTAGTCGAAGACTACCTCGCGCCATGCGACGTACTCGAATCGCGCGGACGCACGTTCCCCGTCGAGATTCGCTATCGCGGCACGCCGCCCGCGCGCGACCCGCGCGATGACATTCCCGTGTGGGACCAGGCCGCCGAGGCGTACGCCGAAGCTGTCCGCGGCGGCGCAGAGGGCGACGCGCTGATTTTTATGCCCGGCGCATTTGAAATCAGCCGCACGATCATGGCGCTTCAAAACACACCGGAAGCCTCGCAATGCCTCGTCCTCCCGCTGCACGGCGATCTGCCGCCGGATCAACAGGATCAGGCCGTCGCCCGCTACAGTCGCCGCAAAATCATCGTCGCCACCAACGTCGCGGAAACATCGCTCACCATTGACGGCGTCCGTATCGTGATTGACGCGGGCCTCGCACGCATCCCGCGCTTCGATCCGCATCGCGGAATCAACACCCTGCTCATCGAGCGAATCAGCCGCGCATCCGCCGATCAACGCGCCGGCCGCGCAGGCCGCACGGCGCCGGGCCGCTGCATCCGGCTCTGGAGCGAGATTGAACACCGCGCGCGCCCCGCGCAGGAACTGCCGGAAGTGCGTCGCCTCGACCTCGCTGAAATAGCGCTCACCCTCAAAGCCGCTGGCTTTCCCGACGTCGGCGCGTTCCCGTGGCTCGAACGGCCCGACGAAAAAACACTCGAACGCGCCGAACAGCTCCTGCGCGATCTCGGCGCCGCAGACGAAACGACCGGCGAAATTACGGAACTCGGCCGCCGGATGCTCGCCTTCCCCGTTCATCCGCGCTACGCGCGCATGCTCATCGCCGCCGATCAATACGCCTGCGTGCGCCAGGTCGCCCTCATCGCCGCGCTCACACAAGGGCGCGACATTCTCGTGCGGCGCACCAACCGCGACTCCGCTTCGCGCCGCGACGACCTCCTCGGCGACCACGCGTCATCCGACTTCTTCATCCTGATGCGCGCGTGGTCCTACGCTGACAAAAATCACTACGCCCTCGACGCCTGTCGCCGTGTCGGCATCCACGCCCAGGCGGCGCGACAGGTGCGCCCGCTCTTTCACTATTTCCTCCGCCTCGCAGAACAGCAGAACTTCGACACCACCCGCCCGCACGCCGATGACGAGGCCATCCAGAAATGCGTCCTCACCGGATTCGCCGATCAACTCGCGCGCCGCCTCGATGGCGGAACCTCGCGCTGTCTGCTCGTCCACAACCGGCGCGGCAACCTCTCGCGCTCCAGCGCCGTACAGCACAGCAAGCTCATCGTCGCCGCGGAAGTCACCGAAGTCGAAGGCCGCGATGTGGACGTGCAGCTTTCGCTCGCCACGGCAGTCAAACCCGAATGGCTGCGCGAGATATTTCCCACCGGCTTCCGTGAAGACACCGTCGCCGTTTGGGACGACGCCACGCGCCGCGTCTACGCCGAACGCCGCACGATCTTTCGCGATCTCGTGCTGGAAACAACCCGCTCCGACCAAGCCCCGCAGGACGCCGCCGCAGAACTTCTCGCCGAACGCGTACTCAGCGGCGAGCTGACGCTCAAACAGTGGGACGATGCCGTCGAGCAGTGGCTCCTCCGAGCCAACTGCCTTGCCGCGTGGTGCCCCGAACTCGATCTCCCCATCGCCACGGCAGAAGATCGCAAACTGATGATCGCCAACATCTGCCACGGCGCAGTCAGCTATAAGGAAATCAAGGACCGCGATGTCTGGCCCTTCGTCCACGACTGGCTCAACCCCGCACAGCGCGCACTCCTCGCCAAACACGCACCCGAGCGCATTACACTGCCCAATGGGCGCACCGCAAAAATCACCTACTCCGGCGAAACACCACCGTGGTTCGGCGCCACCATTCAGAATCTCTACGGCATGACCGAAACGCCACGCATCGCCATGGGCCGCGTCCCGCTCACCATCCACATCCTCGCCCCCAGCCAGCGCCCCGTCCAAATCACACAGGATCTTTCCGGGTTCTGGCGCGACCACTATCCGCGCGTGAAGCAGGAGCTTCAGCGCAAATATCCCAAACACGAATGGCGCTGACCTCGCGCGCGGCTATCGCGAAGCGGAGTTTGGCACAAAAGTTAGCGAGGCGCTGTTGATGCAATAACGCAAACCGCTCGGCGGCGGACCGTCATCGAACACGTGCCCGAGGTGACCGCCGCAGCGCGCGCAGTGAACTTCCGTCCGCACCATCCCATAGCTGCGATCCACGGTGGTGCCGATGTTGTTCTTGTGAATCGGCTCGTAAAAACTCGGCCAGCCGGTGCCACTCTCGAACTTGGTCCCCACAACAAACAAATCCGTGCCGCATCCGGCGCACTGATATACCCCCGCGCCAAGCGGCTTCTCGCAATGCTCGCCCGTGAACGGGCGCTCGGTGTTGTGCTGGCGCAGCACCGCATACGCCATCGGCTCGAGCCGCTGTTTCCACTCCGCATCCGTGAGTGACACGCGCTCCACCTCAACCAACCGGTTCTCCGCCACAGAAAATATCTCGATCGTGCCACTTGTATTCATCATCGGCTCCTCTCCCACAGTACCGCGGGTTGACCACAAGACAAGTGCGGCAGCCGCCAGAACAACAACCGGGACCCATCGGCACAACAGTTTCACGATACGCCCCGCAGTTCCTCGCGCTTTTCGCGCAGCACAGCGGCAAAGCGCCGCTCCAGCGGTTCGCAACAGCCGCTGCAACCCGCCGCGATGCGCTCCGCAAAATCGCAGTAATCCAGTTTCCGCTGGTGATCCCACTTCTCCGGCTGACTCAATGAAATATCGAGCAGGTTGCACAACTTGTCCGCGAGTTTGATCCGCTTGCCCGCATCCGACAGATGCGGCGCGTGCTCAACCTCCATCCGCTTGCGCACCTCTTTTGACAGCCCCTTCTGATCCGACAGCTCCAACACAATCGTGCGCACCCGCGCACCAAACTCCGCCTCAAGCTCTTCGGGTGTGGTCTCCGTATCTTCCACTGTGTCGTGCAGAATCGCCGCCTGCAATGTTTCCACATCGCAAATCCCGCCCACGCGCACCAGCGTCTCCGCCACGGCGATCGGATGATTGATATACGGCGTCGCCTCGCTGTCTTTGCGGCGCTGGCGACTGTGCTTTTGCGCCGCAAACCGCAGCGCGGCAAAAATCGGCCCCATCGTCTCGCACTCCACATTCCCGTTGCTCATACACATCCTCTCGCAAACATTCCGCACACCGCCACCACCCTTCTATTTCGTAGCACAGCGCGCCGCCCTCCTTACATTCAATTCTTGGAAGTCAGGTGGGAAATAGGAGTTGGGAGTTGGGAGTTGGGAGAGAGGAGTTGGTAGAAGGCACAAAGGCACAGAGGCACAAAGTTTAAGAGCCGTCAGTTTTTCAGCACCCCTCAGAATGGCCGATGTTTTCCCCTCGCGAACTCCGCCCTCGTCAATAAGGTCATTCCGGTCAATGAGGTCAACCCGCTGCTCGAGTAGATCGAGTAGAGCGACATTATCGAGTAGTTCGAGTTTTTTTCTGGCCGTTATCATATTTCTCTTTTCTTCCTCCACCCTTCGCGGCTTCGCGGCACGGAATTGTCTCGCAAACAGCCGCCGGTTCTGTGCAGAATAGCTCCATGAGTGCTCCGATTTCCAATATCCGTCCGCCTGCTGACGACGTGCTCGCGCAGATTGCCGATTACGTCACAGCTCCCGCTCCGTCCAGCGCCGAGGCATACGACACGGCTCGCTATTGTTTAATGGACAGCATCGGCTGCGCGCTGATGGCGCTGAAGTATCCCGAGTGCGTGAAGATGCTCGGCCCGATTGTGCCCGGTGCAACGATGGCAAATGGCGCGCGGGTGCTGGGAATGGATGACGAACTCGATCCCGTCCGCGCGGCGTTCAACAACGGTGCGCTGATTCGCTGGCTCGATTTCAACGATACGTGGCTCGCAGCGGAATGGGGTCATCCGTCCGATAATCTCGGCGGCATCCTCGCACTGGCCGATTGGCTGAGCCGGAACGGAACCCGCGTGACGGGACGCGATATCCTCACCGCCGCAATTCGCGCGCACGAAATCCAGGGCGTGCTCGCGCTCGAAAACAGCTTCAATCGCGCGGGGATGGACCACGTCATTCTCGTCCGCATCGCATCCACCGCTGTCGCGGCGGGAATGCTGGGTGGATCGCGCGAGCAGATCATCAACGCGGTGTCCAACGCGTGGGCGGATGGCGGCGCACTGCGGGTGTATCGCCACGCGCCGAATACCGGTTCACGCAAGTCGTGGGCAGCGGGTGATGCGACGAGCCGCGCCGTCTGGCATGCGTTCGTGGCGCTGCGCAACGAAATGGGCTATCCCGGCGCGCTCACAACCAAGACGTGGGGCTTCCAGGATGCGATCTTCCGCGGCAAGTCCATCGGGCTCGCGCGCCCGCTCGGCAGCTACGTGATGGAAAACGTGCTCTTCAAAATTTCGTTCCCCGCGGAGTTCCACGCGCAGACGGCGGTTGAGTGCGCGTTCAAATTGCATCCGCAGGTCAAAGACCGGCTCGATCAGATTGATCGCGTGGAAATGATCACGCACGAGTCGGCAATTCGCATCATTGACAAGACCGGCCCACTGCACAATCCCGCCGACCGCGATCACTGCTTGCAGTATATGGCAGCGATCGGCCTGATCTTCGGCCAGCTCACGGCGGATCACTACGAAGACGCGGTTGCGAAGGATCCGCGCATTGACGCACTGCGCGCGAAGATGGTCGTCAGCGAAGACAAACGGTACAGCAAAGAGTATCTCGATGCCGACAAGCGCTCCATCGCGAATGCAATTCAGGTGTTCTTCAAAGACGGATCGCACACGGAGAAGGTCGAGGTGGAATATCCGGTCGGCCATCGCCGCCGACGCAAGGAAGGCATTCCGCTCCTCGTGAAGAAATTCGAGGAAGCGATTGCGGAGCGCTTCACCCCTGCGCGCTGCTGGCAGATTATGAACGTTCTGCAGGATGCCGACCGGCTCAACAAGATGAACGCGACGGAATTGATGTCGCTCTTCATGGCCAACCCGCCTGCAGCCGCTGAATGATGCGGACGTCGCTCCGGCGCCGCCGCGATCTGCACTCTTTCGCAGCAGCTCAGGGTTTGGTAGAATCGCGGCATGACAGATTGGTTGATAGCGTTGGTGGTGGGCGCCGGGGTCGGCGCGTTTGCTGTGTGGCGCGGGCGCGGAAAGCGGGCTCCTGCCGCACCGGCGATTACAGTTCACTCCTCAATTGAAGAACTCCGGAACATCGGGGAGCTTTCCGTTTTCAAGGCGATGACGAAGGAGATCGTCACTGCACGCGATCACTGGGCAGGCTCATTCGGACAGCGCTATCTCGAGTGGCTGTTCACATCAAAGAAGATGGCGATGATCTTCGCGTTCGACATTGATTTCCGCTTCGACCTGCGCGATCCCGCATTCCACATCAACAAGACGGCGTCCGGCTTTCGCCTCGAATTACCGCCGCTCCGCTACGACATCAACATTCGCGACATCACCTTCTACGACGAGCAGAAGACGAAAATGATGCCCTGGCTCGTGCCCGATTTGATCAACGCCGCGTTCGGCGCGGGTTTTGATGAAAGCGACCGGAACAAGCTCAAGAACGAGGCACGCGCCCAGGCAGAAAAACTTGCATCGAACCTCGTTCAGCGCCTCAAGCCGGAAGTCCACAGCTCCGCGCGCGAAACACTCCTACTCCTCGCGCGCGGCTTCACGGACGATCCAGTCGAAATCGCGTTTGAAGACAAAGCGCCGGTTCAGGCAGACGTGAGTTATACGGCAGCAGGTTGAACGGCCAGCGACCAGGCGCGTGCAATTGCGAATCGCCTGCGGTCGCCGATTGGCGAGATTGTCTCTCGTCTCCCTTCTCGTTCACGTCCCCGTACCCGCACCCGTTCTCGTACTCGTACTCGTACTCGTACTCGTACTCGTACACGAGCTCGTGTACGTGAACGTGTACCGCTCTGCTGTGAACGTGTACAATCCTCCCAGCCAACGCTACGCCTTACTCTCCGCTCTCAAATTGAGGCCCGATACGGGGCATTGGCAATAGGAAAGCGCTTGTCCGCGCATGGCTGCAGCAGGAGGGAATGCCGATTATCTGTCGGGACAGAGAATTCTATTTTCAGCGAGCGCTACTTCTTCGGTCCGTCCAGAAATTCGCGATCGGCAGGCGAGAGTGAATGCGCTTGGATCGTCAGCACCTTTCCGTCCGCGCGGCGGAGGTGCACCACATCGCCCGAGCGCTGCACCATGCTCGCCTCAATCGTATCCCCGCTCGTTGCGGTCCACGTGCGCATTTCACCTGCCTTGGGCTTTTCTCCGGAGGAAGGCGATGCGGCGCCGAGTGAGCTGCGGGCCGGGTCGAGTATTGTGTTCAAGTGCTGGACATACGCCTCCGCGCCGCCCGGCTGATATCCCGTCTGACCGACAAGTTTCTCGTCGGGCGCCAGTAGGATGATCGTGGGGTACCCTTTGATTTGAAATTTCTGCGCCAGCTCCTTGTTCTGCTTCACGGTCTTGCCGGGCAGATTGAAGCTGCGCGGAAAGTCGAGTTTCACCAGAACGAGGTTCTCCTTCGCATAGGACTGAAACTCTTTTTGCGAAAACACTTCTTTATCCAGCCGGATACACCAGCCGCACCAATCTGAGCCCGTGAAGTCGAGCAGGAGAAATTTCTTTTCCGCCTTCGCCTGTTCTACCGCCTTGGCATAGTTATCCGTCCAAATATCCGCGCGCGCTGCACCGGCGAAGAGCAGCGCAGAGAGAAGAAGCAGGCGCATCGTTTTCATTCCCGTTTCCTACTGCATTTCGGCCCTCGCGTCAATCCGGGCGCGACGCCATCGCGGCGCGTATCCGCTCCGTCTTTGAAGTTGTGCCGCGCGCCGACTTTGCGCAGCATTGCGGCATGTCGTTGCTCGCGAAACTGGCCGGTCTCTTTCTGATGAGCGTATGTGTCGCGATCCCGCGCACGGATGCACTCGATATCCTCGTGGTGCGTCACGCACAGACGCTGGCGAACATCTCGGATGATTACTCCCTATTTGCTCACCGTCACTTCACCGAGTTGGGGCAGAACCAGATTCGCACGTTGACCGAGACGCTGGGCACTCGCACCTTCACCGCAATTCTGTCGAGTCCATCCTATCGGGTGCGTCGCACCCTCCTACCCTATCTGGAAAATACCAAACAGACCGCCGAGCTTTGGCCCTCGCTCGACGAATGCTGCGTGGGGACGGAGAGCGAAGGCGCGCGATATCCCGCAGGCGCGCTGATCCTCATTGAGTCGGAACACCGCCCCTACTTCACCCTGCGCGACGACGTTCCGGCCACCGCACCGGAAGGTCAGTCGTATACTGACGACCTCCGCCGCATTCAGCAGACCGCCGACGACATCAAGGCGCGCTGGGGCGGAACCGACGCGACCCTGCTCATCGCCACACACGAATACACCGGCTCCCGCCTCATCGAGGCGCTGCTGGGTCGCGACATGACCGGCAGCCTGAAACTCGAAAACGCAAGCATCACCCGCCTGCATGAAGTGGACGGCCACCTCACCCTCGCCCCAAAATAAACTCCGCCCCTCTCACCACTCATCACTCCTCACTCATCACTCACAACTCCCTCCGTTTTACCCGACAAAATTTGATTCCGACGGTTGACAATGGAATGTAAGAGGGTACTCTGGCGCAATTTTAGGTCGCCCGGGGGACGGCTTTCACGGATCTGCGAGAGGTTGATTTATGGCATCGTTTAGCATTCGGAAGGGTTTCAACATCAAGTTGACAGGCGCACCGGCAATTTCGGTTTCAGATGCGCCGGATGCGCAGACCGTTGCGGTACTGCCGGGCGAGTTCGGTCCGGTCAAGCCGCGTCTGGATGTTCAGGAAGGCGACCGCGTGAAGCGCGGGCAGAAACTCTTCCACAGCAAGACGAATCCCGAGTTGTGCGGTGTCGCACCGGCGGCGGGCACGGTTACGGCCATTGTGTATGGCGCGCGCAGGGCGCTCGACCGCATTGTGATCACGCGGGATGCGAACGATGACGCGGTCGAGTTTCAGCGCTTCGATCCGGCGGGTATTCGCGGGGTTGAGCGCGGGGCGCTGCTAAAATTGCTGCAAAACACGGGGCTGATCAACCTGATCCGCCAGCGTCCGTTCGGACGCGCGGCAAACGCGGCGGCAACGCCGAAGTCCATCTTTGTTAACGGAATGGGGACGGGACCATTTCAGGCGGATATCAATGCGCTGATCAAGGGCCGTGAAATCGCATTTCAGGCTGGTTTGGACGCGCTGACCCGGCTGACGGACGGCAAGGTATTCCTCTGTTTGAACGGCGCGGCGACGAATGCGTCGGCATTGACGGATGCCCGCAACGTCGAAGTACACACCTTTGAAGGCCCGCATCCGGCAGGCAACACGAGCGTACACATTAGCCGCCTCGATCCGATGAAGCCAACCGATGTGGTGTGGACGATCAAGGCTGTGGATTTGCTGCAAATCGGCCATCTTCTGCTGAACGGCGAGGTGCCCACGCACCGCGTGGTGATGCTGGCGGGCCCGGGCGTGGCGGAAGGCTCCGCTCAATATTACCGCATCCGCATCGGTCAATCGCTCGATTCCCTGCTGAAAGGCAAGCTGCGCGAGGGCGAAAAGCGCGTGATTCGCGGCGACGTTCTCAGCGGCGATGCGACGGGCGCAGACGACGTTGTTCGCCTGCTGGACACGGGTTACACGGTTCTTTTGGAAGATCGCGAACGCCATTTGCTGGGCTGGATGATGCCGGGCTTCAAGTTTTTCAGTGCGTCGCGCGCGTTCATCTCCACGTGGCTGGGCGGCACGCGCCGCGAATGGGCACTGGGCACGAATCAGCACGGCGAAGAGCGCCCGATGGTGCTGACAGGGCTATACGACAAGTATATGCCGATGAACATCATGGTGGACTATCTCGTCCGCGCGGTGCTGGCACACGACACCGATGAGGCGATCAAGCTGGGCATTCTTGAGACGATGCCGGAAGACTTTGCCTTGTGCGCGTTTGCCTGCCCGTCAAAGGTGGATTTGGTTGGTATTGTCCGCCAGGGCCTCGCGGACATTGAAAAAGAGGGGATCTAATACGTGAAGAAGCTTATTGAGCAGCAGATGAACAAAATGCGCCCGCTGTTCCAGCCGGGCGGCAAGTTTGAACGCCTGTACCCGCTGCACGAGGCGAATGAGACATTTCTTCTTACGCCTCCGGACGTCACCAAAGGCGCGCCGCATGTGCGCGATCAGTTCGATCTCAAGCGCGCGATGATTTTTGTGGTGCTCGCGCTGATTCCGGCGACGATTTTCGGCATTTACAACGCAGGCTATCAGCACAATTTCGTCAATCAGATCGCAGGCGCGACGCTGATGGACCACATGATCGCCGGCCTGAAACTCTGCCTGCCGATCATCCTCGTTTCCTACGCGGTGGGCGGCATCTGGGAGGTGCTGTTCGCGCTGGTTCGCAAGCATCCGGTGAGCGAGGGCTTCCTGGCCACGGGCCTGCTGTTCCCGCTGACACTGCCGCCAACGATTCCCCTCTGGCAGGTCGCAGTGGGCATCACGTTTGGCGTGGTGATCGGCAAGGAAATCTTCGGCGGAACGGGCTTCAACGTGCTGAACCCGGCCCTCACGGCGCGCGCGTTTCTCTATTTCGCCTATCCCGCTCAAATCAGCGGTGACCGGGTCTGGGCAAGCGTGATTGACAGCAAGAATGTGGTCGAGGGCTTCACGGGCGCAACGCCGCTGGCGCTGGGTGCCGTGCATCACGACGGGCAGACGATGATCGAAGTCCTGCACCAGGCGGGCTACACGCTCAAATCCATGTTCATGGGCCTCGAACCGGGGAGCATCGGCGAGACCTCCACGTTGATGTGCCTCATCGGCGCGGCAATTCTCCTCCTCTCGGGTGTGGGGTCATGGCGCATCATGCTCGGCGGAGTGCTTGGACTGGCTGCCGTCGCTACCATCTTCCAGAACTTCGGTGGACCGAACGCGAAACCGCTCGCGGAACTTCCGTTCTACTACCACGGCGTGATCGGCAGCTTTGCATTCGGCATGGTGTTCATGGCGACCGACCCCGTTTCAGCAGCCGCAACAAACGCAGGAAAATGGATTTACGGATTTTTGATCGGCGCACTGATCGTGTTGATCCGCGTGTCGAACCCGGCATATCCCGAGGCGACGATGCTCGCCATTTTATTTATGAATGTGATGGCGCCCATGGTGGATCACTACGTGGTGCAGTCGCACATCAAACGGAGGACTCGTCATGTCTACGCCTAAAGGCGATTCATTCGTCGTCGTTTACGCCACCATTGTCTGTTTGATCTGCAGCTTGCTGCTGGCTTCCGCCGCATCGGCCCTCAAGAAGCCGCAGGAATACAATGTCGAGATTGACCGCAAGATCAACGTCCTCAAGGCATTCGGCGTGAAAATCACCGATGCCAGCGGAAAGCGCATCAAGGGACCGGAAGTGGATCAATACTTCACGGACCACATCTCGGAAATCACGGTTGACGGCGCAACGGGCCAGGAAGTCGCCTCCGCTGGCGAGGCCAAGGAACCGCTCTCGCTATATCTGTGGAAAGACGACGGCGTGGTTACAAAATATGCCTTCCCCATCTCCGGCAAGGGCCTCTGGTCCACAATCTATGGCTATCTCGCGCTCGAGGGCGATTTGAGCACGATCGCGGGCATCACGTTTTATCGCCACGGCGAAACACCGGGCCTGGGCGGCGAAATTGAAGCCAACTGGTTTCAAGAGGATTTCCGGGGCAAAAAAGTGTTTGAGAACGGACATCGCCTGAAGTTCGAAGTGGTGAAAGGCAAAGTCACCGATAAATATCCGGACGGCAACAACCACGCTGTTGACGGCATCAGCGGCGCAACGCTGACCGGCAACGGACTCAACCGCTTTATCAACGCCGATCTTGATAAATACGAATCGTACTTTAAGTTGCACCGAGGAACGTAACGAGGAATACCATGGCGCTTAAAGCCAAAACAGTCTTCACAGACCCCCTATCCAATAACAACCCGATCACCATCCAGATTCTGGGCATCTGCTCGTCGCTGGCGGTGACCACGCAGGTGGACAAGGCCTTCGTCATGTCCGTCGGCTTGACCCTTGTGACGGCGTTCTCGAACCTCGTCATCTCGATGATGCGCAATCAGATCCCGAGCAAAATCCGCATCATCGTCGAACTGGCGGTCGTCTCCACGCTCGTGATTGTGACCGATCAGATTCTGCGCGCGTATGTCTATGACATCAGCCGCCAGATGAGCGTTTTCATCGGCTTGATCATCACGAACTGTATCGTGATGGGCCGCCTGGAAGCCTTCGCGCTCCAGAATCCGCCGGGTCTCTCCTTCCTGGACGGCCTCGGAAACGGACTCGGCTACAGCGCGATCCTGATGATTGTCGGCAGTATGCGCGAGATTCTCGGGAAAGGTTCATGGTGGGGCATTCAGCTCCTCCCTGAAAACTATCTGGGGAACGGGCTGATGGTTCTGGCACCGGGCGCATTCTTCTGCCTGGGTCTGATCATCTGGCTCCAGCGCCAACTCACCAAGAAGTTCGAGACGGCATAAGGAAGCGCGCCATGCACTACATTGACCTCGCCATCAAGAATATCTTCATCGAGAACATCCTGCTCTCGACCTTTTTGGGCATGTGCTCGTTTCTGGCGTGCTCCAAGAAGGTGGAAACCGCGACAGGGCTGGGACTTGCCGTTGTGTTCGTTCAAACGATCACCGTGCCCGTCAACTGGCTCATCCTGAACTACCTGCTCAAGCCGGGTGCGCTCGCATGGACCGGTATTCCGGGCGTCGCCAGCCTCGACCTCACCTTCCTCAACTTCATCACCTTCATCTCGACCATCGCGTTTATGACGCAGATCGTGGAAATGACGCTGGATAAGTACGTGCCCAAGCTCTACACCGCGCTGGGTATCTTCCTCCCCCTCATCGCAGTGAACTGCGCGATTCTGGGCGGCTCGCTGTTCATGGCGGAACGCTCCTACACATTCCCGGAAACCATCGTGTATGGCTTCTCCTCCGGCGGTGGCTGGGCACTGGCGATCGTCGCGCTCTCAACCATCCGCAAGAAGCTCCGCTACTCGAATGTGCCGGACGGCCTCAAAGGGCTGGGCATCACCATGATCGTCACGGGTCTGATGGCGCTGGGCTTCATGAGTTTCACGGGAATAGATCTGTAAGGCATTGCCATGGATATCATCTACGTCATTACAAGCGTTGCCGTCTTCACCGGCGTCATCCTGCTGCTGGTGCTCGGTATTATCTGGGCATCCAAAAAACTCGCGCCCTCGGGCACGGTCAAAATTGACATCAATAACGGCTCCAAGGTTCTCGAAGTGCAGCCCGGCAAAAGCCTGCTGACGCTGCTGGCAGATCAGAAGATTTTCTTGCCTTCCGCATGCGGCGGCGGCGGCACCTGCGCCATGTGCAAGTGCAACGTCGAATCCGGCGGTGGCTCCATCCTCCCCACCGAGACGGGCCACATCAACAAGCAGGCGGCCAAAGAAGGCCAGCGTCTCGCCTGCCAGCTCAAGGTCAAAAACGACCTCAAAATTCACGTCCCCGACGAAATCCTTGAAATCAAGAAGTTCGAGGGCACGGTCCGCTCAAACCGCAACGTCGCCACGTTCATCAAGGAGTTCATCGTGGACCTGCCTCCCGGCGTGGACCTGAACTTCAAGGCAGGCGGTTATATCCAGATTGATATTCCGAAGTACTCCCTGAAGTTCAGCGAATTCGCGATTGAAGAAAAGTTCCGCGACGCATGGGAGCGCTTCAAACTGTTCGACCTCACCTGCTCGAACGACGAACCCGCCTTCCGCGCTTACTCAATGGGCAACCATCCCGCCGAAGGCAACATGGTGATGCTCAACGTCCGTATCGCCACCCCGCCGCCCAAGATGCCGGACATCAAACCCGGTATCGCGTCCAGCTACATATTCAACCTCAAGCCGGGCGATAAGGTCTGGATCAGCGGCCCCTTCGGCGAGTTCTTCGCCAAGGACACGGACAAGGAAATGATCTACATCGGCGGCGGCGCCGGTATGGCCCCGCTCCGCAGCCACATCTTCGATCTCTTCCACACCAAGCGCACGAACCGCAAAGTCTCGTTCTGGTATGGTGCCCGCTCCATGCGCGAAATGTTCTACGAAGAAGACTTCCGCGCGATCGAAAAAGAGTTCCCCAACTTCCAGTTCAACGTCGCTCTCAGCGAACCGCAGCCGGAGGATAACTGGAGCGGCTACAAGGGCTTCATCCACCAGGTCTTGCTCGACAACTACCTCAAGACGCACCCCGACCCGAGCGAGGTCGAGTACTATCTCTGCGGCCCGCCTCCGATGATCGCGGCGGTCAACAAGATGCTCTACGATCTCGGTGTCGAAAAAGAACAGATCGCCTACGACGAATTCTAATTCACCACACGGGCTTTCGATCCGCTGCGTTTGCGAAACGCGCGTATCAAAGCCCGTGTCTATTTAAGCGAGGAACCCGTCATGAAAATGCTGCAGCCGCGCCGTTTTTATCCCCTCAAAGCGCTGTGGGTCGTCGCCGTCCTCGTCGCATTTTTCGTCTACACGACCCACCGCGATCGCGCGAAACAACTTGAGCTGTGGAAATATGCAGGCGAAACGTTCGGCTCAACCTTTGCCGTTCAAATAGTCTCTGCCGATCTCACGCAAACTGCATTTGCCACCATCAAAAGCGAGATAAACGCGCTCCTTGCGGAGCTGGACGACGAGTTCTCGACCTGGAACACCAACAGCGCACTCTCCCGATTCAACCAAAATCCGAGTCTCACCCCCATCACCGTCCCCCCGCGCGTCGTCGAGCTCGCCAGCCTCTCACTCGAAATCAGCCGGGCCTCCGGCGGCGCGTTCGACATCACCTTTAGTCCGCTCTTCGACGCCTGGGGCTTCGGGCGCAATGGCCCCAAACACGTTCCGACACCCGAAGCAGAGGCCGAGGCACGCGCGCGCTGCGGCTATCAACTCCTCACCATCGTCTCCTCCAACCAACTCCAGAAAGCCGTCCCCGGCCTCCAACTCGTCTTCAACGCCATCGCCCCCGGCTATGCCGCTCAACTCATCGCCGACCTCCTCAATACGCGCGGCCTCACCAACATCTATGTGGATGTCGGCGGCGAAACAGTTCTCCGCGGACACAACGCAATGGGCACCCCCTGGCGCATCGGCATTGACCGCCCCGTCTACGATGCAGAACCCGGCGAAGACATCGGCGCCATCTTTGCCGTAACCGACGGCAGCGTTGCCACCTCCGGCGACTATCGCAACTACGCGCTCTCAGAAGACGGCACCACCTATTCCCACATCTTCGACCCGCGCATCGGCGCGCCCACCACCAGCCGTGTCGCCAGCGTCACCGTCGTCGCCAACAGCGGCGCCTGGGCGGATGCACTCGCCACCACACTCTCCGTCATGGGCCCCGAAGTAGGAATTCCCTGGCTCGCCCAACACACCGACGCCGAAGCCCTCTTCATCATGCGCGAGGGCACAAACACCCTGCGCGAAATCGCCACCCCAAACCTCACCGCCCGCACCGGCTACAACCCGCGATAAATCCAAACAGCGGGAGAAGTTGGAAATCAGTAGAAGGTGCATAGGCACAGAATTTGAGGGCCGTTGGTTCATGCCTGGCTCGCTTGGAAAGCTCGCCCTACCAGCTTCTTCCCGTCAATAAGGTCACTCGGGTCAATCAGGTCGCACCACTCTTCGAGCAAATCGAATAGTTCGATCTTTTCACGCTTCAGCCCGCAGTCGCGCAATCGCCCATTCGGCATGCTCGCGGATGAGGGGTTCGGGATCGACGAGTACGCGTTCGAGCGCAGGAATCGCCTCATCGGGGCGACGCGAATTGCCGAGCGCAATGCAGACGTTCCGCAGGAAGCCGCGCCGCTTGGTGCGCGGGATGGGCGATTTGCGGAAGCGGTCGCGAAACGCCTGATCGTCCAGCGCGAGTAGCTCGATCAATTGCGGCGCCGCCCAGTCCACATCGTATTTCAAAAACCGCATCTTGCCCGGCTTGGAAAACTGGCGCACCCACGGACACGCCATCTGGCATTCATCACAGCCATAAATCCAGTTCCGCATCTTCGATCGCAACGCCTCGGGGATTGAACCGCGATGTTCAATGGTCAGATAGGAAATGCATAAACGGCTATCCAAAATGTACGGCGCAGGAAATGCATGCGTCGGGCACGCATCCTGACAGCGCCGACACGAACCGCACGTCCCCTTGCTCTCACCCCCAACAGGATCAGGCTCCAACTCCAGATCGAGCAGAATCTCCCCGAGAAAGAGATACGACCCCCATTCGGGGCTGATCATCAGCGTGTGCTTGCCCTGAAAGCCGAGCCCGGCCTGCACCGCCCATTCGCCCTCCAGCACCGGGCCCGTATCCACATACGCGCGGTTGGGCACCGGCCGCCCCGTTTCCGACTCAATCCACGCGGAAAGCTCACGCAGGCGCGGCGTCATGTCGTCGTGATAATCCAGTCCCCACGCATAGCGCGCGATGCGCCCGCGCAAGGGATCGTTCCACAACTCTGCGGGCGGATCGGCGACGTAGTACGACAAGCCGACACTCACGACCGACTTCGCGCCCTCCACAACATTGCGCACATCGCTCCGGCGCTCCGGATTCTTCGCTATCCACGCCATATCGGCGTAGTAGCCCTTTTCAAGCCACTGCAAAAACGCCTCCGCCCCCGGCGCGCGCCCCGCGCGCGCAATCCCCACCACATCGAAACCAAGCTCCAACGCCTTGGCCTTTACTTTATCCGCCGTAAGCATTCTCCCGTCACTCTACTCTACTGCCCCCATAAATCGAGCCCACACGGGCGAAAAATTTCCGCCAGCGACAGAGCACCAGGACTAAAGCCATTGTTTCGCCTACTGTAGTTCCGCTTGCCCGCCGTATTGCGCACGGCGCTGTAGTTCCGCCTGCCCGCAATGCTGCGCATAGCGCTGCAGGCGGGCCACTCCGCTGGCGGAATGATGAACTAATCACTCCCCTCCGGAGGGACAGGCTCCGTGTGGCCCGGTGAGGTTTGCGAGAGCAGAACCCGCTGGAGACGGGCAGGACGGAGCCTGCCCCTCCAGATCGTCAACCCTCTGGGGAGCGCACGCGCCCTCCTGCGTCACGGCGAAGTCGAGTCTTCGAGGACGAAGCCGGAGCGTGCTGCGGTGCGCGCCCTCGCGCACCGAAACGGCCACGATAAAACGTGGCCCTCCAGAACCCCGTACGGGCGCGGCCTGCCGCGCCTCTCCTGTTTCACCCGAAATCCCTCTCCATCGCGCTATCGGCTTGTCCCGAACGACAGGAACCGGTACGGTTTGCCGCCATGAAACACTGGATTTCCTCCGCCGTTATCTATCAGGTGAACCTCCGCGGTCTCGCAATGCGCGAGCCTCGCAATGCGATCGAAGCGGCGAAAGAAAAACCGCTGACCGACTCGCCGCTCGTCTATACGACGAAAAACCTCCCGACGATCAAAAAGCTCGGCGCAAATGTGCTCTATTTCATGCCGCCCTATCCCATCGGCAACGCGTTCCGCAAAGGAATCGGATCGCCCTACTCCATCCGCGACTTCCGCGCGATCGAGCCAGAATACGGCACGCTCGAGGAGATGAAGGACCTCATCCGCAAGGCGCACAAGCTCGGCTTCAAGGTGATCTTCGACATCACGCCCAACCACACCAGCCGTGACAACGTCTGGACGAAATCGAATCCCGAATTCTACGTGAAGACAGACACGGGCGACATTTTCTTCGATTGCGATTGGTCGGACACCGCGAAACTCGACTACACCCAGCCCGCGCTCCGGCGCGAGATGCTCGCCATCTACGATTATTGGCTGAGCATCCTCGGCACCGATGCGAATGGCCAGCCGGACGGCATTGACGGATTCCGCCTCGATATGGCGCATTTCATCAACGACAAATCGTTCTGGAGTGAGGCGATGCCCCAGCTTCACGCGCGCCATGCCTCGCGCGAATTGCTCTTCCTCGCCGAATGCTATGGCATCGGCAATAACGTGGACCTCTTCGATCGCGGTATCAACGCGGCCTACGATGACGACTTCTATAAAGTCTGCTCCTATTTCTACGGCATCACCGAGGCGGGCCACTCGACGATCGTCCCCGCAGCCGGACTCGATACCAATCACGACTTCAAAGATCGCTACGACGCGTTCGTGAAGGGCGGCATCGCGGGCGCTTTCGAACGCGCGCTGCTCAACTACGAAGAAAAATATCGCAAGGCCGGCGCGCCGTGGGTCGCCCGCTATTCGGACAATCACGACGAAGGGCGTGGGTTCTATCTCTTCGGCCCGGAGGCGACGAAGGCGATCAACATGCTCGTCTTCATGGCGCCGCGCACGCTCCCGTTCATTCTCACCGGCGAGGAGTTCGGCGCAACGAACCGCCCGCCAATTCACGACCGCATGAACCCGATCGGCAAGCGCCGCCGCATCCTCTGCGGGCAGACCGTGCGCGAGCAGGAGTCAGTCGAATTTGAAGGCAACTCCTTCGCGCGCGATCCCGCGGAACGCGCCGCGATCTACAAACTCTTTCAGGATTTGATCCGCTTGCGCCTCAAGAACAAGGAGCTTTCGCACGGCACATTCGCCCTGCTCGATGCGGGCGAAGACTGCGCACCCAATCAACGCTCCGTCGTCGCCTTCGCGCGCAAGCGCGGCAAATCCGTTATGCACTGCGCCATCAATCTCGGCCCGGAAAACCGGCGTCTAAAAAACGCCGCGCAATTTGCGGGCACCCCGTTGTTCGGTGGCCTGCAGGGCGATGTGCTTCCGGCATTTTCGGCGATAGCGGTCAAAAAAGTGTAAGCAGAGCGCATCTCGCGCGTCTAATTGAAACGCCCGGGCATTCCCCGCGCGCAATCAACCTCTTCACCTAAAAGGATATCTCTATGCAAAACACAGAAAACGCCGGGAAACTGGTTCTTCGAGTCGCCGTCGCTGTACTACTACTCCTGCACGGAATCGCAAAGTTGAGCCACGGCCCGGGCCATATTGAACAGCTCCTCGCCAATGCCGGACTCCCCACTTTCATCGCATGGGGTGTGTATCTCGGCGAAGTGGCTGCCCCGCTCCTCCTGATTTTGGGCGTGTGGACGCGCCTCGCCTCGGCGGCCGTGGCACTGACGATGCTCACCGCGGTATATCTCAATCATCGCCCGGATATTTCTGTGATCGCCCCGTCCGGCGGATGGGCGTTGGAATTGCAGGGCCTCTATTTCTTCGGCGCAATCGCCATTTTCCTGCTCGGCCCCGGCGCCTATCGAATCAAGCGACGTCTTCCGGCGGCGAACAGCTGAGCCTGACGATCGCAAAGATCGCGATACTGCCGCCTTGCAAATGCGCGGACAGCCGCTAACCATGGGGACATGAACGCTATTCCTCCGCCTCTGCCCCAGGCGCCGCGGCGCACTCGCTGCGTCGCCGCGTGGATTCTCGTGCTGTTGCTTGCACTCCTCTTGATCGGCAGCCTCGCCGTGAACGCGACGCTATCGAAAGCGCTTACAAAAAAACTGCCACGCGCAACCAAGACGCATAGTCACGCGGTAGACGAGTTCCCCGACCTGACCGAAGTCTGGGCCTATGGCGAGGGCGACACCAAGGCCGTGCGCATCGCAGTTGAAGGAATCATCATGCGCGAGGTGTCGGGCGGCCTCTTCTCCACCCCGCAGAATATGGTGGACTCCGTACTTGCGCAAATTCGCGCCGCACAAGCGGATGACGACGTGAAGGCGATCATCGTGGACGTGGATTCACCCGGAGGCGGCATCACCGCCAGCGACGAAATCTATCGCGCGCTCATGACCTTCCGCAGCAGCGCGGAGGGTCGCGTGGTCATCATCTTCATGCACGACCTCGCCGCATCGGGCGGCTATTACATCGCGATGGCGAGCGACTGGATCATCGCACAGCCCACCACCGTCGTCGGTTCCATCGGCGTGATCATGCAATCCATCAACATGAAGGGGCTCAGCGAAAAGATCGGCATCACCGATGTCACCATCAAATCCGGCGCAAACAAAGACCTGCTCAACCCCTTCAGCGAGGTGGATCCCGCACAGCGTCAGCTGCTGCAGGAAATGATCAACTCAATGTATGAACACTTCCTCGGCATCGTGCAGGAAAGCCGCCAGATTCCGATGGAAGAGCTGCGCCCCATCGCTGACGGGCGCATCTTCGTCGCAGATCAGGCGCTCGCCCTCGATCTCGTGGATCAAATCGGCTACTGGGAAGACGTCACGGAAAAGACAAAAGAACTTCTCGGCGTGGACACTGTAAAAATCATCCGCTACGAGCAGCCGGTGGACTTCGTGAAATGGCTGATGAACATCCGCAGCCCCATTCAGCCCGCCAGCTGGCTCAACCAATACCGCTCCCGCTTCCTCTACCTCTGGCAGCCGTAAGCGACGGCGCCACTTCCGCCACTCACTTCGCGCTGTAGGCCAGCACGAAGCCGGCATAGAACGCGCAGGCGCGTGTCAGGTGCTCGATCTCCACGCACTCGTTCGGCGCGTGTGCCATGCGCTCGTGACCCGGCCCGAAGCCGATTGTCGGAATATCGTGCATCCCCGCGCTCGCGACACCGTTCGTGCTGAACACCCAGTGTCCCACGACCGGCTTCTCGTTGAAGACCGCCTGATACGCCTCGCGCGCCTTCTTCACCTCGCGCGTACTCTCCGGCATCTCCCACGTCGGGAAGTATTTCTTCGTCGGATAACGCAACCCCGTGTAGCTGGGCGTGTCGTAGGTCAGCACGCGGACAACCGCTTTCGCCTTCTTCACGGACGGCAGCGCCTTGATCTGGTCCACCGCAACTTTCTCGGTCTCACCAACCGTCAACCGGCGATCGAGGTGAATCACGCATCCATCCGCCACAGCGCATAGACTCGGCGAGCGCGAGCGGATATGGCTGATTGTCACGGTGCCCTTCCCCAGCGGCTTGCGCGGCTTAAGCCGCTCGTTGAGTTTCTCGATGTCCTTGATGATGTCCGCCATTTTGTAGACGGCATTCTCGCCGCGCTCCGGCGCGGAGCCGTGACACGAAATACCCGTGGTCTCTACTTCAATTTCCATGCGCCCGCGATGGCCGCGATAGATGCGCAGACTCGTCGGCTCCGTGATTACGACGACGGAGGGGCGCAGTTTCTCTTCCTTCACTAGGTACTGCCAGCACAGCCCGTCGCAATCCTCCTCCTGAACCGTCGCCGTCACAAACAGCGACACGTTTTTCGGCATGCCGACCTTCTTCAGCAGCGCGCCGGCATAAATTGACGCCGCGACGCCGCCCTTCATATCCGTCGTGCCGCGCCCGTACAGGCAGCCGTTTTTCACCACCGGTTTGAACGGGTCCGTCTTCCACGCCTTGCGGTCGCCGACATCCACCGTATCAATATGCCCGTCAATCGCGATCTGAACCGGCCCCTTGCCGATGCGACCGATGACGTTGCCCATCTTGTCCACCCGTACGCTGTCGTAGCCGAGTGCCTTCATTTCCGCCTGAATTCGCTTCGCAACCGGCCCCTCTTCACTGCTCAAGGACTTGATCGAAATGATGTCCTTCATGAATTTCAGGAGCTTGGGCTCCAACGCACGCGCTTCTGCTAGTATGTTCATGATGTTTACCTCAGGTTTTTCAACACGCCGGTCGCCTCATTGAACGCCGTGATCTGCTTATCCCACTCCGCAACCCGCGCAGTGGAGAAAATGTCCTGCCAGAACGACTCGTCCCACAACTGACGAAGCTCGTCCGACGATTTGCCCTGCTGCTCAACCCACGTGAAGTACTTGAACTGATGCAGCGCCTTGCGATCGGCATAGTTCAGCTCGCGGAAATGCGCGATGCTGTTGCCGTCGAGATAGCGCGCCTTGACCGCCTCCGCGCTACGCATCGTGAACGCGCCGTGCTCAGCCGTCATTTCTGCCAGACGCGACCCGTACATCTCCATCGAGTCCGTCATCGGGAAGAACAGCACATCGTCCGATGTCATGTCGTAATACATCGCGGTCTTCATCGCCGCGATGAGATTGCAGATGCCGGATATTCCTGCCAGGTCCAGCGACTGGATCGTCTCGTCCGGAATCCCCCATCCCGCAAGGCGCTTCTTCCCGTTCGGCTCATTGAACAGCCGCATGACCTGCATCACGGCCTCATCGTCAATCGCGGCGACGGCATCGGTATTGCGCACATTGTGCACCCACGGCACGTGCTTGTCGCCAATCCCCTCAATGCGGTGTGCGCCAAACCCGAACTGATACAGCGTCGGGCACTGCAGCGCCTCAGTCGCCACCACGCGCACGCCCGGATGCCGCGTCCGGAGGAAATCACCCGCCGCGATCGTTCCTGCCGATCCCGTGGCGCTGATATAGCCCGCGAAGCGCGACGTGCGCGTGCGAATGTGCTTCTCATAAATCTCATCAATGCACGAGCCCGTTACGTGATAGTGCCAGATCGAATTGCCGAACTCCTCGAACTGATTGAATATCACGATCGCATCGCCGCGCGTGCGCCGCAGCTCCCAGCACTTGTCGTAAATCTCTTTGACGTTCGACTCAGTGCCCGGAGTCGCAATGATCTCATCCGTCCCGATCTCGCGCAGCCAGTCAAAGCGCTCGCGGCTCATCCCCTCCGGCAAAATCGCAATCGCCGGACACCCCAACAACGCGCAATCGTACGCCCCGCCGCGGCAATAGTTCCCCGTGGACGGCCACACTGCTTTTTGCTGCGTCGGATCGAACTGACCTGACACCAGGCGCGGCACCAGACAGCCATACGCCGCGCCCACTTTATGCGCGCCGGTCGGAAACCACTTGCCGACCAAACCGATAATCCGCGCGCTCACGCCGGTCAGCGCCGACGGAAACTCAACCCAGGTCCCGTCGCCAAATCCGCCGCCCTTCAACTTCGGTTCATTCTTCCACGTGATGCGGAACAAATTCAGCGGGTCCACATCCCACAACCCCAGCTTCGCGAGCTTGCGTTTGATTACCGGTGGAATTGAGTGCGGATTCTTCTGCTGCGCGATCGTGGGCAGAATCACATTCCGCTCGCGCGCCCGCGCAATAGCGCGCTGCCGTACTTCCGCTTCCCTCGCTCTCGACGTCTTCATCGTGAACACCCGTATTCTGTTTGATCGTTGGAACAAGGTTCCGTCGAATACAAAACACGGGCAACGCAATAACCGCGCGGGAACCCCTGATTAGCGCATCAGCGAATCCCTGATGAGGGAGAAGGCACAAAGGTTATGAGTCGTTGGTTCATCCTCGGCTCGCTTGGAAAGCTCGCCCTACCCCCCTCTCGTCAATAAGGTCAATTCGGTCAGACCATTGTTCGAATAAGTCGAGTAGAACGACGCTATCGAGTAGTTCGAGTTTTTCTCATCCTTCAGGTTTCAGGTTTCCGCCTTCAGGTTTATCACTCCTCCTCCTGTTCATCCGGTCAATCCCGTTATCCTGTCTCTTCTTGCATCCGTGGTTTGCAAATCCGAAATTCGAAATCCGAAATTCTTCCTCCCCATTCGCATTGGAATCCGCTGCGCGTTTGTGCATGCTGACAGCATGAAGATCGTCCTGGAATATGTGGCGATGTTGAAGCTCGACGGGCCGGCCACCGGATCCACGATGCCAATCCAGGAAGGCACGACGATCGCCGCGCTGCTCGAGCAATTGGGCATTCCGGAACGCCACCGCAGCGTCATCTCCCCGTTCGTCAATAACCGCCAAGTCTCACGCAGCTATATCCTGCGCGACGGCGACTGCGTTTTTCTCTCCATGCCCATCGGGGGCGGATAGTCGCGCAGCGAGAAAGCCTGTCGAATGGGCGACGGGCTCTAGCTACCCCACATCCACAATCGCCGGGTCATATTCCGCAGGCGGTTCGAACCCGAGCAGCTTGACGCACGTGGCGGTGAGGCTGGTGATGCCGAGGCCGCCCTTCTGCGCCGCAGCGGAGAGACGCACTTTCGCTGTGCCCGCCGGATCCCAAATAAAGCACGGCACGGGATTCAGCGTGTGACTGGTCTTTGCTTTCGGATGACCCGTCCGCTCGTCCATCACAATCTCGCCCTTCTTGTTTCGCTCGTACATCTCGTCCGCATTGCCGTGATCGGCCGTCAAAACCAGGATTCCACCCGCCTCTCGCAACGCGTGCATCAGTCGGCCCACGGAAAGATCTGTCGCCTCCACCGCAATCTGAACCGCCAGCGGCACGCCCGTGTGGCCGACCATGTCGCCGTTGGGATAATTGATCCGGATGAAACGGTGCTTGTTCGCGCGGATGGACTCCAACACCACGTCGGTGATCTCGGCAGCCTTCATCCATGGACGCTCCTCGAAGGGGACGCGATCCGATTTGACCTCAACGTAGTCCTCCAGCGCCTCGCTGAACTTGCCGCTGCGGTTCCCATTGAAGAAATACGTCACGTGTCCGTATTTCTGCGTCTCACTCGTTGCCAGAATGCTCACGCCGTTCGCGGTGAGATATTCCCCCATCGTCCGGTCAATCGCCGGCGGCGAAACGAGATACTTCTTCGGCGTATGCGTATCTCCGTCATACTCCATCATCCCCGCAAACAGCACCTGCGGCTTCGGCCCGCGATCAAACTTGGTGAAATTCTCCTCCTCGAACGCGCGACACGTCTCCAGTGCGCGATCGCCGCGGAAGTTGATCATGATCACACTGTCGTTCGTCTGCAATGTGCCCACCGGCTTCCCGTTGCGCGCGATCACGAACGGAGGCAAGTCCTGGTCAATCACATCCGGATTGTCGGCGCGATATTTCTCAATCGCCGCGCGCGCGGATGCAAACTGCGGCCCGATCCCACGCCAGTGAATGTTCCACCCCTTCTCCACCATCGGCCAGTTCGCCTCATAGCGATCCATCGTGATCACCTGACGCCCGCCGCCCGATGCAATCGCGTAATCCGCGCCATCCGCGCTCAGCTCCTTCAGCAGCGCTTCAAGCTGATCCACATACACCAGCGCCGACTGCGGCGACACATCGCGCCCGTCGAGCAGGATATGCACCCGCACCCGCTTCACTCCCTCCGCATGCGCCTCCTTCAACATCGCCAGCAAATGGCGGATGTGGCTGTGCACATTTCCGTCTGAGAGCAATCCAATGAAGTGCAGTTGCGAATTGTGCGCAATCGCGTTGGCGACCAACTCTTTCCACGTCGCTCCGTCAAACAACGAGCGATTGTTGATCGCATTCTCCACCAGGCTCGCTCCCTGATCAAACACCCGCCCCGCGCCAATCGCGTTGTGCCCCACCTCGCTGTTGCCCATGTCCTCATCCGTCGGCATCCCCACCGCCCGGCCATGCGCCTTGAGTTCCGTATAAACCGCATGCTCCTTCAGCCAATCCCAATTCGGCTTATATGCCGAGGCCACAAAATCGCCTTCCTTGAACTTCCCGATCCCCGTCCCATCCATAATTGCCAACACAACCGGCCCGCGCGGCCCCGAAAACGACTTCGACTTTTGCAATGTGAGCATGACAGTTAGTTCTCCCGATAAAAATAAGGGGCGATAGTACCCCCCGCCCCCACCCGCGGCAATACCAGAGAGGCGGCGGCAGAAGAGGAGGAGAAAACAAAGGCTGTAGACCGCATCCGCCCCCCCCTCCGGGACGAAGGACATGCGCCCTTCCGCGCATCGGCATGGTTCCGCGCGTGCAGGGCGCCCCCCCCAAAAAAAGCCCAAAAAGCCAAATAAGTGACAGGGGTGGCGTCGGGTGCTTGCATTATCCTGCCGGGATCGGTAGGGTTTTGGCTCTTTTCGGGCACTGGAGGCTGTTAAAGAATGAACATTACGGTTGTAGGTACTGGATACGTCGGGTTGGTGACGGGCGCGTGTTTCTCGGATTGGGGACACAATGTCCTCTGCGTGGACAACGACGAGAACAAGGTGAAGATGCTGAAGCAGCTTCAGATGCCGATCTATGAAGACGGGCTGGAGGAGCTGGTCAAACGCAACGTGGCAGCGGGTCGTCTGCACTTCACCTCCTCGATTGGAGAGGGCGTCAAATTTGCCGAGGTGATTTTCATCGCTGTCGGAACGCCGCCGGGCTATCGCGGAGCCGCAAACCTCTCCTATGTCGAGCAGGTCGGCCGCGAGGTGGCGGAGCACATGACGGACTACAAACTGCTGGTCGAGAAGAGCACTGTGCCGGTGAATACGCACGAACAGCTCAAGCGCACAGTGTTGAAGTATCTGCGCGCGGATATTCCATTTGATGTGGCGTCCAACCCCGAGTTCCTCAAGGAAGGTTCGGCAATTGAGGATGCGTACAATCCGGATCGCATCGTCATTGGCGTGGAAAGCGCGCGCGCCGAGAAGCTGCTGCAGGAAATCTATAAGCCGATTGTTGAGAAGACGAAGAGCCCGTTGCTGGTGATGAATCCGGCGAGCGCGGAGCTGACCAAACACGCGTCGAACTCGTTCCTCGCAATGAAGATTTCGTTCATCAATGCAGTGGCTCGCGTCTGCGAACTGGCCGATGCCGATGTCGAGCAGGTGGCGCAGGGCATGGGTCTCGATACCCGTATCGGACCCAAATTCCTCCGCGCGGGCGTGGGATATGGCGGATCCTGCTTCCCGAAGGACGTGGATGCGTTCATCCAGATCGCCGACCATCTCGGCTACAATTTTGAACTGCTCAAAGAAGTGCAGCGCGTGAACAAGACGCAGCGCGAGCACGTGATGCAGAAGATTCAACGCGAGCTGTGGGTGATTCAAGACAAGGTCGTGGCCGTTCTGGGCTTGGCGTTCAAGCCGGGCACCGACGATGTGCGCGAATCGCCATCGCTCTATTTCGTGCCGCAACTCAGCGAAGCGCGCGCAAAGCTGCGCCTCTGGGATCCGGTGGCAGAGGAGCGCTTCAAAGAGCTGTTCCCGTCAGAGAAATACTTCAAAGACCCCATTGAATGCGCCACAGGCGCGGACCTGCTCCTGATCCTGACCGACTGGCCGGAGGTCAAGAAGCTGGACCTGGACAAGTTGAAATCGGTGATGAACTGCCCCGTGATTGTTGACGGGCGCAACATATTCGATCCGAAACTCGTTCGTAGCAAAGGGTTTACCTATCATTCAGTCGGCCGCGAATAAGCGGCGACGGCCCGCAGTGGAGATTTGACACCCGGCAGGCATACGCCTACTTTGGGTGCCCATTTGAAAGAGCTGAACCTCAGTAGTTGAGAAGGGAGTGAAATAAGCACGTGTCTGAAGTGAAAGTACGTAAAGGCGAATCGGTGGACAAAGCCCTTCGCCGCCTCAAGAAGAAGTTGGACAAAGAAGGAATCATGCGTGAAATCCGGTCACACCGGTATTACGAGAAGCCGAGCGAGCGCAAGCGCCGCAAGGAAGCTCGGGCGCGCATCCGGACCAACAATCCTTGATGCTCACTCCTTGAGCAAGTTGCAAACTCCCCGCCGACGGGGAGTTTTGCGCTTAAACAACGACCATGGAATTTGCACTGTCAACGCATTGGAATGCTGCTCGCCATTCGAGCGGTGAGACCCTGGTAGAGGAAATCCTCGCACTCGGCTTTCGCCGCCTCGAACTCGGCTACGATCTTCGCCGCGAGCTGGTGCCGGGCGTGCAGGCGATGGTCAAGAACGGCTCCGTTCGCGTGGACAGCCTCCACAATTTCTGCCCGGTTCCGATGGGAGCCATGCGCGGACATCCGGAAATATGGACAATGGCCTCGCGGGACGAGAGCGAACGCGAGAGCGCGATCCGCCACACGGCAAACACAATCCACTTCGCAGCGGAAATCGGCGCGCGCTACGTTGTCGTGCATGCGGGCAACGTCGAAATGCCGATGATCAGCACGCAGCTTTTCGATCTCTGCATTGCCCAGCAGCAATACAGCCCGGCCTATGAACGGCTCCGCATGAAACTTCAGGAGCAGCGCGACAAAAAAGCTCCGCGCCAGTTTGACCACCTTCTGCGCGGCTTGGAGCGCCTCGTCCCCGTTCTCGAAGAAACGGGCGTAACGCTGGCGCTGGAGAACCTTCCGACGTGGGAGGCATTTCCCACGGAAATCGAATTCGAGCAGATCAAGCGCCGCTTCCCTACCCCGCTCATCCGCTATTGGCACGACTTGGGGCACGGCCAGATACGCCAAAACATCGGCTTTATCAACCACGAGCGCTGGCTGGACCGGCTCCAGCCACACCTGGTCGGCATGCACGTCCACGACGTGCGGCCACCTGCCACCGACCACGTAATGCCGCCGCGCGGCCAAATTGATTTTACACGCTTCAAACATATCGCGACTTCCGATATTGTGCGCGTGATTGAGCCATCGTCTCGCACACCGGCGGAACAGGTGACCGAAGCGCTGGCATTTTTGAACGAGGTTTGGGGCACCCCGGATCGCAAATGATGAGAGGAAAAATATGAAGGCACTGATTACAGGTATCACAGGGCAGGACGGATCGTATCTGGCAGAACTGCTTTTGGATAAAGGCTATGAAGTATATGGCGTGGTCCGTCGCTCCAGCACGGAAACCCACGAGCGCATCGAACACATTCGCGAACGCATCAATCTCGTGCAGGGCGATCTTCTCGACGAAATTTCGCTCGTTCGCATGATGAACGACATCAAGCCGGACGAAATCTATAACCTCGCCGCACAGTCCTTCGTACACACCTCCTGGCACCAACCCCTGCTCACCGGCGAATTTACGGCGATGGGCGTCACCCGCGTGCTCGACGCCATGCGCATCGCCTGTCCGAACGCCAAGTTCTATCAGGCATCCAGCAGCGAAATGTTCGGCGCCGCCAAACCGCCTCAGAACGAGGATACAGTGTTCCATCCGCGCAGTCCGTATGCCGTCGCCAAAGTCTATGGCCACTACATCACGATGAACTATCGCGAGAGTTATAAACTCTTCGCGGTCTCCGGCATTCTCTTCAACCACGAGAGCCCGCGCCGCGGCAAAGAGTTCGTTACGCGCAAAATCACCGACGCAGTGGCCCGCATCAAGCTCGGCCTCCAAAACGAAGTGCGTATGGGCAACCTGGATGCCAAGCGCGACTGGGGCTTTGCAGGCGACTACGTGAAGGCCATGTGGCTGATGCTGCAACAGACGGAACCGGACGACTACGTCATCGCCACGGGCGAATCTCACTCCGTTCGCGAATTCCTTGAACTCGCATTTGCTCACGTCGGATTGAACTGGAAAGACTACGTCGTGGTGGACCCGAAGTTCCTGCGCCCGGCGGAAGTGGACTATTTGATGGGCGATCCCAGCAAAGCGATCAAGAAGCTGGGCTGGAAACCGGAGGTTTCCTTCGAAGGTCTGGTCCGCATGATGGTGGATGCGGATATGGAGCGGATCAAACGCCTCAAGGCCTAAGCCAATGCGTATTCTGGTCACGGGAGCGCGGGGCTTTGTCGGTCGCCATGTGGCAGCCGACTTCGCCGCCGCCGGACACGAGGTCCTCGGACTTTCCCGTCCGCAGGATTGTCCGGACCCCGGCCCATCAGATGTCCTCGCGGATATCTGCGATCCAGCCGCTATCGCCTCCGTTGTTCAACAGATCAAGCCTGAGGGGTGCCTCCACTTGGCGGGCATCGCCTTTGTGCCCACCGGATGGAAACAGCCGCGCCTGGTCTATGATGTCAACGTTGGCGGGGCATTGAATGTGCTGGAAGCCCTGCGCGAACACGCGCCCGCATGTCGCATCGTTGTCGTATCAAGCTCGCTGGTCTATGGGGCATCGGATCCCGATCGCCCGCGCGACGAAGAGTCGAAGCTGAGCCCGGACAGCATCTACGGCGTTTCAAAAGTTGCCGCCGATTTGAACGCCCTGCTCTATGCGCGCCATCACAAAATGGCCGTCATGACCGCACGCCCGTGCAACCATATCGGCCCCGGACAGGCTGCTGATTTTATGGCACCGTCCTTTGCGCGACAGCTTGCAGACATCGCCGCAGGCAAACAGGAACCCGTCATGCGTGTCGGCAACCTTGAGAGCGTTCGCGAGTTCATGGACGTGCGCGATGTTGCCTCCGCCTATCGTCTGATGCTTGAGCGCGGACAGCCCGGCGAGGCATACAATATCTCCGCATCGCGCGCGGTAAAAATATCCTTCATCCTCGACGAGCTCTGCAAAGCTGCGGGCGTTCACCCTAAAATTGAGACGGATCCCGTCCGCTGGCGCCCGACGGACAAACAACCCACACTCGTCGCCGATAAACTGCGCCGCGACACCGGCTGGACCCCGCGCTACACGCTCGAGCAAACCCTGCGCGACGTATACTCCTCCGTCAGCAGCAAATAGCCTGCGCCACGCGCAATCGTGCAGTCGGCCTTCAGGCAAGCCCGACAAGTGCGGCCAGGTACGCCCAGCCGAACGTCAGTCGGCCTCCTGAATTCAACAACAGAATACCCGAAACGGCAGCCTCAACAAACGGCTCGCTTGGAAAGCTCGCCCCACCAGATTGTAGACGGAGACTACGCCGTGACGCAGGGAAGCGCACGCGCCCTCCCGCGTCTCGGCGAAGTCCCGCACGGGACGAAGACGGAGCGTGCTACGCGCGGCGCCCTCGCCGCGCGTCTATCATTGCGTTGATCCCGAATAAAATATCGCCCGCAATGCTACAGGCTGTAGTTCCGCTTGCCCGCCGTAGCCCAAGTTCGACAGTTGAGGGGGAAAACGAACTATTTTCGGGGGCGTTGAAGAAGAAAGCGCCCGAATAGCAGGGCTCTGATTTTTGAAAGGGCGTGTAGTGGAGACCACCCCCTTGCATCGGCCATAATAAAACCGCGATTCTGTCGCCATGTTCTTGAGACGGAATAGGCGACGAAAGGCTGGCGCAGTTCACGAGTACTGGACG
>JBDHQM010000011.1:0-62698 GCA_039807095.1 Kiritimatiellia bacterium
CAGACTGCGTTTACACGTCATTATACGTGTTTTGCAGAAGAGGAGATCAGCTTTCTCATCCAATCTCCGCTGCCGGAGGTTGATTGGTTGCTCATTCCGTCAGAGCAACCTCCGTGTTGCCCGGAACAGGTGCGGACGTGAGATCGGGCAGGACCCGCCAAAGGCGGGCAGGACAGAGCCTGTCCCTCCGGAGGGGGAGGGAAGGCGGGTACGGAGACGGGGTGCGAGGACGTGTACGGGGACGAGTACGTGCACGTGTATAAGCGGGCAAGCGGAACTACAGCGGGCGGGTTGGTGGGAAGGAATTGCGATTGCGATCGCGTCCACGGAGTGGCCGCGTCACCTCTGGACAGTTTATCGGCGGTGGCCCGCGCACTCCGCTGCGCGGGCATGAGCGCTCGCGGCGCGACGATGCGGGCGAGCCGTTTTTAATTTGCCTCGCGTTTGTTTTGAGCGGGAAGACTTCCAATCCTTGGAACTCTGCGCGCGCGGGACTTCCAATCCTTGGAAGTCGCCCCTCTCCACCGGGCCAGAATGTAAAATATAAACCCGCTCCGGCCTGCTGCTTCGAAATGGCTTGTTTTGGTTTTGGGTTGGGGGTAGTGTTCTCGGCTTATGCAGCGCTTTGTGTCCATTATTGCGATTACGATTACGACGACGGGAGGCTTTTGAGGGGCTCGCGGTTGTAACCGTTTTGCTTGAACCCCTCGGAAGCGAGGGGTTTTTTTGTGGCGTGATGGGGTGGTTATGGGCAGAGTCGCGTGGTTTTTCAGCGAAGGCGATGGGAGTGGAGAGTTTATGAAGGAAATTGGTGTTGGTCTTTTAGGGTTTGGTACGGTTGGCGCAGGCGTGGTGGAGGGCTTGCAGCGCAATGCGGATTTGCTGGCGCAACGGGTGGGTGCAAAGCCTGTGCTGCGCTGGATCGCTGATTTGGATCTGGATCGCGATCGCGGGGTGGCGGTGGATAAGGCGATTCTGACGCGCGACGCGCGCGCGGTGGTGGAGGATCCGAAGGTTGACGTGATTGTGGAGCTGATCGGCGGCGTGGGGATTGCCAAAGAATTGGTGACGCGCGCGCTGGAGCTGGGGAAGCCGGTGGTGACGGCGAACAAGAAGATGCTCGCGGAACACGGCGCGGAGCTGTTCGGCCTGGCGGCGCGGAAGAGTGCGACGCTGGCGTTTGAGGCGAGCGTGGCGGGTGGCATTCCGATCATCAAGGCGCTTCGCGAGGGGCTGGTGGCGAATCACATTGAAGAGGTCTACGGCATTCTGAACGGCACGTGCAATTATATCCTGACCCGGATGGAACGGGAGGGGTTGCCGTTTGACGAGGTGCTAAAGGCTGCGCAGGCGGCGGGTTATGCGGAGGCGGAGCCGAGTTTGGACATTGACGGGTTGGATACGGCGCACAAGGCGGCGCTGCTGGCGTCGCTGTCGTATGGTTTTCCGGTGCCGATGAAGGCGCTGCATGTGGAGGGGATTCGCGGTCTTGCGACGGATGAGATTCAGAATGCGGCGGAGCTGGGATATCGGATTAAGCTGCTGGCGCTGCTCAAGCATTCGGAGGCGGGTGTGAGCGTGCGGGTGCATCCGACGCTGTTGCCGCGCGGGCACATGCTGGCGTCGGTGGATAGCGTGTTCAACGCGGTGCTGGTGCGGGGCGATATTTCGGGCGATACACTGTATTACGGGCGTGGCGCGGGTCGTCTGCCGACGGCGAGCGCGGTGATTGCGGACATTGCGGATGTGGCATCGCGTCTGGCGCGCGGTGAGAAGGGCGGCCTGCCGGTGTTGCCACCGAACGGAAGGGCGCTGCCGCTGGTGCCGATGCCGGAGGTTGCGAGTCGTTATTATTTGCGACTGTCGCTGTTGGATCAGCCGGGCGCGTTGGCGCGTGTGGCGACAATTTTGGGTGCGCACGGGATCAGTATTGCCTCGATGATGCAAAAGGAAGTTCGCCGTGGCGGGCATGTGCCGGTGATTGTGCTGACGCATCGCGCGGTGGAGAAGAGCTTTGCGGCAGCGCTGAAAGAGATTGATGCGCTCGACGTGGTCGGTGCGCAGACGGTGCGGTTGCGGATTGAGGATTTTGATTGAGCAGGTGAATGGCGCGCGATTGCGCGGTGAGAATGAAATCGGTTGTTCTAGTTTTTGAAGACGCTGCGGGGCATCCGCAGGCGGAGCTGGACGGGCGCACTCCGTTGGAGGTCGCGCGCTGTCCGGCCGCTACGCGCCTCGTCGCGGAGGGCTGGGGCGGCGTGCTCGGCAAGGCGCCGGGCCGTGCGCTGCCGACGGCGGCTTCGCGGTTGGCGACATTGTGCGGAATTTCTCCGGCGAGTGCGGGTCTGGCTGCGCGGGGTCCTCTGGAGGCGGCGGCGCTGGGCGTGGATGTGTCGGGGTATAGTTATGCGTTCCGCGGCGACATGGTGACGCTGGACGACGCGTTGTTGCGCGATGGACAACTGGCGCGGCTGACGTTGCAGGAGACGGAGCAACTGGCGCAGGCTGTACAGAAGTTATTTGATCCGGCCCGCGTGCGCTTCATTGCGAGTGCGCCGGGGCGTACGGTTGTGTTGGTGCGCAGCGATGAGGAGTTTCACTCCGCGCAGGCGCCGTGGCTGTTCGAGGGTGAGGATGTTTCGAGTCTTCCGTCGGGCCGCGGCTGGACGCTGTTTCGCGAGGTGTTGGAGAAGTCGGCGCAGGCGTTTGCCGGGCAGACGGTGAACGCGGTGCGCGTTGATTTGGGCGAGAACCCGGCGAGTGCGTTGTGGCTATGGGGCGGTGGATCGCTGACGCGGCTGCATGTGGAGCAGCCGCTGCGGACCTTGATGTTGACGCAGAGCGCGATGGCCGCAGGGTTGGGCAAGCTGTTGGAATTTCCGGTGGAACCCCTGCTGGACCCGTGGTCGGCACAGCACCCGTCAGAGGTGTTGGATGCGGAGCAGTTGCGCGTCTGGTTCAAAGAGTTTGATCGCATTGTGGTGTATGTGGAAGCGCCGCCGGAGCTGCGGCGCGGCCCTGCGCGCGAGCGGGTGAGTTTGCTGGAGCGAATGGATGTCCTCTTGACGCAGCCGCTGTTGGAGACGTTCAAGTGGACAAAAGACCGGCGTTTTGCGTTGGTGAGTGTGGAGTCCGCCGTGCCGGAAGAAGGCGGGCGCCGTGTGCCGCAGTTAGTTGCGGTGTGGGGTTCGCACATGGATCCGGATGCGGTACAGCACTGGGACGAGCCTTCGTGCAAGGAGGGGCGTCTGGCCGGTGTTGCGGTTGATGATGTTGTGAGATTACTACGTGGAGGCTGACGATGGGTGTGATTGTGCAGAAATATGGCGGCAGTTCTGTCGCCGATGTCGAGTGCATGCGTCGCGTGGCGCAGCGCATCTTGAAGACGCGCGATGCCGGGAATCAGGTTGTGGTGGTGGTGAGCGCAATGGGCGACACGACGGACGACTTGATTGATCTCGCGCGGAAGATCAATCCGGAGCCGAACGATCGCGAAATGGACGCCTTGATGGCGACGGGGGAGCAGATTTCATCGGCGATTTTGACGATGGCGCTGCACCAGCTCGGCGCGGATGCGGTGTCGCTGACCGGCCCGCAGGCGGGTATTTATACGGACGGCGTCCACACGAAGGCGAAGATTCGCGACTTGAAGCCGAAGCGCCTGCTCGCGCAGTTGAAGAAAAAAGGCATTGTGGTGGTTGCAGGTTTTCAGGGCCTGGATCCGAATGATGACATTGCGACGCTGGGCCGCGGAGGATCGGACACGACGGCGGTTGCGCTCGCGGCGGCCATCAAGGCTGATCGCTGCCAGATTTTGAAAGATGTGGAAGGCGTGTATACGGCGAACCCGCGCGTGGTGCCGGAGGCGCAGAAGGTGGACGAAATCGCATACGACGAGATGCTGGAGCTGGCGAGCATGGGCGCCGAGGTGTTGCAGTCGCGCGCGGTGGAGTTTGCGAAAAACCACAAGGTTGTGCTGGAGGTCATGTCGAGTTTTGTTGAGAAGCCGGGAACACTGGTTCGAGAAGAGGTGAGGAATATGGAAGACATTGTTGTGCGAGGTGTCGCATCGGACAAAAATCAGGCAAAAGTCACGGTGCGCGGATTGGAAGATAAGCCGGGCGTTGCGAGTTTGATGTTCACAGAGTTGGCGCGCAAGAGCATCAATGTGGACATGATTGTGCAGAACGTCAGCGACAAGGGTGAAACGGACATCACGTTCACAGTGCCGCGCGGCGATCTGAGCAAGACGGTGCGTACGGTCGAGGGGCTTCAGGCCGACCTCGGCGCGAAGGGCATTGTTGCAAACGAAGACATTGCGAAGATCAGCATCGTCGGCGTCGGAATGCGGAGTCATTCCGGTGTCGCGGCGCGGATGTTTGAGGCGCTTGCAAAAAACAAGATCAACATCACCATGATTGCGACGTCCGAGATCAAGATTTCGGTCGTGATTGCGAAGGCGGATGCAGACAAGGCCGTGCAGGTGCTGCACAAGGCATTTGAATTAGGGAAGAAGAAATAGCGTAGAGCAGGGTTGCGGACAGCGGCGCGCCGGCGAATGGCCGCGCGCCTCCGGGCTTTGTTTTTTCGCGGAAAGGCAACATGAAACCACGCGTTGAAATTTATGACACGACGCTGCGCGACGGCGCACAGGGCGAGGGTATTTCGTTTTCGGGAGTCGGAAAGATTCTCGTGGCGAAGCGTCTCGACGACTTCGGCGTGGACTACATCGAAGGCGGCTACGCCGCATCGAACCCGAAGGACATGGAGTTCTTTCACGCGATTAAGAAGGAAAAGCTGAAGCACGCAAAAATCGCCGCCTTCGGCAGCACGCGGCGGACGAACGTCAGCGCTGCGGAGGACGCGGGATGCAAGGCTCTGATTGAGGCGGATACTCCCGTCTGCACCATCTTCGGCAAAAGCTGGCGCCTGCACGTCAAGGAAGTGCTGCGCACGACGGAGGACGAAAACCGCGCGATGATCGCGGACACAGTCCGTTTTCTGAAAGAGCACGGCAAAGAGGTGGTGTACGACGCGGAGCACTTTTTCGACGGCTATGCGGATAGCCGCGAGCACGCGCTCTCCACGCTGCGCGCTGCGTATGAAGCGGGCGCGGATCGCCTGGTTCTCTGCGATACAAACGGCGGCACGCTTCCGGATCGCGTTGCGGAGATCGTGCGCGATGTACAGCAGGTATTTCCAGAAGCGAAGCTCGGCATTCACACGCACAACGATTCCGAGTTGGGCGTAGCAAACTCGCTGGCGGCCGTGAAGGCGGGCGCGCGGCATGTACAGGGTACAGTCAATGGATTCGGCGAGCGCGTCGGGAATGCGAACCTCGTTTCAATTGTGCCGGCGCTTGTGTTGAAGCTGGGATACGAGTGCATTCAGCCGGAGACGCTGAAACAGCTCAAGGCCGTGTCCCAATTTGTGGATGAAATGGCGAATGTGCGGCCGAATACGCGGCAGGCGTATGTCGGCGACAGCGCGTTTGCGCACAAAGCGGGGATGCACGTGGATGGCGTCCGCAAGCTGGCATCCAGTTTCGAGCACATCAAGCCGGAGTCAGTCGGCAATCAGCGCCGCATCCTGATCTCCGAGCTGTCCGGTGCGAGCAACGTGTTTCTAAAGGCCGTGGAGATGGGGCTGAACCTCGATAAGAATTCGACAGAGGTGAAGCAGATTCTCCGCGAGTTGGAAGGATTGGAGAAGAAGGGTTATGCGTTTGAAGCGGCGGAGGCCTCCTTCAAGCTGCTCATCCAGAAAGTGCTCAAGAAGCACAAGTCGTTCTTCACCTTGATCTCGTATCGCGTGACGGTTGATAAACTGGAAATGGGTAAGCCGATCCTCGCCGAGGCGACGGTGAAGCTCTCTGTGAATGGAGAGGTTGAGCTGACGGTGGGCGAAGGTGGCGGTCCGGTTGATGCGTTGAACAACGCGTTGCGCAAGGCGCTGATCCGGTTCTATCCGTCCATCAAGGATGTCTCTCTGGTAGATTATCAAGTGCGTATCCTCGATCCCGAAGAGGGCACGGGCGCCAAGACGCGCGTGTTGATTGAATCCACTGACGGCAAGCAGTCGTGGGGGACCGTGGGCGTTTCGGCGAACCTCATTGAGGCATCGTGGGAAGCGCTTGTGGACAGCGTGGAATACAAGCTGTTCCTTGAAGAGCCGCCCTCGAAATAGCTGGCGTCCCGTTTCGCGTCCGCCGCCCGTATTGCGCCATCCTGTATGGTTTTCGCGTTTCGCGCGACCTATCGTTAACGATTAGGAGCGCAAAATGAATACGGCGGCGAAGAGTGGAATTGTGGTGAGGCGAAGTGCAGAGCGCGGTGTGACCGACATTGATTGGTTGCGCAGCTTTCATTCGTTCTCGTTCGGCGGCTATCAGGATCCGCGGCACATGGGCTTTCGCACACTGCGGGTGATCAACGAGGACTTTATTGCGCCTGCGGGCGGTTTCCCGATGCACCCGCATCGCGACATGGAGATATTCAGCTATGTCGTCAGCGGTGCGTTGGCGCACAAAGACAGCATGGGCAATGAGAAGACCATTGTACCCGGCCAGATTCAGGTCATGAGCGCCGGGCGCCTGGTGACGCACAGCGAGTTTAACCCGAGCGCGTCTGAGCCGACGCACATGCTGCAAATTTGGCTTCACCCGCGCGAGCGCGGCCTGACGCCGAGCTATACCGAGTGGCAGCCGACGCCCGAACGCGCGAATGCGCAGAAGGTGTTGATTATTTCGGCCGATGGACGCGAAGACTCGGCGACAATCCATCAAGATGCAAGTGTGTACCGCATTCGCTTGAAGGCGGGCGAGAGTGCGACGCACGATCTCCCGGTTGGGCGCGGGGTCTGGGTCCAAGTCATCAAGGGTGAGGCCTCTCTCAACGGCGTCGCGTTGTCGCCGGGCGATGGCGCGAGCTCGGACGTGGCGGGTACCTATACCCTTCAGGCCGTCTCGGACGTAGAAGCGCTCCTCTTCGACCTGATCTGAGGACAGCAAATAGCGAAATCAGCGCCGACCCGGAATCTCCCGTGTCGGCGCTGATCTGCGTTACTGCGGGCGGCTGTTCCCTTTCGTATGAAATGCCGGTGTCGTTCTTTTTGAGTCAACGACCTCCTTTTCCTTAACCCAAACCTTCCTCCGGGTGTCAAAACTTTTGAGGCAACAGGGCAACGGTGGGGTGTGCAGCGTTGGCATGGGTAATGCTTTATAGATTGGCGGATTTGTTTGAAATTTTTGTAATAGGTTGGAAATGAACGGATTGTTGGATAACTGGAAAGGAATTTGTGGGACAGATTGGCGCTCTTGGCGCTGAAAGGTGGGTCAATTATGCAGGCAGATAAGTTTACGATTAAGTCGCAGGAGGCGCTTCAGGCGGCACAGCAGTTGGCCGAGAAGTGGCAGCATGCGGATGTGGGGGTTGATCATTTGGCGTTGGCGCTGCTGAGTCAGCCGGAGGGAGTGGTGCGTCCACTTCTGGAGCGATTGGGCGCGCGGCCCGACGGGTTGATTGGTCAGTTGGAGCAGGAGTTGTCCAGGACGGCGCGGGTTGAGGGCAGTGTGGATCGCGCTCCGTCGCGCGCGTTGCGCGAGTTGTTGCAGTCGGCGATGAAGCTGGCGGCGACGATGAAGGACGATTATGTGAGCACGGAGCACTTGTTCCTTGCTGCGTTGGATTCAAAGGGCTCGGCGTTCTCGCGTCTGGCGAAGGCGGCGGGGGTGGATTCGGAGTCCGCGTTGAAGGCACTGCAGGCGGTACGCGGCAGCCAGCGGGTGACGGATGAGAATCCGGAAGACAAGTATGAGGCGCTCAAGAAGTACGGGCGCGATCTGACGGAGGCGGCGCGGCAGGGCAAGCTGGATCCGGTGATCGGGCGCGATCAGGAAATCCGGCGCGTGGTGCAGGTATTGTCGCGTCGCACGAAGAACAATCCGGTGCTCATCGGTGAGCCGGGCGTGGGCAAGACGGCGATTGCCGAAGGGCTGGCGCAGCGAATTGTTGCGGGCGATGTGCCGGAGAGTTTGAAGAACAAGAGGATCATTTCGATGGACTTGGGCGCGATGCTCGCGGGTGCGAAATATCGCGGCGAGTTTGAGGATCGCTTCAAGGCGTTCATCAAAGAGGTGCTCGATGCGGCGGGCAGCATTGTGCTGTTCATTGACGAGCTGCATACGCTGGTGGGCGCGGGGAAGGCGGAGGGCGCGGTGGACGCGTCGAACATGATCAAGCCGCCGCTAGCGCGCGGCGAGCTGCGCTGCGTGGGCGCGACGACACTGGACGAATACCGGAAGTACATTGAGAAAGATCCGGCGCTCGAGCGCCGTTTCCAGCCGGTGCCGGTGGATGAGCCGACGGTGGACGATACGATCGGAATTTTGCGCGGTTTGCGCGAGCGGTATGAGGCCCACCACGGCGTGCGGATTCAGGATGCGGCGCTGGTTGCGGCGGCGACGCTGTCGCACCGCTACATCAGCGACCGCTTTCTGCCGGACAAGGCGATTGACCTGGTGGATGAAGCGGCGAGCCGGTTGCGCATGGAGATTGACAGTATGCCGGTGGAGATTGACGAAGTGCGCCGTCGCATTTTGCAGATTGATATTGAGCGCGAGGCGTTGCGCAAAGAGAAGGACGACGCATCCCGTCAGCGGCTGGAGAAGCTGGAGGCGGAGCGCGCTCAACTGCAAGAAGACAGCGCGGGCATGATGCTGCACTGGGAGAAGGAGAAGGAGCTGATTGGACAGCTTCGCGCACTGACGCAGAGCCTTGACTTGCTGCGAAGCGAGGAAGAGGCGGCGAAACGCGCGAACGACCTCGGGAAGGCGGCGGAGATTCTCTACGGTCGAATTCCAGATGTCGAAAAGCAGATGAAGAGCGCGCAGGCGCGGCTGGCTGAATTGCAGCGCGACCGGAAGATGCTGAAAGAAGAGGTGGACCCGGAAGACATCGCCGCAGTTGTTGCGGCGTGGACCCGGATTCCGGTGAACCGTCTGATCGAATCGGAAAAGCAGAAGCTGTTGAACATGGAAGAGCGGCTTCGCGCCCGCGTGGTGGGGCAGGAAGAGGCTGTATCCGCTGTGTCGCGCGCGGTGCGCCGCTCGCGCTCGGGGTTGCAGGATACGAATCGCCCGCTGGGTTCATTCATTTTCCTCGGGCCGACGGGCGTGGGCAAAACCGAATTGGCGCGCGCGCTGGCGGAATTCCTGTTCGACGACGAGCACGCGATGGTGCGGATTGATATGTCCGAGTTCATGGAGAAACACTCTGTGAGCCGTCTGATCGGCGCGCCTCCGGGCTACGTCGGTTATGACGAGGGCGGCTATCTGACCGAAAATGTGCGGCGGAAGCCGTATTCGGTTGTGCTCTTCGACGAGATAGAAAAGGCGCATCCGGACGTCTTCAACGTGCTGCTGCAAATCCTCGACGATGGGCGGTTGACGGATGGGCAGGGGCGGACGGTGGATTTCCGGAATACCCTGATCATCATGACGTCGAACCTCGGCGGCACGATCATTCAGGAAACGCTCGCGAGTCGTCCGGACTTGGGCTCGGACGATCCCGTCTATGAGCAGATGGAGGCGCGCGTGCAGGAAGTGTTGCGCAAGGCGTTTCGCCCCGAGTTCCTCAACCGCGTGGATGAAACGATCATCTTCCACAGCCTCACCCGTGAGCAGTTGGCGAAGATCGTGGATATCCAGCTTGCTCGGTTGGAGAAGAATCTGGCGGAACAGAAGATTGAGCTCGTGTTGACGCCTGCAGCCAAGCAGTTGCTGGTGACGGAGGGCTACGACCCGGTGTTTGGCGCGCGCCCGCTCAAACGGGCCTTGCAGCGCAAGGTGCTGGATGCGTTGGCAGTGGAGCTGCTCGACGGCCGTGTGTCGGCGGGCGACCGGATTCTTGCCGATGTCTCGCAGGATGATGGTGGCGAACTCACCTTCCGCAAGGAGCGCTGAGCGTGTCGGAGCGGCATCGCGTCCGGAAATTTCTTCCGGGCGCGGCGCTGCGGTTGTTGTTGTCCGGAGGAGATTGCGTTAGACTGCGCCAATGGACACAGTGTTGTCGGCAGTGGTGATCATCGGAATTTTTTATATGATCTACTACATTACGGATGGGATTTAGTTTTTGATGACGGACGAAGTTCCAGTTCAGGTTCGCGGGTTGCTCCCGACGCCTTCGGGGGTGGGGGTGTTTTTGGGCCATGCGGACAAGACGATTTCAATCTTCATTGATCAAAGCGTCGGAATGGCTATCTCTCTTTCGCTTCGCAAGCTGAAGGCGCCGCGTCCGCTGACGCACGATTTGATTGCCAATATTTTTGCCGGCCTCGGCGTTCGTGTGCAGAAGGTGATCGTGAACGATCTGCGGGAAGACACCTTCTTCGCGCGGCTCTATCTCATACAAGAAAACGAGCTGGGTCGCAATGTGCTCGAAATTGACTCGCGCCCGAGTGATTCCATCGCCGTTGCCGTTCACCACAAAGCGCCGATTTTTGTCGCGCGCTCCGTGTGGGACAAGGCGCAGGATATGACCTGGGCGCTGGAGCAGGCGCAGGTGAAGGAAGAAATGCCGGACGACGACTCGATGCCGGACGCCTGACTTTTTGCTCGCTCCCTTATTCGTTCATCCGTATTTTTCGCGCTATGAAAGTTCTTGTCACGGGCGGCGCCGGTTACATCGGCAGTGTCACTACGGAGCAGTTGCTGAATCAGGGGCACGAGGTGGTTGTGTTCGACAACTTCGAACGCGGCCATCGCGATGCGGTGGATCCGCGCGCGCGTGTGATTGAGGGCGATCTTCGCGATCGGGATTCCATCATCGCGGCGATGCGCGATGCGAAGCCCGCGGCGGTGGTACACTTTGCGGCGTTTGCGCTGGTGGGCGAATCCATGCAGGATCCGCAGCTCTATTTCCGCAACAACGTGGTCGGCGGAATCAATCTGGCCGATGCGATGAAGGCGGCCGATGTGCCGAAGATTATTTTTTCATCCACCTGTGCGACGTATGGCATTCCCGAGCAGATGCCGATGACGGAAGACCTGCCGCAGCGCCCGACAAATCCCTATGGCGAATCGAAGCTGCTGTTCGAGAAAATCCTGCGCTGGCGCGATGAGCGCGACGGCACGCGCTCCGTGTTTCTCCGCTATTTCAACGCTGCGGGCGCGACGGAGCGATTCGGTGAGCATCACGATCCCGAGTCGCATTTGATTCCGAACGTTCTCTTTGTTGCGCAGGGGCGCCAGGACAAGGTGATGATGTTCGGCGATGACTATGAGACGCCGGACGGCACGTGTGTCCGCGACTACATCCACATTGTGGACCTCGCGCAGGCGCATATTCTGGCGTTGGAGAAAGACGTCAGCGGCCCGTTCAATCTCGGCAATGGCGACGGCTATTCCGTGAAGGAAGTGGTGGATATTGCGCGCGAGGTGACCGGCAAGCCGATCAAGGCTGAAGTTGCGCCGCGCCGCCCGGGTGATCCGCCGCGCTTGATCGCATCGGCCAAGAAGGCGCACTCCGTGTTGGGGTGGAAGCCGAAATATCCGGATCTCCGCACGATCATTGAACACGCGTGGAAGTGGCATCAAGCCCACCCGCACGGCTACGCAAAATGAGTACGCAGGTCGAGCTGGTCTCGACCGGGGCGGAACTGCTTTCCGGCCGCACGCTCAATACGCACACGCAAACGCTGGCGCGCTATCTCGCTGATATCGGGTTGGAACTTGTGCGCGAAACGAGCGCGCCTGACGATCCGATCGCCATTCGCGACGCGGTGCGCGACGCGCTTTCGCGCGTGTCCGTGGTCGTCGTTACGGGCGGATTGGGGCCGACTTCCGATGATGTCACGCGCGAGGCGGTTGCGGAAATCATCGGTGCGCAAATTATTTTGCACGCTGCGACGCGCGAGGCGATCCGCCAGCGCTACGAGCGGACCAACCGGATTTGGAGCGAAAAAGTCAGTCGCCACGCGCTGGTGCTTTCCGGCGCGGATGTGTTGGAGAATCGCGTCGGTCTTGCGCCGGGCGAGGCGATTCTCTGGCAGGGGCGTCAGATATTCTTGCTGCCGGGGCCGCCGCACGAATTTGAAGCCGTGTTGTTGGACCACGTATTGCCGCGCTTGAGATCGGTTGCCGCGGCACCGCCGTTGCAGCAGTTGTTCCAAGTCACGGGGTTGGGCGAATCGGATATCGTGCGCCTTCTGCCGGATCCCGAATTTCCGGGGCCGGGCGTGAGTGTTGCGTACTGCGCGAGTCCGGGGTTGGTCGAGGTGCGCCTCACGGCGCCGCCGTCCGCCGCTGACGCGCACGCCCGTGCTGCTGCATTGGTGCGCGAGCGGATCGGTGAATATATTTTTGCCGAGCGGCGGGTTGATTTGGAGACCGTGGTGGTGGAGGCGCTTCGTGCGGCAGGCAAGACGGTTGCGCTGGCGGAGTCCTGTACGGGTGGGCTGGTCGGACATCGGCTCACCAATGTGCCGGGCAGTTCAGAGGTGTTTCTGGGCGGCGTGATGGCCTATTCCAACGAATCGAAGATCCGCGACCTCGGCGTGCCTGCCGATGTACTGGAGCTGGTCGGCGCCGTGAGCGCTGAAGTTGCCGCTGCGATGGCGGAAGGCGTGCGCGCGCGGTTCGGATCAGACTTTGGTATTGGCATCACTGGAATCGCCGGTCCCGGCGGCGGCACGCCGCAGAAGCCGGTGGGACTGGTCTTTGTGGCGGTGGCGGATCGCAGCGGAGTGGTGGTCGAAGAGGCGCGGTCCGCGGGACCGCGCGCAACGATCAAGTTGACGACCTCACAGCGCGCGCTGGATGCGTTGCGGCGGCGCTTGATTGCCGCGCATTGACTTCGCCCGCCGCATATTCCATCCTTGCCCCTTCATTCTACGAGAGGATTTCCGCTATGCCCCCCAAGACCCCTGCGAAAGACGCGAAAGAAACCAAAGATGACAAGAAGATGCCTGCGGCGCTCAGCGCGGTGCTGGCTCAGATTCAGAAAGAGTTCGGCGATGGCGCCATCATGCGCCTCGGCAACGAAGAGCATGCGGCATCGGTTCCCGCAATCTCCACTGGCGCGTTGACGCTGGATATGGCGATTGGCGTTGGCGGTGTGCCGCGCGGGCGCGTGATCGAAGTGTATGGCCCCGAGTCGTCCGGCAAAACGACGCTCGTTCTGCACATCATCGCCAATGCGCAAAAGGCGGGCGGGCTCGCTGCCTTTATTGATGCCGAGCACGCGCTGGATCCGGTGTATGCGCGGAAGATCGGCGTGAATCTCGATGAACTGCTCGTCTCGCAGCCGGACTCCGGCGAAGAGGCGCTCCAAATTGCGGAAACGCTGGTGAAGAGCAACTCGCTCGACGTCGTCGTGGTGGACTCCGTCGCCGCGCTTGCGCCAAAGGCCGAACTGGAAGGCGCAATGGGCGATTCGCACGTCGGTCTGCAAGCGCGCTTGATGTCGCAGGCGCTCCGCAAGCTGACCGGTGCGATCAACCGCTCCAAGACCTGCTGCATTTTCACCAACCAGATTCGCGAAAAGATCGGCGTGATGTTCGGCAGCCCCGAGACCACACCCGGCGGCCGCGCGTTGAAGTTTTACGCCTCTGTCCGTTTGGACGTGCGCCGTATCGGCACGTTGAAGGATCCGACCGGCAAAGTGTTTGGGAATCGCACCAAGGTCAAAGTGGTGAAGAACAAAGTTGCGCCACCCTTTACGGAAGCCGAGTTCGACATTCTCTATGCTGAAGGCATTTCGTTGACCGGCTCCATTGTGGATGCGGCGATTCAATACGGTCTGCTTGAGAAGCGCGGCTCGTGGCTCTCGATGGATGGCAAACAGTTGGGGCAAGGGCGCGACGCGGTGCGCGACAACCTCAAGAACGATCCCGAGCTGCAGAAACTGCTCATCGAAAAAATCCAGGCCAAAGCGAAAGAACTGCATTCCGGCGCAAGCGCCGGCAAGGGTGGCGACGACGACGAATAACCCCTAGCGCCTCCTCTGTTTTTCCAAGCCTTGGAAGTCGCCGCGCGGCAGATTTCCAAGGCTTGGGGAAAACTTAGCTGGTAAAAAGGGAGAGAATGAAGCCAAAATGCGGCATGAGGCGGGCGTTGATACCTTGGGCGGCATTTGTTTTGAGATTTGCTCCTCTTGCTGGATGGAGTCAGGGGGTCCCGCCACTTGAGATCGTGACGGCGGAGCTGCCAGATGTCGTGTTGAGCAATTCGGTCGAAATCGTTCTGGCGGCGACAAATGGGGCAGGCGGGTATGTGTGGGGTGTTCCATCGGTTACGGCGTGGGGCGCAAGCACGAATGTGCCACAGGGATTGAAGCATACAGTCGGCGTTGCGGCAGGCCATAACAGTCTGGTGCTGGGATCGGATGGAACGGTCACGGCATGGGGCTGGGGTTTGGAGGAAGTGGAACTGCCGGAGGGACTGACGAATGTGATGGCCGTTTCTGCGGGGTATTATCACAGTCTGGCGCTACGCGAGGACGGAACGGTGACGGCATGGGGCAATGGGGAGTATGGACAGACCAATATTCCGACGGATCTGGAAGGTGTTGTTGAGCTTTCGGCAGGGGGGTATCACAGCCTGGCGCTGAAAGATGATGGAACGGTCGCGGCATGGGGTGATAATTATTTTGGGCAGGCGACGGTTCCTGTGGGGCTTTCGAATGTGATCGCAGTTGCTGCGGGCGGTTATCACAGTTTGGCGCTTCAGGAGGACGGTCGTGTGGTGGCGTGGGGCGGAAATTTCCACAGCCAGACGAACCTTCCTACTGGCCTCAGCAATGTCATTGCGATTGCGGCGGGCGGGTATCACAGTCTGGCACTGAAAGATGATGGAACAGTAATAGCGTGGGGGAGGAACGAAGACGGTCAGAGTGATGTGCCGATAGGGCTGTCGAACGTGGTCGAGATTGGAGCGGGCGAATTTTATAGCTTGGCGCGCACGAAAGAGGGGAACGTTGTGGCATGGGGCGGTTATTTAGTGAATCATACCCCTCCGCCAATGCTGTCGAACGCCGTTGCCCTCGCTGCCGGCGCTTATCACAGCCTAGCACTGTATATCAACGCGTCGGAGCTGCCGGCGGGATTAGTGTTGTCCGCCGACGGCATGATCAGTGGCACCGCTATACAGGCTGGTTCGTTCCCGATTACAGTGGGCGTACTCGATCAGGACGGTGTCGCGCAATTCCAGCGTTATGAGCTGCGAGTGTTAGGCTTGCCGATACGAATCGATGCGCAAAATCCATCCGATGGATCTGCCACATTAGGTGAATTGGAAACCAATGTTTTCAGCGTCGTTGCGACGAGTCCGAATGGCGGAGAGCTGTCGTACGTATGGACATGGGACGGTGCTCCTATCGAGCACGATGCGCCATGGTATGAATACGCCGCACAGCGCGGCGATGCGGGGGAGCATGAGCTGCGCGTCGAGATAACGGACGGGCTGTGGACGGGAACAGCGTCGGCTGTTTGGACCGTCACGGTGATCGAGGACAACGACGGCGATGGCCTGCCGAACTGGTGGGAGGCCGAATATTTCGGGAGTATCACCGGCACGGTCAGGGAGGCGGATAGCGACGGGGACGAGTATAGCAATATTGATGAATACATTGCAGGAACCGATCCGACCGATCCGATGTCGGTATTTGAGGTAGAGTCAATCGTTCTGTCTGACGTGTCGCGCCCGACGTATCGTGTCGCGGGTAGCACTAATGCGTCAGTGGCGATTGAACGGCATGGCGATGAGCGCTTCATCCACGTCGAGGTAGTAACGAACCAGCAGAGAGTAACGTATGGTGTCCACCTCGACGGCGAAGGAGGTGTTCAATTTGAACCGATGCATGTGGATGTCCTTCCATGTGACCTAGATGGCCCGACCTGCGACGAGGTGTTGGACGATCTTAAAAACACATACCCTCTGCCTGCCAGTGATCGCGTCATCACTACAACTGAAAGTACCTATGATTCCGACGGGTACCTTGTCTACCAACAAATAACGACGCGCGGGCTAACGGAACTCGAAGAAGATGTTTTTCTGATGAACGGTGTGACTGTCATAACGACAGAGCGTAATTACGATCAGGACGGACGCATTATTTATGAAAAAGTCGAGACCTATGAGGAAGCGAGCGATACAAATGGTTTTTTGTATAGCGCCAGCCGCGTTGTGACCACTGACCGCGCCTATGATGGCGAGGGGCGCCTTATCTTTGAAGAAGTTACGACCGATGCGGGTGTGAGCGATACAAGCGGTCTTTTGTGTAGCGCTAGTAGCGTTGTGACCTCCGATCGCACCTATGACGCAGACGGGCGATTAGCTTACTACGCCATATCTATCAGTGGTGTCGGAATAATAACTGCGGAATTTCTTTATGATCCTGACGGGAAGGTGATTTTTGCGAAAATCATAGTGGGCGAGATAGTTTCAGAATTTGAATATGCCTACGATGACAACGGGAGTCTAATTTTCCTCGAAGATACGGTGTCGGCTATTGGGGGAGGCGAGCTGATTTCTGGTGCGGAGCAGGCAATTGAGGTGTCCTGGCCGAGCGTGGAGAACAGAGAGTATACGCTCGAGTGGCGCAAGGACTTGAATGTGGGGGCATGGGAAGTGATTGAGGCGGGAATTGAGGCGACACCACCGGTGAACACAATTACGAATTTTGGCGGAAAACGGGGAAATTATCGGGTGAAGGTAGACTATAGACCTTAGATCCCAAAAGTGGGCTCAGGATCAGCCTTGGAAACAGTCGCGAACGAGTGGGGATGCTGCTGAATTGTGCGATGGCAAGGAAGCCGCGTTTATTATTGGGGAGCGCTGGTTCGGAGCTTTTAATGATGCATTGCCGTGAATAAAATTTTGCGGCGCGCGTCTTATTTCCAGAACGCTGAAAGGAGTTCTGGTTATGAAACGGTTAGTTCTTCTCTTGAGTGTGGTGGCGGTGGGCGCGGGCGCGATCGGCTGTGCGTCGCCGCAATATCAGGCGCGTCGTTCGGAAGCGAACTCGGCAATCGCGGGTGCGGTGCTGGGCGGCACGCTGGGCGGGATCATCGGCAACAACGTTGGCGACGGCAAAAACGATGTGCTCGGCGCCGCGATTGGCGCTGCGGCCGGTGCGTGGGTTGGCCAGCAGTACGGGCAGGGCCAGGACAATACGCGGCATCGGCTGGAATCGCTCGAAATGGCGAATGCCTCCGAGACCGTGATGATCAATAACTCGAACGGTTCCTACACGCCGGTGATGCTGACAAAGGTTGGGTATGGTCAGTATCGCGGGCCGCGCGGCGAGATCTATCCTGCACGCCCGACGGAAGAGCAGTTGAAAGTCGCGTACGGATTCTGACCGGCGCGAGATGAGGTGAGGTGCCGCGCTGTGCGTTGTCGTACAGCGCGGCGTCCGCGCGTTGAAAAGCGCGGGTTCCGGCGTATATTTTCTGCGTGCCCTGCCTGGGGAAGTGCGGGCGATTCCGCGAACAAGCGGGAGGAGATTGTCGTGAGTATTGCCAAAGAAACTACGCCGGAAATTGAAATATTTTATTCGTCTATCTGCGGACTGTGCACAGAGGCGATGAACTTTTTCCGCTCGCGCGGACTTACATTTCACGCGCGCGGTGTGGAATGGGGAGGCGATGCGTTTGTAGATTCGGAAAATACCCGTGCGATGTTTAAGAAATGTGGCGGGCCGGTGGATTTTGTTCCGCAGATTTTTGTGAACGGAACACACATCGCGGGCTGGCGAAAGCTCGAGCCGATGATCAAGTCGGGGGAATTTGACCGCCTGTTGGCGGGAAAGCCGTGAAGGAATGGTGGGCGATACTGGGCTCGAACCAGTGACCTCGTGCATGTGAGGCACGCCCGCCTGCAGCGCTATGCGCAGCATTGCGGGCAGGCGCTCTGACCAACCGAATCAAACGTGGGTTGCGGGCGAGGGTGGAGAGCTGCGAACTGCGTGGCGTGTGCCAGCAAAGTGAGGAAGTGAAAGAGTGGTGGGCGATACTGGGCTCGAACCAGTGACCTCGTGCATGTGAGGCACGCGCTCTGACCAACTGAGCTAATCGCCCAAGACAAGGGGAAGCTAGTGGATGGGACCGCGCCTGTCAACGAAGAGTGCGGGGCGTGCCTATGCGATGGTGGGGTTGCCGTGTTCCGGTGTGTTTAATCGCCGATGAAGATAACTGCGGCCATAGCCGGTTTTCAGCGCTTTTTCGCGTTGGATTGCGGCAGATTCTGAGCGACACGCCTCATAATAGACCAGCTCAACAGGCAAGCTCTTGGCCGTGGTTGCAACCAAGCCCTTCTGATGGTGTTCAAGTCGCGTTTTTAAATCAGCGGTCCAGCCAATGTAGAGATCGCCAGTCGCATCCTTCAGCACGTAGGTGTAATAAAACATTAAATGAGAAGGAATTGTGAACGATAGGGAAGTCTCGTGGGGCACGCCCGCCTGCAGCGCTATGCGCAGCATTGCGGGCAGGCGCTCTGACCAACTGAGCTAATCGCCCGCAACGAGGTGAACCTAGTAGAAGCGGCCGTGGCTGTCAACGAAGAGTGAAGGGTGTGCTGGGGAGCGGCTCAGCGGAGGATGAAGAGGAGGGGGGTAAGGAGAGCGGCGTCAACGAGGACGCGGGCGGGTTGGCGGCCGAGTGTAGGCTCGAGGAGGTCCAGAATACCCATTAGCGCGGTGCTGCTGGCGGTGCAGAGTAGTGCCGGATGGGATGAGTCTTTTGCGTAGAATATCGCGAGGGTGGCGGCGCTGAACAGTATCCATGGCACAATGCGAATGGTTCGGCTCAATGCCGGGTGCAGCGTCGCGATTGACGCAGTCCCGTGTGCGGAATCGGCTTCCCGTTCCCACAGAGAAATCAAAACCAGATTGACCAGGCAAAGCGCGGCGAACCACGCGATGGGGAGAATGATCAGTTCGCGCGTGCCTTGCGAGAGGGCGAGAGGAAAGCAGGCGGTTCCACCGGCGAAAAGAAGCGCGATCACGATTTCTTTCGAGATGTGAAGCGCCGTGAGTTTGCGCAATAGGGGTCCAAGGAGGAGGTAGGCTCCCACGCCTGCACCGAGTCCAAGGCTCCAGCGCCATTCGGCGGGAGTCAGCGTTTTTATTGCAAGGGTGAGCGCTGCGCTGGCGGCGAGGATGATCGCGATTCCGATGGCGCGCGGGTGTTGCTGATAAAAGCGATGGCGTTGTGTGGAGACGGAGGCGGGCGCGATGTCGAATCCTTCGGTCCACCGGTCTGCCGCATAGACGGTCCAGGTGGCGGCGAACAGCAGTGCGACGTGATGCGGGCGAAGGGCGATGTGTGCTGTACGCGCGAAGAGGTTTTGCCAGACGATGGCGACGAGAGGCGCATCGAGCGAGAGGACCATGGGCCACTGCCACCAGGCGGGGCGTTTGGCGAGGGTGTTTTGCACAGGTTTTTCCAACGATTGGAAAAACACTCTGCGCCGACTTCCAACGTCTGTAAATTGCGGAAGTTAACTAATATTCGCCGCGGTTTCCGCGGCGTTTCTGGCGCTTTCGGAAGGCGAAGCCAATTCGTGCGGCGCGTTTGGCGGGGTTTTGCACGTGTTGGGGCTTGTTGGCCGCGCTGCCGGGTTTATGCGGGCGTTTATGGCTGCCGGGCGGCGGGCGTCGCGCGGATGCGCCTTTGGCGAATTGGGCGTCGCTGTCGTGAAAGGGTTGGGTGGTGTCAGCAGGGACGGGTTTGCCGAGGAGTCGCTCGATGGAGCGGAGGTCGTCGCGCTCTTCGGCGCTGCAGAAGGAGATGGCTTGTCCGTCGGCGCCTGCGCGCGCGGTGCGGCCGATGCGGTGGATGTACGTTTCGGGCTCGTTTGGAAGATCGAAGTTGATGACGTGTGTGACGCCTTCGATGTCGAGTCCGCGTGCGGCGATGTCGGTGGCGACGAGGACGCGGAGTCGCCCATCGCGGAAGCCCGCGAGCGCCTGCGTGCGGGCGCCCTGTCCTTTATTTCCGTGAATGGCGGCGGTGGTGATGCCTGCCTGTTCGAGTTTCCGCGCGACTTTGTCCGCGCCGTGTTTGGTGCGGATGAAGGTGACCACCTTGTCGAGAGTGCTGTCGGCGAGGAGGTGGAGGAGGAGCGGGATTTTGTTGCCCTTAGTGACGAACATCATTTTTTGTTCGATGCGTTCGACGGCGGGCGCCTCGGGTTCGATGGTGATGGTGCCGGGATCGCGCACGAAGGTGTTGGCGAGTTCCCGCACCTCAGGGGGCATGGTGGCGGAGAAGAGGAGGGACTGCCGTTGCGGGGGAATGCGGCTGAGGATGCGGCGGATGTCCGGGAAGAAGCCCATGTCGAGCATACGGTCGGCTTCGTCGAGAATGACGACTTCAACGAGTTTGAGATTGATGTGCCCCTGATTCATGAGGTCGAGCAGGCGGCCGGGGGTGGCGACGAGGATGTCTATTCCGCGGCGCGCGGCTTGGACTTGCGGGTGTTGTCCGACGCCGCCGTAGATGACCCAGTGGCGCAGGCGGAGGCGGCGTCCGTAGGTGGAGATGCTTTCGCCGATTTGGGCGGCGAGTTCGCGCGTCGGCGCGAGGATCAGGGCGCGCGGGTGATTGGGCTGCGGGCGCTGATTCTTTTTCGTCAGGTATTGGAGCAAGGGAAGCGTGAAGGCGGCAGTTTTGCCGGTCCCGGTTTGCGCGCAGCCGATGAGATCGCGACCGGCGAGGAGGTGCGGGATGGCTTCTGCCTGAATCGGGGTGGGGGTGTGGTATTTCTCTTCCACCAGCGTCTGCTGCAACTCGGGGAGGAGTTGATCGAAGGGCGGGACAGACGGAGAGTGTTGAGGAGAGGGAGGGTGCATTACGAGTCCTTGCAAAAGCCGCGCACAGTGGGCGCGATGGGGTGTGAAGTCAAGGATGGTATTTCGGCGGCGCTACGAAATCTTCTTCAACACTTCGTTGAGACTGCCGCGCCGGTAGCCCTGCAAATCGAGCGAAACGTAGATGAATCCGGCGGCGCGAAGCGCGGCGACAATCTGTTCGCGCAGCGGGTCGGACGCCGCGCGCGCGATGTCGGCGGGATTGAGCTCAATTCGCGCCGTATCGCCCTTCGCGCGTACGCGAAAGCCTTTGAAGCCGAAATCGCGGAGGCTGTTTTCAGCGCGCTCGACGCGTTTGAGTCCTTCGACTGTTAGTTTCTCGCCATATGGAAAGCGCGAGGCGAGGCAGGAAAACGCGGGTTTATCTGCATTGTGCAAGCCGAGCTGGTGTGAGGCGGCGCGGATATCGGCTTTTGTGAAGCCGAGTTCCTGGAGCGGGCTTTCGATTCGCTTCTCGATGGCAGCCTGCCTGCCGGGGCGATGGTCGTTCAGGTCGTCCGCGTTCGTACCGTCCACGATGTGGGTGAACCCCTCGCGATCCGCCATTTCGCGGAGCAGTCCGTAGAGCTCGGTCTTGCAGTGATAGCAGCGGCTGCTCGGGTTGTTCGCGTAGTTCGGATTCGCCATTTCGTTGGACTCGATGACGCGCATGTGCAGGCCGAGTTCTTTGGCGAGTTGTTTGGCATCCTCGAGTTCGCGTTCGGGAAAGGAGGGGGACGTTGCCGTGACCGCGATGGCGCGTTCGCCGAGTTCCTGCGTGGCGACTGCCGCAGCGAGGGTGCTGTCCACCCCCGCGCTGAATGCGACGATGACCGAACCCATTTCGCGAAAGCGCGCGCGGAGCGCGTTGAGCTTGTCTTCGAGCGCGGCAGTGACGGGCGATTCAATGACGCCCGATTCCGGAATATCAAATTTCATTATCTATCAATCCCAATCCATGCGCCGCCGAGGAGCAGGTCGCCCTCGTAAAAAACGGCTGCCTGGCCGGGCGTGACGGCGAACTGAGGTTCGGCGAAAACGGCGCGGCCGTTTCCACTATCGTCCAGAAATACCTTAGTTTCAACCCCGGGGTGCTGATAGCGCAGGCGCGCGGTGATTTTGGTGCCTTCCGGCGGCGGGTGCCCCGCCTGCCAATAGACGTCGAGCAGTTTACAGCTCGAACTCATCGCCTCTTCGCGCTTGCCGATGACGAGTGTGTTTGTTTCCGGTCGAATCTCGCGGACATACAGACGATAGGGCGCGGCGATCCGGAGGCCGCCGCGCTGGCCGATGGTGAAGTGATGGAGCCCATCGTGCGTGCCGAGCGTCTTGCCGGACTCGTCCACAATGGGGCCGGGCTTGTTGACGTGCGGGTGATATTTTTCGATCAGCGGCGCGGGGCCTGCGGCGGTGATGAAGCAGAGATCGGACGTTTCGCGCATCCCTGCGGTCGGCACGTTTTTTTCCGCCGCAATCCGGCGCACCTCGGATTTCACGAGGTCGCCGATGGGGAAGATGCACGATTGCAGTTGGTCCTGCGTGAGACGGTGAAGGAAGTAAGACTGATCCTTCGCGGGATCGTGACCGCGCCGGAGACGCGCGCCCTCGGGAGTTTGCTCGAGGCGCACGTAGTGGCCGGTGGCGAGATGGGTACAGCCCAATGCGCGCGCGCGGGCGAGCATTTCGCCGAACTTGAATTCGCGATTGCAGAATACGCACGGATTCGGGGTCTTGCCCGCCGCGAACGCCTCGGCAAACGGGCGGATGATTTTCTTCTCGAATTGATCCACCACGTTGAGCGTGTAGTGGCGGATGCCGAGCTGGTCGCAGACTTTGCGCGCGCGCAACACGTCTTCGAGCGAGCAGCAGCGCGAGCCTTCCTTGACCATGTGCAGCGTGAAGCCGATGACCTCCCAGCCCTGTTCAACCAGCAGGACGGCAGCGACGGAGCTATCAATGCCGCCGCTCATGCCGACCGCGACGCGGCGCGGCGCTGACGAGGAGTTGTTCACGGCGCGATCAGGATCCCTTGCTTTGCAGAAATGCCGCGGCGCGCTCGATAATCCGTCGTGCGCATGCGTCTTTGGGAAGTGCGCCCCATTCGTTCGGCGTCGTGCCGGGCTCAATCCACGTGTACGCACCTGCATCGCCGCCAAGCGCGTCGAGCGCGTTCAGCACGATTCCGTCAAAACTCTTCCGCAGCATTTTGTCCGCCGCTTTTGCGGAGCCGGAGTCTGTTTGCAGGGCAAAACCGATGGCGACCTGATGCGATTGTTTGTGCGCGTTGAGCGTGGCGGCAATGTCGGGCGTCGCCTCCAACTCGAGCAGAAGGGTGCCGGTTTGTTTAGGAAGTTTCTGATCGCTGTACTCGCGCGGGCGATAGTCCGCGACAGCGGCGGCGTACACAATGAGGTCGGCGCGATCGTAAAATTTTTGCGCGCTGGCGAGCATGTCGTGCGCGCTGGTGACGCGATGAATTGAGATTGCAGGGTTGCGCGGCAGATTATCGTCCGGCACGGGGCCGGTGATGAAGTCAATGTGTGCGCCCGCCCGTGCGGCGGCGTGTGCCAGGGCGCGCCCCATCTTGCCGGAGCTCGGGTTGCCGATGAAGCGAACGGGATCGAGATGTTCGCGGGTGGGACCGGAGAGGATCAGCACGCGCCGCCCGGCGAGAGAGCGGGGCGCGTCGAGCAGCGCCTGAACGCGCTCGACAATTTCGGCGGGTTCACTCATGCGGCCCTCGCCCTCCATTCCGCACGCGAGCGTGCCGCTGTCGGGGCCGATGCGAATCCATCCGCGCGTTTCAAGCGCGCGCACATTTTCCTGTACCACGGATTGATGCCACATCTCGACATTCATCGCGGGGCAGAACACGCGGATCGCGTGTTCCGGAAGAGAGAGCGCGGCCGTTGACACCACGTCGTCACCGCGCCCGTGCGCGAGTTTGCCGAGCGTATTCGCAGTCGCGGGCAGCAGAATGAACGCGTCCGCGCGGGTTGCGGGATAGAGGTGGGGATAGGCGGCGTCGCCCGAGGCGGCATCCGCGGGAAAGAGCTGATCGAGGACGGGATTGCCGGATACCGCAGCAAACGTGCGCGGCGCGACAAACTCGCGTGCGGCGGCGGTCATCGCGACGTGTACGGAATGTCCCGCCTTGCGCAATCGGCTCGCGACGTCCACGGCCTTGTAGGCGGCGACGCCGCCGCAGATGCCGAGGAGGATGGTGCGCGGTTGTTTGGATGCGATATTCATGGACAAAACCAATGATGCAGAAGTGAACCGTCCAGACAAGCGCCCTGTTTCAGGGGGTATCCGGCGAATCCTCTTCTTCGATGCCCTCGTCCGCATCTTTTCCGGCGGGAGCGAGGACTACTACACATTCGCCCTTCACGGTGCGTTTTGCAAATGCCGCGCGAATTTCGGCGGGCGTTCCGCGCAGGTGTTCCTCGAAGTGTTTGGTCAATTCGCGGCCGATGAAGAGGTTGCGCGCGCCGAGCGTGGCCTCGATTTCGTCGAGCAGCTTGAGGAGGCGATATGGCGATTCGAAGAAGACGACGGGTAGTGTTTGCTTGCCCCATTCGGCCAACTCGCGTTTGCGCGCACCTGATTTGTGGGGGAGGAATCCGGCGAATACGAACCCGCGCGCGGGCATTCCCGCCAGTGCGATGGCAGATGTGACGGCGGATGGGCCGGGTACGACGGCGATGGGGAGCCCGGCTTCGCGGCATACAGCGACGAGGCGCGCGCCGGGATCGGATACTGCCGGCATTCCGGAATCGCTCACGAGTGCGATCGCTTCGCCCGCTTGCAGGCGCGCGACAATTTCCGCAGCGCGCGCGGCTTCATTGAATTTGTGATAGCTCAACATTGGCGTGCGAAGGTTATGGCGATCGAGGAGCTTGCGCGTCTGGCGCGTATCCTCGGCGAGAATGAGCGAAACGTCGCGGAGTGTTTCGAGTGCGCGCAGGGTGATGTCCTGCAAATTTCCGATCGGCGTGCCGACGATGTAGAGGCCAGGGTTCATGCCCGGAGTTGTGCGAGAGGGCCGGGTGCTATTGCCCCGTCCACTGTGCCGCGAAACGCACGAGCTGGGTCGCGTTGGCGAGACCGAGCTTGTCCTTGATGTGAGCGCGATAGGTTTCGATTGTCTTGATGCTCAGATGAAGCTGTCCTGCGATTTCGCGCGTGCCGAGTCCCTGCCCGATGAGGCGGAAGACCTCCAGCTCGCGGTCGCTCAACTGGCGGATCGGCGATTCGTCTGCTGCGCCGCGTCCGGAAACTTCCTGAAGGATGGATTGTCCGACCTTTTCGCTGAGATAGATTTCGCCTTTGAGCACTTTGCGGACGGCGATGGTGATTTTGTCGGCGACTTCCGCCTTCATCAGATAGCCGTGCGCACCGGCGCGCAATACGCGGTTTGCATACAGCTTTTCATCGTGCATCGAGAGAATGAGGATCGGTATTTTTTCGTCCTGTGCGCGGATCCACTTGGTCAGCTCAATGCCATCGGTGCCCTTGAGCGAGATGTCCACAATCGCGAGATCGGGCTTTTGTTTTTGGAGCGCTTGCAGCGCCTCGCCTGCGGATTCCGCCTCGCAGCACACGCGCAGATCGGGTTCCTGTTCGAGCAGGTGTTTGATGCCCTGCCGGACAATCGGGTGATCGTCCACGATGAGGATTCGCTTGATCGCTGGCGCGCCGCTTGCGGCATCGCGTTTGGTTGACGCTGGTTTCATAGTATTCGTCGCAACGTTGATTGTACGCGGCACGTCACCCGCACGAGGGTTCCGCCCGTTTTCACCCGCTGGATTTCCAACAGGCCGGCGAGCACGCTTGCGCGGTAGCGCATGATGGTGATGCCCATCCCCGGCATTAGTTTTCGCAAACGGATGCCCCGGCCGTTGTCCTCCACTTCAATCGTCAGCACCGTACCCGAGCGCATGAGCCGAATGCAAATCCGTTTTGCGTGGCCGTGCCGCACGGCGTTGTGCGTGGCTTCTTGAATGATGCGATAAATATGCAGTGCGGCGCGTTTATCCATCACCGGCAGCTTGCCTTCCTGCGTGAAAACGCAGGAGATGCCGTAGCGGTCGCGATAGGTCAGCGCCAGTTCTTCGATCGCGAACGAAAGACCCTGTCGTTCGAGTTCGACGGGATAGAGCCCGTGAGCCTGCCGCCGCATATCCGCCAGCGCGCGGCCGAGAAGCGTGACGATTTCCGCCGCGTCCGATTGTGCGGGGTGTCCGGTTTTGGTGAGATTGCCCTGCAGCGCCTTGGCGAGCAGGGTGATGCCGGTCAATTGCTGGCCCAGTCCGTCGTGCAGTTCCTGTCCGAGTTGGCGTCGCTCTTCCTCGCTCGCCTGCGCAATTGCCTGTTCTGTGCGCTTGCGGTCCGTGATGTCGCGCACGATTCCGGTGAAAAGGCGGTTCCCGCCGATCCACATTTCATTGACCGCGAGATACATGGGGAACGTCGTTCCGTCTTTGCGCAACCCGCGCACCTCGCGACCCGTTCCGATGACGCGGCGCGTACCGGTTTTCAGATAGCGCTTGAGGTAGCCGTCGTGCTCATCCGTCCACGGCGGCGGCATGAGCATTTTGACATTTTGTCCGATCAGCGCGTTCGCCTTGTGCCCGAAAATCCGTTCGGTCGCCGGGTTGACCGACTCGATGATGCCCTGTTCATCAATCGTGATGATGCCGTCCACCACCGTGTTGATGATGGTCTGCAGGCGCGCGTGTAAATCGCGCAGAGTTTTCGCGGCAGTCTTCTTGGGAACTCGCTTCGGCATCGCGTTTCATGCTAAACAGGGGCGGGTTCAAAGTCGAGGGCGCGTTGGCCGATTTTGCGGGAACCTTGCCGCCCCGATTTGGCTCTAACTCATGTCCACCCCTTGGGAGGAAAGGAACACAATGCGATATCTTACATTGCTTCTATTGGTTTCGTTGGCAGCCGGCTGCGGGCGAAACAAAATTGAACCGGCCGCCGTTGAGCGCGAGGCGGGTCGTCCGATTCCCGCTGGCGCGCAGGTTGTGACGCTGGCGCTCGAACGCACGCCCACGCGCGTGGACGTGGTGGGTACAGCGACGGCAGCGGAACGCGTAAAGATTGCCGCGCGACTACAGGCGGAAGTGCGCGAGGTGCACGCCTCGGCGGGCCAGCGCGTGGAGAAAGACGCGACGCTGCTCGTGCTGGACGACCGTGAGATCAAAGAACAGCTCAGCGCGGCGGAGGCGCAGTTGCAGCAGGCGGATGCGGAATATAAGCGCACGCGCCAGTTGTTTGAAGCGCGGTCCGCGAGCGAGCAGGAGCTGACCGCAGCCGAGTCGGCATTTCGCTCGGCGCGCGCACAGGTGGAGCGCGTACGCGTGTTGCTTTCCTACGCCGTGATTACCGCGCCGCTTTCGGGTGTGGTGATTGAGCGGCATGTGGAAGTAGGCGATCTGACGGCACCGGGTCAGGAGCTGATGGCGCTGTACGACCCCTCGCGGATGCGCATTGAAGCTGCGGTGCCGGTGCGACTGGTGCCGTATCTGGCGCTTGGCAAATCGGTGGCGGTGGCGTTGAGCCATCCGGCGGTCACGCTGACCGGTGTCGTGGCGGAGATTGTCGGTGAAATTGATCCGCGCAGCCGAAGCCAAATCGTGCGCGTGAATTTGGAGCGGCCGGAACAGGATTTGCTGCCCGGCGCGTTTGGGCGCTTGTGGGTGGAGACGGAACCGCGCGATGCGCTTTTCGCGCCCGTTGCAGCGATCCGCCGCGTGGGGCAGTTGGAAACGGTCGGCGTGGTGAACGGCGATCGCGTGGTGGACCGGCTTGTGCGAACGGGACCGGTGGTGGGCGATCGTGTCGAAATCCTGTCCGGGCTGAATGCCGGTGACGCAATTGTTGTGGAGGCGATGTGAATCGGGAATCCACATCCGGAATCAGCCGGATCATTGATGCGTTCCTGCGCGGGAACCTCGCCATTCTGCTGATGTTCGTCGCGCTGGCGGCGGGCGCGATTGCGCTGCTCGCCACTCCGCGCGAGGAAGAGCCGCAGATCGTCGTCCCGCTGGCAGACGTCCTCGTTTCGTATCCGGGCGGGAGCGCGGAAGAAGTGGAGCGCCTCGTCTCCTCGCGCCTCGAGCGACTGCTCTCGCAGATTGACGGCGTTGAATATGTCTATTCGATGTCCATGCCCGGACAGGCGGTCGTCACGGTTCGCTTTTATGTGGGGCAGGATCGCGAAGAGAGTTTGATCAAACTCTACAACAAGGTCTTCCAGAATGTGGACAAGGCCACACCCGGCATCGCGGGGTGGGTCATCAAGCCGATTGAGGTGGACGACGTCCCGGTGGCCAGCGTCGCGCTCACGAGCAAGCGCTACGACGCGCACGAGCTGTATCGCGTGGCAGAAGAAGTTGTGTCACGCCTGCAACACATTCCGAACACCGCGCAAATCACCATTCACGGCGGCCAGCGCCGCGCGGTGACTGTGCAGCTGGACGCGCAGCAGCTCGCGGCCTATCAGCTTTCGCCGATGGAGATTGTCGGCGCATTGCGCGCGTCAAACGTGCAGATGGAAGCGGGCGCATTCGAGCAGGACAACGAATCGGTTCGCGTTTCTGCGGGGCCGTTCCTGAAAGACGCGCGCGAAGTTGCCGATCTACTTGTCGGCCTGCACAACGGACGTCCCGTCTATTTGCGCGACGTAGCGGAAATCCGCGACGGCCCGGAAGAGCAGACCAGTTATTCGCGCTTCGGCCTCGGCCCTGCGGCCATGGATGCCGATGGCGACCGCTCCGCATCATATCCCGCCGTCACCATTGCGGTGGCGAAGAAGAAGGGCAGCAACGCGGTACTCGTGACGGCGGCAGTAAAGAAGATGGTGGACGAGCTACACGGCGTCATTATTCCCGACGGCGTCGAAACCTACATGACGCGCGATTATGGCCAGACTGCAGATGAAAAGGTGAACAACCTTGTCGGCAGCCTCGGCGAAGCCGTCATTACGGTCATCGTGTTGATTGCGCTGATCATGAACTGGCGCGTGGGGCTGATCGTCGCACTGGCCGTGCCGATCACCTATTCATTGACGCTGCTCGTGAACTACATTGCGGGCTATACGATCAATCGCGTCACGCTCTTTGCGCTGATTCTCTCGCTCGGGTTACTGGTGGATGATCCGATTGTGGCGGTGGAGAATATTTATCGTCACCTGCGCATCGGCAAACAGTCGCGCCACGATGCGATTCTAACCGCCATGAACGAAGTGATGCCGCCGCTCGTGCTGGCGACGCTCTCCGTGATGGTTGCGTTCCTGCCGATGTTCTTCATCACGGGCATGATGGGTCCCTATATGCGGCCGATGGCGTTGAACGTCCCGTTGGCGATGCTCAGTTCCATGATCATTTCGTTCATGATCACGCCCTGGGTGTCGAGCATGATGCTCAAGAATGCGAAGTTCAAAAAACAGCCGGAAGAGGACGATGTTCGCAAGACGCGGATTTACCGTATCTACTCGCGTGCCGTGCGCCCGTTCATTGATTCGCCGAAGCGCGCGCGCGGAATGCTGTGGATCACCGCGGGCCTCTTTGTGATTTCGGTCTTGATGGCGCTGTTCCTCGTGCCGTTGAAGATGCTGCCGTTCGACAACAAGAACGAGTTCCAGCTGGTTGTGGATATGCCGGAGGGCACGCCGCTTGAGACGACCGATGCGGTGATCCGCGATTTGGAGGAATATCTCCGCACCCAGCCGGAGGTGGAGAACTTCACGTCGCTCGCGGGGGCGGGATCGCCGATGGATTTCAACGGACTTGTGCGCCACTACTATCTGCGCCAGGGCGCGAATATTGGCGATGTGCGCGTGAATCTGGCGCATCGCACGAAGCGTCAGATGAACAGCCACGCCATCGCGCTGCGGATTCGCCCCGATGTGGAGGCGATTGCAGAGAAGTGGGGCGCATCCATTAAGATTGTTGAAGTGCCGCCCGGCCCACCGGTTCTCTCGACCGTTGTCGCGGAGATTTATGGCCAGCCGCACCATCGCTACGAAGAATTGATCGCCGCCGCCAAGACCGTGGGCGCGCAGATGCGCAAGGAGCCCGGCGTGGTGGATGTGGATGACTATGTTGAGGCCGATCAGGCGAAATGGGTTTTTACGCTCGACCGCGACAAAGCGGCGCGCAACGGCGTCTCTGTGGAAGACGCGGCAGCGACACTGCGCCTTGCGCTGGCGGGGATGGATGCGGGCGTCCTGCATATTGCGGGCGAGCAGAACGAAACGCCGATCCGCCTGCAGTTGCCGCGCGCACTGCGTTCGGATATTGAGCGGCTGAAGACGATCTCCGTCAAAGGACGTGCGGGCGATTTGGTTCAGCTCGGTGAGATCGGCACATTTGAGAAAGGTCTCGAAGACAAGACCATCTACCACAAGAACCTCGAGCGCGTCGTGTACGTCATTGGAGACACTGCGGGGCGCGGTCCCGCGTATGCCGTGCTCGCGCTTCAAAAATTCTTCAAGAAGAACCCGCTGCCGGATGGCATTCGCGCCGACTGGAGCGGTGAGGGTGAATGGAAGATCACGGTGGATGTGTTCCGCGATCTCGGCATTGCGTTTGCTGCGGCACTGTTGGGCATTTATGTGCTGCTTGTCTATGAGACGCGTTCCTATGCGCTGCCCGGCGTGATTATGCTTTCGATTCCGCTCACGATGATCGGAATCATGCCCGGCTTCTGGATCTTGAATCTGGTGGTGGACCGTCCGATTGCAGGCTATGCGGACCCGGTTTTCTTCACCGCGACGGCGATGATCGGAATGATTGCGCTCGCGGGGATTGTGGTGCGAAACGGGATCATCCTGATTGACTTCATCCGCATGCAGGTTGAACGCGGTCATTCGCTGGTGGAGTCCATTCTGGAATCCGGCGCAGTGCGGTTGCGTCCGATTGTGCTGACGGCGGGTACGACCATGCTCGGCGCGTGGCCCATCACGCTCGACCCAATTTTTAGCGGTCTCGCCTGGTCACTGATTTTCGGGCTGTTCGTGTCCACCGCGTTCACGCTCGTGATTATTCCGGTCGTGTATTACATGATTTATGGAAAGAAAAAGGCGGAGGTGGCGCCGTGAGTCAGGCATTGTGGAAACCCATTATCGGCGCGCTGATCGGCGCGGGAATCGGCTTCGCGCTGTATCGTTTTGTCGGCTGTAAAACCGGCGCATGCCCCATCACCGCAAGCCCCTGGACCTCGATGTTGGTCTATGGATTACTCGGCGCGCTGATGTTCGGGGGGAGATGAGTTAAAGAGGGACAGGAATCGCGGGCTAGAGACTGTAGACCGTGGACCGTGGACTGTAGACCTGTTTGCTGGCTGCGGAAGAAATTGCAATATGGTAGGGCGACCTCTTCCGCTTTCGCCCCGACTCGAGACGGTCAGGGCTACGGCGAGACAAGCCGAGGGAGCCGATAAATCGTGCGGATTGGAATCGGCTCGCTGGGGACAGCTCGTCCCACCTCAGATTGCCTGTGCCAAATCGTGAATGGTAGGGCGACCTCTCCGAGGGAGCCGGTAAATCGTGCGGGTTGGAATCGGCTCGCTTGGAAAGCTCGCCCTACCAAGAAGCTCGCCCTACCAGGTTGGTCTACCAAAAGGGCTCGTTGGACCAATCTCCACGCCCGTACCAATAAGGCCAGTCTCGTAAGCGGGTCACCAGATCCGCGCGCAGAGGATTTTGCAGAACATAAGATAGTTTTTCATCGTGTTCCGCCTGATTTCGCAGACGATGTTCAAAAAATCCGGCCTGCCATTTGACGCCGTGCTGCCGGGCGATGTAGCGCTTCCAGGAACTGATTGTATTCGTTATTCCTCGTTCCCTAGAAAAGGCGGCAATCAAATGAACATGGTTGGGCATAATCATCATGGTGGCTACTTCCCATGTGCCGTCTTTTTCGTAGACGTTCACCGTACCGAGAAGCGTTTCTGCGACGTCGCGCTGAGCGAGGACGTTTGTTGAAGGATCTTTGCAATTGATGGTGATGAAATAAAACGCGTTATCGGGAACCCACGAAGGGATTTCGTGAGGGAGCTTCTTTCTCTCCGGGAAGCGCGTCATGATTGCTGCGATCGAGTGTATTGCTTGCTGATATCGGAATCAATGTGGTAGGGCGACCTCTCCGAGGGAGCCCGGCTTCGTCCCGCTGGGGCGGAACTACGCCGTGGCGAGCCGGAGGGAGCATCGGCTCGCTTGGAAAGCTCGCCCTACCAAGAAGTTCGCCTCACCGCAACTCGCCTGATTCGGGGGTGGTGAGGGTGAGCCAGATTTTGCGTTTGCTGCCGGTGGTGAAGAATCCGTGGGGGTGGTTGGTGCCGACGATTTCCTGGAGTTCGTCGAGGCGTTTGACGTCGGTGACGATGAGGTTGGCATCCTGCGCGGAGAGGAGCGCGCGGAGCTCGTCAGCGTCGTATGCCATGCGTCCGGGTCGCTGCGCATAGAGTGAGATGATTTCGCCCTGTTCCTTGAAGAGGATCATGTAGTGATTTTCCGGCAGGGTGCGCTGTGCGACGGGAATGATGGCGCGCGGAGTTTTTGCCGCATTGATATCGCTATAAATCCACGCACCGATATTTGCAAAGGCCACGAAGATCGCGATGAGGAGAATCGCGCACCAGCGGGGAGAGTCGGGCTGTGCGCGGGCCGCGCGGATGGAGAGGAATAGTCCGATTGCCAGCGCGGCGACGGCGGGCGCGGCTGAAATGCCGTGAACGCCCGCGCGTGGAATGAAGGGGAGTGCGGCGAGCCCGAGTGTGGCGATGAAGCCGATGGTGAATGCTGCGATGCGGCAGCGTTTCAGGAATGAGGGCGAAGCCGTTAGCCAGTTTGGAATGCTGCTGGCGACGAGGAGTGCGGCGGCGGGGTGGGCGAGCAGGATGTAGAGGTTGCGCTTGCTCCCGCTGAGGCTGAAGAAAAGGACGACGGCGAAAATCCAACCGAGCAGGCGGCGCAGATTTTTGAGCGTTTCATCGCGCCGCGCAAGTGTGACGACGGCGAGCGGGAGCAGGACCGCCCAGGGCATGAAATCGAGTGGGAAGTAGAGCAGATAGTAGTACCACGGTTGCGCGTGGCCGCCGAATTCGCCCGTGGCGCGACCGATGTTTTGTTTGAAGAGCAGTTCGGGGAAAAATCCATCCGGTGCGCCGGAGCGCCACGCGGCGAGGAGCCAGAGGGCGGGGATTGTCAGGGCGAGCAGCGGGCCCCAGAGCCAATGCCATCCGCGCAGTTCCCGCGTATCGCCGGCCGCCCACGTGGCGATGGCATAGGCAAGCATGGGGACGAGGAGTCCCACGGGTCCTTTTGCGAGCACAGCGAGGCCGAAGAAAAGATAGGCTGGAATCCGGCGCGCGGCACACGTGGGGCTTGATGTGAAGAGGAAGTAGAGCCCCATCATCTCGAGGCCGCAGAGCAGGGCGTCAATCTGCCCAAATCCGCCTTTATTCCAAAATAGAAACGATGTGGGCAAAAAAAGGGCGACCCACCAGCTTGTTCGCGGTGAACTCCAGCGCGCGGCGAGGCGGGTGATGGTCCAAAGCGCCATTAATGCGCCAAGGAAACTGGGCAGTCGCGCGGCGACGCGTTCGGGGAAACCTGCGGCAACACCGGCGTTGGTCAGCCAAAACATCAGCGGCGGTTTATGGGTGTAGAACTCGCCCTGTCGATAGGGAATGAGCCAGTGCGAATCGGTGCGCATTTCGCGCGAGATCAGTGCATAGCGCGCCTCGTCCGGCGACCAGAGGTCGCGGCGAATGTATTCACCGCCCCAAAGCGCGAGGGCGAGCAGAACGAGGATGAATCCGGGAATCGGTTGGTCTAGCGAAATGCGTTTCACGATCAATACACGGCGGAATATCCGCAGGCGCTAGCTCACCACAAATTGAGCTCGATAGGCAAGATGCCGCCTTCGCGCAGGCTCTCTGCCAGTTCGAGCACGCCCATCATGATCACGAACCAGACGGCGCTGCCCATCGCCTTGCGGAATGCGCGGGGCTTAACGGGGTAGAGCTCAGTTTCGCGCAGGCTCTTGAACGGGGCGGGCCAAAAACGCGGCACCTCGGCGCAATAGCGATCGAATTCTTCCGGATGCCGTGCGCGGAGGATGTTTTCCTCTGAGCGAATGACGGAGGGGTAATAGATTCCGAATGCGATGGCGATCAGTGCGGGGACGGTCAATGTTTCCGTCGTGAGCCCAACGCCGATCGCGCCGATCAGACTTAGCACGTACAGCGGGTTGCGCGAAAGGGAATAAGGTCCCTCTGTAATCAGGCGATTGGTTTTGTAGCCGCAGATGTAGAGTGAGCACCAGAGACGCCCGACCGTTGCAAAGGCGACGAGCGCCGCGCCCGTGAGGAAGAATAGACCTTCGATCAGCGGATAGGCCTCCCATCGGCTGCGCGCGAAGAGTGCAGGAACGAGAAGCGCAGCCGAGAGGATGCGAGAGAGAACAATGCGAAGGCGCGCGGTAGAGGAGCGCGGCGGAGCGGCGGTGGCGGGAGCCTGAGCGGGGGTGGCGAGCGAGGTCATAGTCTGAGTCTTCCAGATGCCGCGCGCGCCACAACGGGGTTGCGCATCGCGCGATTGGCATTGCATTTTAATGCGGCTGTACTATTCAACTGCCGTGATGCCGATTTCAACCGACACCGCCTTACATCTTTGTAAGGAAGGGCAATGACGCCGCCGCTTCATCTACTTGTGGTTGAGGACGATCCGACGCTTCGGGGTGCGCTGGTCAAAGGGCTGTGTGAGCAGGGATATCAAGCGACCGGCTGCCCGACGCTGGCGGCTGCGCGCGCGGCGGTGGCGGGCGGACAGGTGGATTTTCTTCTGCTGGATCTCGGATTGCCGGATGGCGACGGATTGGAATGGCTGAACGAAGTGCGGGCGACACGTCCGCAACTTCCGGTGATTATACTGACGGCGCGGGATGCGTTGAGCGATCGCGTCCGCGGTTTTGATGCAGGCGCGGATGATTATTTGATTAAACCTTTCGAGTTCCCCGAACTCTTGGCGCGCTTGCGCGCGCTGCAGCGGCGGGCGACGCCGGCTGCGCTCACGCCGTTGTGCGTCGGCGATCTACAGATTGATCTGGTCCGGCGCACGGTGCAGCGCGGCGCGCGCGTGATCGAGTGTACGCCGCGCGAATTCGATGTACTCGCGCTGCTGGCGCGGCATTCGGGACAGGCGGTTTCGCGCGCGCGGCTCGCGGCGGAGGTGTGGAAGGTGTCGAGTCGAATGACATCGGTGGACAACGTGATTGATGTGCAGATGTCGCGTTTACGTGAGAAGGTGGACCGGCCCGAGGCGTCGCCGTTGATTCACACAGTGCGCGGGTTGGGCTATATGCTGAAGGGCGGATCATGAAACGCTCGCTGCGCGCGCGCTATTTTCAGTCGCTGGTCCGGCTGCTGTTGTTCTCGTATCTCGTGTTTGCCGTGATCATCGTGGCGTTCAACGTTAACGAATGGCGCGCGCATCCGGATCAGTATTCGGAGGAGATGGAAGAGACGATGGTTCTGCTGGGGATGCTGATCGTCTCGCTTCCGCTGGTGCTGTGGGCGGCATGGCGGAGTGCGGGTCAGTTGCTAAGTCCGCTGCGGCAGGTGGTGGATACGGCAGAGCGCATTCGCGCGGGGAATCTGAACGAGCGCATTCCGGTGACGGGTCCGCCGGATGAATTGACGCGGGTTGCGGAGGCGCTGAATCACGCCTTCGATCGCTATGCCGCCGCCGTCGCGCGGTTGGAGACATTCAACGTTGACGCGTCGCATCAGTTGCGCACGCCGTTGGCTGCGCTGCGCGCGACGGCGGAGGTGTGTTTGCAGAAGTCGCGCACTGAGGCGGAATATCGCGAGACGCTCGGTCAGGTGCTGGAGGAGGCGGAGCGGATGCAGCACACGGTGGAGCAACTGTTGCAGTTGGCGCGGTTGGAACCTGCATTGGTGAGCGAGATGCAGCAAGTTGATTTGCGGGCTTCGCTGTGCGAGTGGATGCGCGATGTTTCGCTGTTGGCGGCGGACAAGGGGATTCGGATTGAAGAACCCGCGTCGCGTGAGCCGGTGCTGATTCAGGCGCACGCGGGATTGCTGCGGCAGGCGTTTTTGAACGTGCTGAACAATGCGCTGGCGGCCACGCCGGACGGCGGGCGGATTCGATGCGATGTGGCCGCGCTCGACGCGGCACACGTCGCGTGGACGGTTGAAGATTCCGGGGCAGGGGTTTCGCAGTTGGATCGGGACCGGTTGGGCGACCGCTTCTATCGCGGTCCGTCACCGGCAGGTGCGGGGTCGGGGTTGGGGCTGGCGATTGTCCGGCAGATTGTGGCGTTGCACAAAGGGGTGCTGGAGATCGGCGACAGCGCGGCGCTTGGCGGCGCGCGTTTTCGCGTTATCTTACCGCTATGACGCATCCATCAAAGAAGACGGCGACATCCGACGACCGCGCACTCGCGACGATTCGCGAGAATATGGAGCGAGTCTATCGCATGGGTCTTGGCTTTTGCGGTAATCATGCGGATGCGCAGGATTTGGTGCAGGAAACGATGCTGCGCGCGTATCAGAACTGGGATCGCTTTGAGGGCCGCGCGGATCCGAAGACGTGGTTGTATCGCATTGCGTCGCGCGTGTGCCTGCGGATGCGGCGTCGGCGCGCGGGGCAGCCGTCGCACATCGAGTCGTTGGACGAAGATCCGGCGTTTGCGGAAAAAACGATGGTGGATCTCGATGCGTTGGCGCGTCAGCGCGAGAGCGATGCGGGCGAACCGGCCGGGTTGGAACAGCTGCGCGATGCGATTGCGGGATTGCCTGCGGAATTTCGCGTGGTGCTGGTGTTGAAGGAAATTGCAGAACTTTCCATTGAAGACGTTGCGAAGATTCTCGGCGTCAAACCGCAGACGGTGAAGACGCGGCTGTATCGCGCGCGGATGCGGTTGCGCGCGCAGCTCGCGAAAAATCTTCCTCAGAAGCCGGGCGCGCAGCCTGCCTACAGCAAACGTGTGTGTCTCGATTTGCTGAAAGCAAAGCAGGAGGCGCTGGATCGCGGCGTGCCGTTTCCGGTGCAGGAATCGCTGCTTTGCGATCGCTGTCAGTCGGTGTTCAGCACGCTCGATCTCGCGCAGGATTTATGCGCGCGCCTCGGCGACGGACCACTGCCGCCGGAAGTGCGAAAGCTGTTGCGCTCGTTTCAGAAGTAGAAGCGCAGCGAGAATTCGAGAAACACATCGTTGTCGCGCAGCTTCCGTTTATCCGGATAGATGTGTTCCGTTGCATAGGCGAAGACGCCTGCGGCGGCGAGGGCGACGTGTTCGGTTAGAAAATATTTTGCGCCCGCGCGCAGCTCGATGAGCCCCGCAGTATTATCGCCGCCGGAACCTTCAACATCCACATTGGCCACGCCAGCGTAGAATTCGCCGAACGGCATGATTTCCGATCCGGTGTCCACGTTGAGTTCGACGTAGCCGCCGAGGTCTATCGTGGTGATTTCGTCATTATCAATGAAGCCCACGCGTCCGCCTGCCTGCATATTGTCGGCGAAAAAGTAGCCGTAGGAGAGGTGGAAGGAAAATTCGTCGCCGTTGATCGTGGTGGGATCAATGAGTCCGTTGAAACGCAGTTCCTGTGTGTCTTGCGCGAGCGATGCCGCGCGCGCGGCGGGTAGAGCGCTGGCGCATGCGAGAATGGCGGCGAAAATGAGTAGTTTCTTCATGGCGTGTTCCTGGGTTAGTCGAAAACGTGAAGGCGCGCGTTTTTGTTGTGCCGAATGTCATCGCGAATCAATGCGAGGAGCGCGGTGCCGATGGGACCGGGCCTTCCGTTCGAGACGGGCTTTCCATCGAGCGCGACGACGGAGGTGACATCGGGCGTGGTTCCGAAGATGAGGATTTCCGGCGCACTGCGAAGCTCGGCGCGCGAGATGGGGCTGTGTTCAATCCCGCGCAGTCGCCCATCGGCGACGAGCGCCGTTGCGAGTTCGAGCGCGCGATTCATGGTGGTGCCTGCCAGAATGCGTTCGGGTCCCGGCACTCGCAGGACGTTTTGCGAATCCACGATACCGAAGTTTTCGGTCGCGCCTTCCGCGACGTTGCCTTGTTCATCAAATGCGATTGCGAAGTCGGCGCGCGCGTCCACCGCCTCCTTTTTGAGGAGGGCGTTCGGCAGGTAGTTGCAGGTCTTGATGGTTGCGAAAATGCCGGACTTCACGGGAATTTCGCTGGAGACGACGCGCGCGCCAGCGGGGTGTGCATCCATGAATGATGGCTTGGATTCGTAGGCGAGGATGTAGAGGCCGGGCGCGGGGCAGTCGTATGGGCAGACGCCGAGGCTGCCGGGCCCGCGCGAGGCGATCATGCGTACAAGGCAATCGCGGTGGCCGCCTGCGCGGATGGTTTGCGCGGTGATATCTGCAAGTTGTGCATCGGACCACGGGAGATTCAGCGCGACGGCTTCGGCGGAGTGGCGCAGGCGGTGGACGTGTTCGCGCCAGAGATAGATTCCGCCATCCACGCATTTAAGTGTTTCGAAGATGCCGTCGCCGCGATGGACGAGGTGGTCATCCGCCGGAACGAGCATCAGCGCCGGGTTTGTGACGATGGCGTTGAGGATGCTGGAGTAGAACGCGTAGTAGCCCGCGTGGTGGGGTGCGCGCAGCGCGGCGAGCGCGGATGTTGCCGCGGCGTCGCTTAAAAGAGGTATAGAGGACATGGCGCGCATTGTAGCGCGCGGCGCGTTCGCCGAAAGCTCAAACGCGCGGGCTTGCAACTGGCGCGCGCATCGGCACACTCGCGGGATGCAAAGTGATTCATCGAGCGGGCAGAAGGTGTCGGCGTTGTGGGCGCATGTGATCCCGTTTGCGGCGTGGATCGGATTGATGCACTTTCTGGATCTGCCCGCATTGGCGCCCGCGTGGGCGTATGCGATTCGCAGTGCGCTGTGTTTGGGGCTGTTGCTCTATCTCAAGCCGTGGCGCTGGTATTCGCGCCTCGCGTGGAGGCACGTGCCGATGGCGCTGCTGGTGGGCGTGGCGGTCTTTGTGGCGTGGGTGGGACTGGAGCATCCGGCGGTCGCGCGGTGGGGCGGGGTACAGGAGTTGTATCTGCGGTGGGGCGTGATGCCGTTTGGCAAATTGCGCCCTGATGTGACGGCGCTGCCGTATGCGCCGGAGACGTGCGGGTGGCCGCTGGCGGTCGTGCGGATTTTGGGGTCCGGGTTGGTGATTGGCGTGATTGAGGAGTTTTTCTGGCGCGGCTTTTTGTATCGCTGGATTTTCGGCGGCGAATTTACGGAGGTGGATCCGGGCAAGTTTGGCGCGATGCCGTTTTTTGCTGTCGCGCTGATTTTCGGCTTTGAGCACGCGGAGTGGCTTGCGGGGATTGTTGCGGGACTGGCATACGGCTGGTTCTTCATCAAGACGCGCGATATTTGGGCCGTTTCAATCGCGCACGCGCTGACGAACATTCTGCTCGGCATCTACGTTGTTGCGACGGGGCAATATCAATTCTGGTGAGGGACTTCGACGCTGTTGTTTCCCCCTCTTCATTTAAAGGTGGGGCCGAGGGGGGGGGCGCACGACTCCGCCGCTGTTCGGCGGGCCGCCGGGGAGCGTGCGGGCGGCCCGATTGATGCCCCGTGAATTGGCGGATCGCCATTGTATTGCGGAGAAATGGCGCGAAATATTTTTTCCGATTGTAGTTGTATTTGGCCACCCGTCTGCTAAACAGCCCGCTTGTCCGAAGTGCGAGTGTCGCAGTGAATTGGCAGGTAGTCCGTCATCCGCTTCAGTTGGTAGGTGATGATCCTTCGCCCGAATGAGTCGGGACAGTCACGAAAACCTCCCCGGTAGATAAGAAAGATAAGAGAAGTAGAAGCATGGCAACGAAACTATACGTTGGGAACCTGTCGTTCCGCACGAGCGAAGATGACCTCCGCCGTTTGTTCGAGGGTCAGGGCAGCGTCACGAGCTGCAGCTTGATCATGGACAAGTTCACGGGCAAGTCCCGCGGATTTGCGTTCGTCGAGATGGCCTCTCCGGCCGACGCTCAGAAGGCGATCTCGGCGTTGAATGGCCAGGACCTCGACGGCCGCGCGTTGACGGTCAATGAAGCCCGTCCGCGTGAAGACCGCCCTCGCGATGACCGCCCTCGTGGTGGTGACCGCGGTGGCCGCGGCTTCGGTGGTGGTGGCGGATTCGGCGGCGGTCGCCGCGATCGCTACTAAGCCGAAAGCAGTAGCTTAAAAAGAGACGCCACGGTGCAAAACGCCGTGGCGTTTTTTTATTCCTGTGTCGTGGATCGCTGCGCGCGCAGCGGGTAGGGGATTCACTGATTCTATCGGGAAAGAGCGTTTTGCGCGGTATGGCGTTGCCTGAAGCAGGGGTTATGGGGTAGCGTTGTCCTGAAACTTGAAACTAACCGGTTCAGGAGAATTGCCATGTCTGCCAACGGGTCCACTCCGAATAAGCCCGCTCCGTTTTTGTCGCTGCCGAAACTAATCGCGCTGCTGGCGCTGACGGTTGTAGCCACGGGGGCTGTCGTTTTCTTCGCGTTGCGATCGAAGAGCAGTTCCAACGAGGCGGTGGTTTCCGTGCTCGATGTGCGCACGACGCCGGCGGCAAAGGTCAACACGGGCGAGGTGCTGGATGCGACGGTGCCGAATCAGTTTGCGCCGGAGCTGGGGCAGCGGTATCGCGTACGCATTGAGAGCGAGTCGCGCGATCGCGCTTCGATGATCACGCGAATTGGCCGGGTGGTTACCTTTGTTAACGACGTGAAGCCGGGCGATGTCGTGGTGGTCGAAGTGACGCGGCTGAATCGCTCGACGGCGGAAGCGATTGTGAAGGAGCGGATCAGTTCCGGCCCCGCGCCTGCGGCTGCCGCGTCGCGCGCGCAGTCGGGTCCGCGCGAGGCACGCGAACCGCGTGTCGCACGGGCAGAAGGCGCTGTGCCTGCGGGTGGTGTGTACACGGGCACTGTGGTGCACGTTGGCAAGTTTGGCGATGGGTTGATCAAGCGCGGGGACCAGCAGATTTATGTGCCCGGCGTCGAGAAGGGCGATCGCGTGGTGTACGAGGTGACGGACACGAGCGGGCGCGCGTGGAAGGCGCAGTTGGTCCGCAAGGTGGAGAAATCGGCGAGCGATACAGCGGAGAAGCCTGCCCGCACAGAGGCGGCGGAGCGTCCGATGCGCGCGCCGGAGATTCAGCCGGGCGGGGAATATGTGGTGACGATTGTGGAGAAGGAGCGCAGCAATCCGGACAAAGACGGCGTCGCGCGTATCGAAGGGTTGGCGGTGTTGATTCCGGGTTGCCAACCGGGCGACCGCGTCAAGATCCGGATCACAGAGCGCAAACCCTCGCTGGCCAAAGCAGAGATTGTGGAGCGGTTGCCGGCAGCTCCCTAGGCGACCATGGCGCGCGTCCTATCCAATGAAACATCGCTTTCCCGCCAGCAGAAGCGGATGCGCTCCGAGACGCGGGTACTTCGCAATTTGATGTTGGGCGAGGCGGGGCTGGCGGCGGTTTTGTTGTTGATTGGAATTGTCGTGAAGCTGCGTGGCGGCGGGGCCGGATGGCTTTGGGCGGCGGGAGTAGCGGGCTTCTTCGCGGGGTCGCATTTCATGAAGCTGCGTCAGAACGCGCGCGAAGAAAAATATATGTCCGCAGGACTGCGCGGCGAAAGCGAAGTGGCCCGAATCCTGACAGAGAACCTCGACAATTCGTTTTATCTCTATAACGACATCACGGTACGCAGCGGGTTTTCGCGGGCGCAGATTGACCATCTCGTCGTCTCGAAAAAAGGTATCTTCGTTTTGGAGACGAAGAACTGGCGCGGGCGATTGGTGGGGGACGAGAACGATCGCAAGTGGCTCCAATACGTCCATGCGGATCAGCCGCCGCGCGCGCTTTCCAGCCCCGTCCTGCAGAATCAGCGGCATGTCGCGGTGCTGGATAAATATCTGCGCTCCAGCGGCGCGCCGGAGTTGCCCATCATCCCGATCCTCGTCTTCACGGGGCGCAATACGACACTCGCGATCAAGAATCAGAAGTCGCTCCTGCTCTGGCCGCGGGAAACGGTGGATCATATTTTGCGCCATCGGCCGGAGCGCGAGATATCCGAGTCGGAGGTTGACGCGGTGTTGAATCGCATGCAGAGGTGGGTGTGACCGCTTATCCACGCATGACCGCCGCGGTGTGGGTATTGAACACACTGGGGTTCATTGCCTATCTTGCCTGGCTGGCGGGCAGCCATGAGCGGATTCTGACCGAGCGCGAGGGCGTGATATTTCTGCTCCCGTGCGTGGCCTTTATTTTTGTTTTTGTGTTTCTGCGCTCGGCGCGCAGGCGCGACGCCGAGGCGGCGGAAGAGGCAGCGGAAGAAGCGAAGGAGGAGTCATGGAACGCGGCGCACAAGCCTTAATTAAGGTCCTCGGAGCGGCCCTGCTGTTTGGCGCATTGGTGCTCGCTTTTCATCCGGGCTATCGCGCGGCGCTTGCGGCGCTGTGGCGCGGCGAACCTGCGACATCTCCGGTATGGAATGCCAATCAGACGTATTATCCCATGATCGGACTTTCAGACGGGGCGATTCATGCAGACTCAAACTAGAATCATTATTTTCTGCTACTGCTTCATCATCGGCCTTGTCCTCGCGATGGTGTGGCCGCTCAATCCTTCGGCCTTGCCCGCGCTGCAGATTGCGACGGCGCTGTTGCTGGGCGGCGCGGCGCTGCTGCTCTTCTATGCTCACCGCGAGGCCCGCGCGGAGACGTCGGGCGCTGCGTCGCGCTGGTTGATTTGGATGCTGCTCGCTTCCGCCGTGACGCTGGGCTACACGCGCTACATCAGCGCGAACACGGTGCCCGATACGCGGGTGGGTGAGATTGTGATGAGCGGCGATGGAGCTGCAGTCTATCGTTCGCACGGATCGCTGCCGGATACCTGTCGCGTGCGTATTCGCAAGGATCATCCGATTGAAAGCGATTTGCGAATCCGGCTGGTCGGCGAGCTGGATGCGCGCATTGCGGCGCGCGATGAGAATGGTCGCGCGATGATTGACAAGCGCGGGCGTTGGCAGTTTCAGATTGCCCCGATGAGTCTGACAACGGAGGTGGTTGTCATTCGGGCGAGCGATCCCGCTGGCACCGACTATCTGGTGGATCAACCGCTCACGCGCATCACTGGCGTTGAGGTGTTGGATGGTCCATCGCACGGCGCGGTCACGCTCTACCGTATCTCGAACCACATCGGCTCCTTCGTGCGTCCCGGTCGCGCGCAATCGCCAGTGACCATCCTCGGCCGCATCTCGGCAGATCCGCTTGTGTATGACTTCAAGACCGTCCTGCCCGTGACGCCTGAGTTCATTCAGTATCCGGCCGGCGGCCCGTTCTACCGCGTGGAAGGCGGCGATATTCAGGTCACCGTTCGCCCCGAGATGGAGGGGTACGAGATATTTTCGCACACCTCTGCATACGGGTATGACGTGGAGTTCAACGGCGAATTGACCGTGGCGCGCGGGGCGGCGAACCCCGGCGGTTTCAACGCGCGGCGTTTTCAGCAAAACTACAATATCTTCGGACTCGTCTCCCTCTTTGCGCCCCGCAGCGGGCCGCCGCCCATCCATGCGATCAAGCCGGTGGACGGGCCCATGCGCGAGGGAAATGCGCTGGTGGCGTTCTCGCTCACTCTGCGCGACAATGTGCTGCGCGTGATCAAGCAAACGCTCCTCTATCCGCAGTCTGCATTTGTCGGAGGTGTGACACTCGGGTTGCGCTATGGGTTGCAGGGCGTTGAGTGTATGTATAGCGACCGCTATCCGCACACGTGCAAATTCGGCGACGAGCCGACCCTGATCGGCCGTTATTGCGAAGAAACCATTGCGGATGAATTCAAAGAAGCGGGCGTCAATCACGTGCTCGCCGTCTCGGGTCTTCATGTGACAATTATCACGGTGATGCTCGTCGGAATTTTCTCGCTGATGCGCGTTCCGCGTCAGGCGTATGTGCCGATGATCATTCTCGCGCTGATAATTTTCTCCATCATCACCGGCGCGCGCCCCTCGACCTTGCGCGCGGTTATCATGAACAGCCTCTTCTTAATGACGTGGGCCTATCTCGATCAGAGTTTGCGATCATCTGTGTTGCTGGGTGTGCCCGTCGCCGCATTTCTCATCCTGCTGCACAACCCGCTCGTGGTTGTGGATCCGTCGTTCACACTCTCGTTCGGCGCAATTCTCTCGCTCGGTTTGATGACCACGCCGAGCCTGGACCTTCTGCAGCGGCTGAAGGGCAATCAGTTCGTGCTCTTCCTGTTGGTCGGCATCGGGTGGACGCTGATCGCCGTGCGGCAGTGGGCGCTTGTGGTCACGCCGCAATTCATCTTTCCGATGATTGCATTTGTCGCCGTGCTCTTTGTCGCTGCGGGCGCTCTGCAGCGGAAGGGGATCGGGTTTTCGGAGCGGATCAACTACTCCACTATTCCGGAAGGCGTCGGTGCATTTCTCGCGGCGCAGTTTGCGATTCAGCTCGGCATGATGATTCCGCTTTCCGCTGGCTATTTCGCACGCTGGCCCTTTGCGGGCGCCTACGCGAACCTGATTGCCATTCCGCTGATCGGCGTTGTGGTGCAGCTCGGCGCGATCGGCGGATTGCTCGGCCTGATCCCGGGCGTGGGGATTTATATCGCGCTGCTCCTCGGCGCGGCGAATTGGGTGTTCTCATCTGTGTTCCTCTGGATCGCGCACGCGAGCGCGGACTGGTTCCCGTATCCGGTGATCCGCCGCCCGGGGTTGCTCGCCCTCAGCGCGTACTACGTCGGCTGCGCGTGGTTCATTTGGAACAAGCCCATTTGGGCGTGGCTCGTGCGAGTGGCTGAGCGACGCAAACTCAAGGCGCCCCTCTGGCCGCGCCTCATTGCGAGTGTGGTGGGTGTGGTGCTCGCTGCGCTGATTGTGGTGGATATGCGCACCGCGCCATCGCGCGAATTGCGAATGACGGTGTTGTCTGTCGGCTACGGAAGTTCCATCCTGATTGAGAGTCCGACCGGCCGCCGGATTCTGGTGGACGCCGGCTTCGTCGAACACGAGCGCGGACGGCGCAACGAGGCCATGCGCACCGTGGTCCCCGTGCTTGCCAATCAGAATATTCGCCATCTCGACGCGGTTATCCTCACCTCGGCCCGCCCCGAGCGCGCTGCGGGCATCAGTCACGTACTCTCCACCTTGTGGGTGGACCGCCTCTTCCTTCCGCCCTCGCTTGCTGATCTGCGGAGCGACGAATCATTCGAGGCATTCTCGGAGCGTTTCAACAACGCGGAAGGTGGCGTCGAGACCGCTATACTCGTAAACGCCTATGAAGAATTGATTGGCAACGCCGAATGGCCCAAGCGCCTCGCGCTCGCGCCGGAGCTTGCGCGTCGCGCTCCCGGTTTCTTGAATAGCTGGGCCGGTTGGACGGTGCGCACGGAAACACTCGCCGCCGGGCAGGCGCTCTTCGAGGAGCAGGGCCCCAACGGGACATTCCGCATCGAAGTGTTGAATCCCGATCGCGACAGCGCCGATGCGGGCGATGTAGATAACGGATCGCTCGTCCTTCGCGTTGTCTATGGCGACTTCGCCGCGCTCCTCACCAGCGATCTGCAATACGACGCCGTCTCGCAACTCGCACAACGCTATCGTCCGGAACAACTGCGCAGCCAGATTCTGTTTCTGCCGCACCACGGCGCACCGCTTGACCGGATGGCCGGCGAATTCAAGCCCGCGCTCCTCCGCATGCTCAACCGCGACCTCAACGCCCTGTTGAACAGCGCAAAGCCCGATCGCGTCATTGCGGAGTGGGGCGCTCCGCGCCCCGTGCTCGGCCTGCGCTCGCGCGACGCTGTCACCGCGTTCGAGCTCACACGGCAATACATTGTTGACTCTCTCGGAGAACTCGCCTGGCTTTCAACCGACCGCGACCTCGCGATCACCCTCACCTCGGACGGCCGCACATATTCCGTCGCCACACAAGCCGAAGCCAATCGCGCCGCAGGCGGCGAGGACGATGCCGTCTCCGACCTCGCCGTCGGCTTTTGATTTTGCCGCGCGTGGATAAAAAGTTCCAAGGATTGGAAGTGTTTTGTGATAGGCTTTCCAGGCATTGGAAAAAAGCGGGTTAAAAGTTCCAAGCGTTGGAAGTGAGTCGCGCGCGTTTTTCCAATCGTTGGAAATTCAGAGAGGAGAGTGTGCGATGAAGAAGGTGTTGGTTCCGTTGGCGGAGGGGTGCGAGGAGATTGAGGCGGTGACGGTGATTGATGTGCTGCGCCGCGCTCAGTTTGAGGTGGTGGTGGCGGGAATTCGCGAGGGCGAGGTGGTGGCGTCGCGCGGAGTGAAGCTGTCGCCGGATGTGGAGTTCGGTTCGATCAACGCGCTGGATTTCGATGCGATTGTGGTGCCGGGCGGATATGGCGGAGTGATGAATTTGATCAAGGACGAGCGCGTGTTGGCGGCGATTCGCGCGCTGGATGAGGCGGGGCGCTGGGTGTGCGCGGTGTGTGCGGGGCCGCTGGTGTTGCAGGCAGCGGGCGTGTTGGAGGGGCGTCGCGCGACGTGTTATCCGAGCGCTGCAGAACATTTGACTGCGACGCCGCGCGTGAATGAGCGCGTGGTGGTGGACGGGAAGTTGATCACGAGTCAGGGGCCGGGAACGAGTATGGCGTTTGCGTTGGAGATTGTGCGGCAGATTGGCGGCGCATCACTCGCGCAGCGCACGGCATCCGAATTGCTGGCGTGAGGCAGGGTGAAATTGGGCGCATCAAAAAATCAAAAAAACGCTTGTTTTACAGGGGCGCACGCGCATTATTGACGTGAGTTTAGACGCAAGAACGCGATCTAACGCAAACAGGAGACGAGTACACATGGCACTGACCAAGTCGCAGACAGCGGCCAAATTGGCCGAAGCGGTTGGAATCACCAAGAAGCAAGCCGGTCAATTCTTTGAATCGCTGGCGGCGCTGGCATACAAAGAAGCGAAGAACAGCTTCGTGATTCCGGGCCTGGGCAAGCTGGTGTTGGTCCAGCGCAAAGCGCGCTTGGGCCGCAATCCGGCCACGGGCGAAACGATCAAGATTCCGGCCAAGAAGGTCGTGAAGTTCCGCGTGGCGAAAGCCGCGAAGGACGCGATCCTCGGAAGCAAGAAGTAAGAGATCGTTAAAGGTAAGTGCGAAAGGGGCGGCGGCAACGCTGTCCCTTTTGCATTTTAACCGGTCGCGGTGTGGGTGTTCAGGCGGGCGCGCGTTGGACAGGGTTTTGGAGCGCGCCGATGTGTTCGATTTCGATCTGGATGGTGTCGCCTGCGCGGAGGAAGACGGGCGGGATGCGGGCGAAGCCTACGCCGGAAGGGGTGCCGGTGGCGATGATGTCGCCGGGCTGAAGGGTGAGGGTGGCGGAGGCGTAGTGAACGATGCGCGCGATGGAGAACAGCATGGCGCGCGTGTTTCCGTCTTGCAGGGGTGCGCCGTTGAGGTGCGAGCGGATACGGAGATTTTGCGGGTCGGGGAGTTCGTCGGGTGTGACGAGCCAGGGGCCGACGGGGCAGAAGGTGTCGAAACTTTTTCCGCGAAACCACTGTCCGGCCTCGCGTTGTGCACGGCGCTCGGTGACGTCGTTGAGGATGGTGTAGCCCGCGACGAAGGAGAGCGCGTCGGCTTCGCTGACGTTGCGCGCGGTGGCGCCGATGACGATGGCGAGTTCCGCTTCGGCATCCACCTCGGAAAAAGCGGGCGAGATGCGAATGGCATCGCCGTTGCCGATGAGGGCGGAAGGTGATTTGGCGAAGAGGATGGGTTCGGTCGGAATCTTCGCGTCGAATTCGGTTGCGTGATCGGCGTAGTTTTTGCCGACACAGATGATGTTGGCGGGTGGGGCGACGGGCGGGCCGAGGCGGATGCCTTCGGCGGGGATCCGGTTTTGCTTCTTTTCGAGGAGGAGTCCGCGCAGGCGGTCAATACCCCAGTGCGTGAAGAAGTGGGCGTTGTAGTCTGCGATATCGAACGCGGTGCCGCGCACATCGAGGATTTCGGGCGCGCCGCGGTCGGTCAGCCAGATGCCGGGTCGCTCGCGGCCGGGTTCGCCGTAGCGGACGAGTTTCATGATTCTTTTGCCTGTTGTTTTTTGCGGATGGATTTCCAGTCGGCCTTTGCCTGCGAGGTTGCCGCGCCTTCGGGGCCGAGTGCCGCACGGGACTGGCCGACGGCGGTGAGGACGTCATCCGCAGTCTTGAAGTGGCATTTGGCGATGTCGAGCAGGGCGGTCGGGCCCGCCTTGGTTACGATGGTCTGTGCGGCCTGGCGAACTTGAGGAGACGCGCCTTTCGGGATAACGATCCCGAATTTTTTCTGGATGTCGCGCAGGGCGCGGAGGAATCCGGCGCGCGCGAGGATGGAGGCTGCGGCGACGGCGGGATCGGATTCGGCGCGCGGGCGCTGTTCCAGTTTGATTGTGCGCCCTTTCTTCATTAACGCGCGTTCGATCTGCCGGGTGGGGCCGAATTGGTCAGAGATGGCGCGGGTTGCGTTTGGCGTCTTGGCGAGCAGGTCCTCGATTGCGCGCGCATGGCCCCAGGCCAGCATCCGGTTCACACTGCGCATTTTGGTATAGAGCCGGTTGTAGGAGCGGGGGCCGATAGTGACGAGGGCGAAGCGGTCTCCGAGCACATCGGCGATGGCATCGGCCAGTTCTTCAGCCTTTTTGTCGCTGGTGATCGCCTTGCTGTCGCGCACGTTAAGCTTTTGAAAGGCGGGGACGATCTCCTCATCCACGTATGCCGCCGCAATCACGAGCGGGCCAAAGAAATCGCCCTTACCGCTTTCGTCCACGCCGATATGCGGCTGAAATATTTCGGGGGTGTGCACAGATTCGTAGCCCAGCCGTGCCTCCAGCAGAACGTTGGGTTCGAGTGTGTAGGTGACCCAATCCTCGGCGCCCTGACCTTGGATGACGCACTTTCCGCTGGTATAGAGAGCGATGTTGCAGTCCGGCCCTTCGACGGAAATGATGGTGTAGGGGGTCTCGCGGGGGCGATAGTTGCCCGTGCGCAAGAGGGCGACCAGTTGTTCTTGTTGCCCGGGCGAGAGCGCGAATGTGTATGAGGTCTTTTTTGCCATTTGTCTGACGCTATCAGATCGGTTTCGCGCTGACAACGTGCGCGGTGAGAACAAATTAGGGAGGGCGCGGTGGCAAATATATCAGTAAATCGGAAGATTTTCCATTTGACCGGAAACGCGCGGGGCGGGTAGTGTTTAGAGCGTCGCGCCAGTGACCGCTTTTTTAGTGGGGTGTTCGCGGGTCTGCGACGGGAGGAATTAATAATGAAGCGACTTTCTGTGTTCATGATGATGGTGGCTGCCGGCGCAATGCTGTGCGCGAGTCCGGCCAGTGTGTTCGCGGCGGATAAAAAGCCCGCTAAACAGGCTTCGCCGGTCGCCGAGGAATCGGGCCCCATCACCGAGGGCGAGCTCGCTCAGTGGTTGGTGAAGGTTCTGGGTCTCTCCCGCTTCCTGCCTGCTGCGCCGACGGATTTCGAGTGCATTCAGATATTGATGCAGAACAACATTGCCCCGAAAGACGGATGGAATCAGGACAACACGGTTACGCTGGGCAACCTTGCGCGCGTCGTGGTCTTGGCGCTGGGTCGTCAGGGTGAAGTTGAGAATCCTGAAAACGATGAATCGTGGGTGAACTACCTGAAGAGCGAGGGGATTGACTTTGGCAGCGCGGGCGAAGCCATGGACAACCTCGAGCCGCTTCCGCAGCCGGTCGGCCCGGAAGCCATCGTCACCTCGACGGACCCGTTGAGCAAACTCTCCCGAATCAATCCGCCTGACAACCAGCAGGTGGGCGCGGACCTTTCCACGCTCGGCCATATTTCTTCGCGTGTGATTCATCACCGCGACATTCCGCGAATTGAACAGCAGATCAGCCGTCGTCCGGGGCGTCATCCGAAGCCGCCGCCGATGACGCCGACCAAGCCCTCGGGCTCGGGCTCGGGTAGCGGTAGCGGCCATGGTGGCGCTGGTGGCAGCGGCAGCGGTGGCGCAGGTGGTTCGGGTGCCGGTGGTTCAGGCCCCGGCGGCAACGGTGGTGGCCCCGGCGGCGACGACGGCGGCCCTAACGCAGTTTGAGTCATTTGAGTCAAAGAAGGGTCGAAAACACATTTAGTGTCAGGAGAAAATATCTCATGAAGTTGCTTACATCCATTGGGGCTGGTGTGTTGACCAGCGCGTTGCTGGTCGGTTCGGCCTTTTCGGCGTCTGAGACGGCGCAGAATTTCCAAATCAAGAATCGTTTCCGTGTCGGATGGGACAGCAATGTCTACGAAGCGGAAAAGGACAAAACGGACAGCTTCAAGATCATCGAAGAGCTTGAATTTCTGTTGAATATGGATATGGAGCAGACCTTCTTCGGTTTGCGCTACCGTCCGACGTTCCTGTACTGGACCGACCGCGATCCGGACGACACAGATTTTCATCACGAGGCCGACCTCGTTTTTGCGCATAACTTTTCGCCGCGCCTCTCCTTGAACCTCAAGGACACACTGCGCATTGCCGATATCCCCGAGTTGATTGACCGGGGTTCTGTCGTTCGCGAGAAGGATGACTACACCTACAACCTGTTGGATGGCGTGTTGGGTTATCGCTTGAGCGATCAGACCCGCGTTGAAGTCGGCGCCCGCTACACGGTGCTGCGCTACGACGAGTCGAAGATTTCCAAGACCGACGACTACGACATTTATGCAGGCGGTTTGACGCTTCGTCACCAGTTGAATCCGGACACGGCGCTCTCCGGCGATCTCCGCTACGAGCAGACCGATTACAAGGATCTCGATTCCCGCAGCTCTGACAGCGTTTTTGCCGGCGCCGGACTTGAGCAGATTTTCTCGCCCAACTTGGTCGGAAACTTCCGCGGTGGCGTTCAGAAAAAGTCGTTCGATGACAAGCACATTGGCGACGAGACCTCGCCCTTCGGCGACCTCAGCCTCACGTATCTTCCTTCGCCGAAGACCCGCATCACTGGCGGTATGGGATACTCCCTCTTTGAAGCGGATGTCTATCCGTTTGCAAACCAGGACCGCCTCTTGGGCTACGTCACGCTGTCGCACGACCTGACCGCGCGTATTCAGCTCTTCCTCGCGGGTAGCTATCAGAACAGCAAATACCACGCGAAGCAGGCGCTGGACGATTCCAGCTTTACGAAGATTGACGGAAGCGAAGACGTCCTCCAGGGCAGCGCTCGCTTGAGCTATATGCTGAACCGTAAGAACTACCTCGAAGCCTCGGTTCAGTACATGGACTTCAGCTCGGATCTGCGCAGTGACTTCGATCGCACGCGCATTGAGTTGGGCTGGAGAACGCAACTGTAATTGTTCGACGGGTAACAAATTCCGGGTTCGTCACAGCAAAACCTTGCTGGACGAACCCGGTTTTGCTTTATTCCCAACTTGGAGCGCGATGCTTCGGGTGACACATGGCCATAGACGAACAGAACGAATCTAAGCTGCATTTCCTCGATTACTGGCGGGTTATTAAATCCCGCAAAGAAATCATTCTCGCGGTCATTCTGCTCGTGGTGTTGACCGGGATGGCCTACACCTTCACGATGCCGAAAATCTATATGGCCAACGCGCGTATTTCGGTGCGTGAGGATTCATTGGATGTCGCCGTGTTTGAGCGGCAGTTCATGTCGGCCTTCAACCCGTTCTTTCTCAAGACGCAATACGAGATCATTCAGTCCCGCCCGATTCTGACCGAGGTGATTCAGAACCTCGACCTTCAGAAACGCTGGGCCGAAAAATATGGCGCAGAGGGCGGTATTCTGCGGCTGGAAGATACACTCTTCTTTCTCGGCAAGATTGTGCGCGTGAGTCAGTATCGCGACACCAGCCTCATTGATATTCAGGTCTATAGCGAAGACCGCAAAGAGGCCGCTCGCATTGCGAATGAAATTGCAAATGTCTATCGCGAGCAGCGTCTCTCCATCAAGCGCACGCAGGTCAAGGGCGGTGTGGATGCGCTGGAAAACGAACTTCAGAAGCAGCAGGAACGCGTAGACGCCGCCGAACAGCAATTGGAGCAGCTTCGGAAAGAGGGCGGCGTGAATATACTCCAGCGCGGCTTCCGCGTTGACAAGGTCCGCCTGCAGGCTCTTGAGGCCGATCGCATTTCTGCGCGTGTGGACATGCTGGTTCGTCAGGCGCGTTTGGATCAGTTGGAGGCGTTGAACGGCGAAGAGTTGATGAACGCTTCCGCCTACATCGTCAACGATCAATCGCTCCTTCTCCTCCGCAAACAAGTGGTGGATGCAGAGGTTCAATTGAAGTTGCTTTTGGAAAACTTCGGTGTCAATCACCCGGAGGTCCGCCGGACCCAGGCGGCGCTGGATGAGTTGAAGGTCAAACTGACCGCTGCTCTCGATGGTCTGAAGAAGGGTATCCGCGCAGACTACGAAGTCGCCAAGGCGAAGTATCAGGGGTTGGAGTCCGAACTCGAGACCGCGCGCGCCGCCGACATTCAGAGTGAAGCGGAGAACTATCTTCCCTTTCAACGCGCTGAGCGCAACGTAGACGTCCAGCGTGAACTGCTGGATGCGCTTCGCGCCCGTGTTACGCAGGAGGGGATTGAACTCGAAGTTCCCCGCACGCCGGTCGAGATTGTTGAACCTGCCGTTGAGCCTTCGGAAAAGCGGTTCGTCAGCCCGCGCATCGCGCTGAACATAGTCTTGAGCCTCCTGATCGGTTGCGTGGCAGGTGTCGGACTGGCCTTTTTCATCGAGTATCTCGATACCTCTGTCAAAACGGTGGACGATGTGGAGCGGAATCTGGGCGTCTCTGTTCTCGGCGTGATTCCGCAAAAGGTGCGGTCGCTGATGGAAGAGGGACCGGACAGTGCGCACGCCGAGGCCTATCGCGTGCTGCGCACGAATATGCACTTTGCGCGCAAAAGTAATGAAACGAGTGGCGCATACGCCGTTGTCAGCGGTGGCGCTGGCGAGGGCAAATCCACAACGCTCTTCAACCTCGCTTATATTTGTGCGCAGTTGGGCGACAAGGTTCTAATTGTGGATTCCGATCTGCGTCGTCCGGTGCAGCATACGTTCCTCGGTATTTCGAATCGCTTCGGTTTGACGAATGTCCTCATGCAGGAGGCTTCCATCGAGGAAGCTGTCAAATCCACGCCTGTTCCGAATCTGCATTTTCTGCCGAGCGGGAAGCTGCCCCGGACTTCACTCGGATTGCTCGACTCGCACCGCATGCGCGAACTGGTGAAGGCGCTGAAGGCGCGATATGACGTGGTATTCTTTGACTCGCCACCGATCGTCGGCGTCAGTGATGCCTCCATTCTTGCGAGCGAAGTTGACGGTGTGTTGCTGGTGGTTCAATACCGTAAATATCCCCGCGACATCTCGGCGCGCGCGCGCCGTATGCTGGAAAACGTCGGCGCGAATGTCTTGGGCGTGGTCCTAAACAACATCAACATTCTGCGCGATGATAACTATTACTATTATCACTCGTACTATTCGCAGTATGACCAGTCGCCCGACTCCAAGCCCGCGGGTGATCTCGCTGCAACGAGTCAAAGCGGAAAGGATGGCCTCTGAGATGATGGTTCCTGTATTTCGCAGCAGCCTCTTCTTCGCGCTCGTGATTGGAGTGGCTTCCCTTGCCGGCGGCTGCAAGACCAAGGATGGCTCTCAGTTTCTGTCTCCGGATCACGCGAGGCCACAATTGCACGCGTCTGCCGCCGGGCTCCAGACGGGAACCCCTCCGGCTGTTCGCACGAATGTTGCGCCAGTCGTTCCGGTTGCTTCGGCGACTCCCGCTGCGCCTGCAGAAATTGAATTTCGCACGGCGTCTACTGCGGGCGCACAAACCCCGTACCGCCTGCGCCAGGGCGACCCGGTGTTGATCTATCTCCGCGGCATTATGCCACAGGAAGCGGATGTTCAGGATGTCGTGGATGAGAAGGGCTATGTGACCCTGCCGTATATTGACGACGTGATGGCGCTGGGCAAGACCGCCTCCGAGTTGGAGAGCGATATTCAGCGCATATATATTGAGCGGGGCATCTATCGCACCGTGACCGTCAACGTAATTCTGCCGTCGCAAAGTTTCTTTGTGCAGGGTGAGGTGAAGGCGCCGCAGCGCTACGCCTTGATCACGGGGATGACGGTGATGCAGGCGATCGCCGCGGCGGGCGGATATACGGATTTCGCTCAGCCGAAACGCGTGACGGTGACGAGGGGTAGCGCAATCCGAAAGCTCAACATGCGGGAAATTGAGAAAAATCCACAACTCGACATTATGATTGAATCCGGCGATGTCATCCGGGTCCCACGCAGCACCTTCTGATCCCCGACTCAGCGGCACCGCCAGTTTGCCGTCGCGTCGCTCAACGCCTGTTTCAATCGGGCGTCGCATCTACGACTGGATTATCCTCCTGTTGCTTGCCGCAAGCTCCATTGCCGGCATTTGGATTTACGGAGGAATTGCATTTGAGTACATCGCTCCGTTGATGGCAGGCGTTTATGTCGCCGCGGCGCTCTTTCTTGCGCGACCTCTCTTTTTCGCCGGTACATCGCCATCGCCCTGGCCGCCCGCTATTTTAGGGCTACTCGTTTTCGCGCTTTACGGCTTTGCGCGCATTCCGCAATCCGCCGCGCCGTACTTTGCCCTTCTGGCCGTGGTTGTGATTGTGAGCGTGATTGCTGCGCTCGTGGTCTGGTCGGGGCTGGCATCGGACAGTCGCGGCTGGCGGTGGCTATTCGCTGCGTTGCTGCTCTCGATCACCGTCATGGCGTGGTATGCAATCATTCAGAATGCGCACGGCTCTACCATGGTTCTGAATTACCCGCGACCGACACAATATGGGATGCGGGCGAGCGGGGCCTACTTCTGTCCGAATCACTTTGCAAATGTGCTGGCGATCACGGTGCCGATGGCTATTGCACTTGCGGCGATGCCCGCCGCGCGCGCGCCGCTGCGACTCCTGGCGGGGTACAGTGTGTTGGTGATTCTGCCGCCCCTCTATTTGTCTGGATCGCGCAGTGCGTGGTTGGGTCTGCTGGTGGGAATTCTTGTTGTCTGCACACTGCTCGGCCTGCGCCGCGGCTTCCGCCGGGCGCTGCTTATGTTGCTGATTGCCGTGCTCGCGGTGGCTGTGCTCGGTGTGCTGGCGTGGTTCTTTCTGCCACTCGTGCAGACGCGAGTGCTCGATGCGCTACATGGCAACGTGCGGATCAATCTCTGGCGCGACACGCTCACGATGATTCAGACACATCCGTGGTTTGGCTATGGCCCCGGCAGTTTCCGTTGGGTCTATCCGGGCTTTTGGCATCATCTCGCCATCTACATTGATCCGGAGCACGCGCATAACGACTATCTGCAGCTTCTCGCTGAATTTGGCATTGTTGGTGCCGTCCTGCTTGTCGCAGCCATTAGCTGGCTGGTGGTGCGCTTGCTTTCGGTGTTGAAAAAAGGTGCAGGAGACCGCTCGGGCTATCTTGCAGCAGGGTTCATCGGTGCGCTGACCGCGTACATTGTGCATGCCGCTTTCGACTATAACTTCCATCTGTACAGTAACGTTCATGTGCTCGCGGCCTACGGTGGCATCGCAATTTCGGTCATCCGCGCAAACGGTGAGTTTTCTTCTTTCCGCCCGGCGATGCCGGTGCCCGGCGGACGCTGGCATGCGCTTTGGGCTCTTGTGCCGCTACTCTTTGCCCTGCTGACCGTGCGCGCGATCGCGGCCAATGTGTATTTGATGCGTGGCGATGAATTGCGGGAGGCGTCGCAGTTTGACGAAGCGATTGATGCATATCGCAGTGCGCAACGAATCGAACCGCGGAATGGCGATTCGTATCGCGGCCTTGCGCAATGCCGCAGCGTGCAGGCGTTCTGGAATCTTGATCGCGAGACGAAATTGGCACAGGCAGAAGAGGCCCAGCGCGGGTATCGCAAGGCATTGGAATTAAATCCGTGGGACACCGGCGCTTTGTTCGGCCTCGCGCGCATTCAGGACTCGCTGGGCAATCCGGAGGAAGCGGTGGCGGCGCTCACGAAGCTCGTAGATATGATTCCGCATGAGCCCGAATATCAGATCGAACTCGGCCTGCAATTGCGTTCCATGCAGCGCTATCGCGAGGCGCTAGAGGTATTCGAGCGCGTTCAAAAGAAGACGAACAACGAGATGGTCCGCCTCAATCTCGATTTCTTGCGCCGCAAACTCGCGGAATAATTTTGCGCGTGGTCCTTCGGGGGAGGGCTCAACGAGTTCCGCTGTGGCCGCCTTCGTTGAGGGCGAGCTTTTTTCCGCGGTCAGCGACCGCGGCTACAGTTGCGTGCAGCTCTGCGTCGAGTAGTTGTTTGGAGGGCCACGTTTTACCTGCCCGCAATGCTACGCATAGGCGTTGCAGGCGGGTCGTGGCCGGAAATAAGTTAAAACATTTGGAACGGCGGCCGCGACAAAGCGCAGCCCTCCAATAGGACTTTCAGAGTTCTGCTGTAGCCGCCCTCGCGGAGGGCGGGTTATCTCCCGCGGTCAGCGACCGCGGCTCCAGTTGCGTGCAGCTCTGCGGCGGCTCAGATGTGCAGCGGGCGACCGTCCACGGCGAGGGCGGCTTCGTGGAGCGCTTCCGCGATGGAGGGGTGGGCGTGGACAACGCGCTGCAAGTCTTCGGTGCTGGCTGCAAACTCCATCGCGACGACGGCTTCCATGATGAGTTCCGACGCAGCGGGTGAAAACATGTGAACGCCCAGGATGCGATCGGTCTTAGCATCCGAGATGACTTTCACCAGGCCAACTGTTGCCTCCATTGCCTTTGCGCGACCGCTCGCCGAGAGCGGGAAAACACCTGTCTTATAATTGCGCGCTGCCTGTTTGAGTTGGCGCTCGGTTTTGCCGACCCATGCAATTTCGGGGGAAGTATAGATGACCCACGGAATGGCATCGTAATTGATTTTAGTTTCCTCGCCCGCGAGGCGCTCTGCAACCATGACGCCTTCTTCCTGCCCTTTGTGCGCAAGCATCGGGCCGCGCACGACGTCGCCAATGGCGTACACGCCGGGGAGATTTGTCCGGCAAAACTCATCCACGTGAATATAGCCGCGTTCATCGAGGAGGAGGCCCGCGCCCTGCGCGTTGATGTGGTCGCTGCACGGTTTGCGGCCGACTGCGACGATGACTTTGTCGCATTCGATTGAGTGTGTTCCGCCGCTGGCGTCCTGATATTGGACGGTGACTTTCTTCTTGTTCACCTTGCCGGAGAGCACGCGCGTGCCGAGGCGGATATCGAGGCCTTGTCGGTCAAATTCCTTTAGTGCGGCTTGTGCGACCTGTTCATCCACTGCGGGGAGGAAGGTGTCCATGGCTTCCAGCAGAACGACCTTTGCGCCGAGTCGTTTCCAAACGGAGCCGAGCTCGAGGCCGATCACGCCTGCGCCGATGACAACGAGGTGTGCCGGAACGGACTGGAAGTCCAGAGCGCCTGCGGCGTCAACAATGGCATCGCCATCAATTTCCACATTCGGCACATCGCGCGGTGTGGAACCGGTGGCGATGATGATGTGCTTTGCGCCGACGACTTCGGTTTTGCCGTCGTGCGTTGCGACGGAAAGCTGCTGGTTGGTTTCCAAGCGCGCCGCGCCGGGGATCCATGTGATTTTATTCTTTTTGAAGAGGAATTGAACGCCCTGTGTAAGCGTTTGGACGATTTTGTCTTTGCGCTCAATCATGGAGGGCACATCGAAGCTCAGATTTTTGAAACGAACGCCGTGCGTCTCGAGCTTGTGCACAGCCTGATCATAGTGCTCGGAAGATTCGAGCAGCGCTTTTGAGGGAATACAGCCGACGTTCAGACAGGTGCCGCCGAGGGCGGGCTTTCCGTCTTTCCCGATCCATTTGTCCACGACAGCCGTGGAGAAGCCGAGCTGTGCGCAGCGGATTGCCGCAACATAGCCGGCCGGGCCGGCGCCGATAACCACTACATCGAATGTCTTCATCGCATTCCTTTTCGTTTTGGGCGCCGATGCGATTCGGTCGCCATTATGTATTAAATCTGAAGCAACAGGCGCGCGGGATCTTCAATGGCCTCCTTGAGCGCCACGAGGAACTGCACGGCCTCGCGCCCGTCAATGATGCGGTGATCGTAAGAGAGCGCCACATACATCATCGGGCGAATCACCACGGCACCGTTTTCGGCTACGGGGCGTTCTTGAATCCGGTGCATTCCAAGAATGCCGCTCTGCGGCGGGTTCAAAATGGGGGTGCTCAGGAGCGATCCGAATACGCCGCCATTCGAAATGGTGAACGTGCCGCCGGTGAGTTCCTCCAGCGCGAGTTTGCCCTCCTGGGCGCGCGCGCCGAAGTCGGCGATCTTGGCCTCAATTTCGGCGAGCGAGAGTTGTTCTGCGTCGCGCAGGACAGGGACGACGAGTCCGCGCGGCGCGCTGACCGCAATGCCGAGGTCGAAGTATTGGTGATAGACGATTTCGTCGCCCTCGACGGACGCGTTGACGACGGGGAAGCGCGCGAGCGCTTCGACTGCGGCTTTCACAAAGAACGACATGAAGCCGAGTTTGATTCCGTGTTCGCGTTCAAAGCGGTCCTTGTAGCGCGCGCGCAGTTCCATTACCGCCTGCATGTTGACTTCGTTGAACGTCGTCAAAATGGCGGCAGTCTGTTGCGCCTGAACGAGGCGTTCGGCCACGCGTGCCCGCAGGCGCGTCATCTTTACGCGCGTGACCGGGCGGCTATCGCTGCTCTGCGAGAGCTGCGGTGCGGCTGCGGCGCTCTGCGCGGGTTCCGTGTCGGGAACGGCGGGCGTATCGCTGCCGAATTGGCGGGAGAGGTGGGGGGAGTGTTCGAGGTGGCGCAGCACGTCAGCCTTGGTGATGCGGCCATCTTTGCCGTGTCCGGTGATTTCCTTCGGATTCAAGTTGTGCTCTTTGATCAAGCGGCGCACGGCAGGGCTGTATTCGTCTTCGGGAAACTCGATCGCCGGTTTTGTCGGTGCCGGCGCGGGTGGCGGCGCAATCGACGCTGGCCGAGGCTGTGCTGGTGCAGGTTTCGTCTCTGCTTTGGGCGCAGCCGGAGTGGGCGTTGGCGCGGGAGCGGATGCGGCGGCTTTTGGAGCTGCCGGCCGGGGTGTGGCTGCGGGAGCCGCAGATGGTTTCGCAGACGGATCAATTACACCCAACACCTGCTCGCGCGTCACGGTGGCGCCTTCCGGAATGCGAATTTCGGTGAGGACTCCGGCGGTCGGAGCCGTGACGTCGAGTACGATTTTGTCCGTCTCAATGTCGGCAAGTTTTTCATTTACGGCTACGGATTGCCCGGCCTTTTTGTGCCATGTGGAGAGCGTTCCCTCCTGGATGGATTCCGGGAATACGGGCGCCTTGATCTCGATTGCGGACATCAGGTTTTTCCTCCTGTGGGCTCAGCGGGTGTTGTGGGCACCAGTTGGGGCTGAGCTGAAAGTATTTCAGTTTCTTCGCCTGCCTTGCGGGCCAGGGCGCTATCAACAAGGTGTTTCTGCCGTTCAAGGTGTTTGTGATAATCGCCGCCGGACGGCGCCGCCATCGGTACGCGACCGGCATAGCTCAAGGTCTGGCCCGGCAGCAGCACGAGGCGGATCGTATCCTGAATGGAATACCACGCGCCCTGGTTTTGCGGCTCTTCCTGCACCCAATACACCTCTTTCGCGCGCGTGTAGCGATTGATTTCGCGCGCGAGGTCATCGGCGGGGAAGGGATATAGCTGTTCGAGTCGAATGATCGCGACGTCGTTGATCTTTCGCGCGCGGCGCGCATCGAGTAGGTCGTAGAAGACCTTGCCCGAGCAGAGGCAAACGCGGCGCACATCGGACGGTTTGAGCGGGTCCACCTCGCCGATCACCGGATCGAAGCGGTCGTTTGAAAGGTCTTCGAGCGTGGAGAACGACTCCTTCAAGCGGAGCATGCTCTTCGGCGTCATGATGACAAGCGGTTTGCGATAGGGGCGAATCATCTGGCGGCGCAGCAGGTGGAACATCTGTTCCGGCGTGCTGGGATAGCAGACTTGAATGTTGTCCTGCGCGCAAAGCTGGAGGAAGCGCTCGAGTCGTGCCGAGGTGTGTTCCGGCCCCTGACCTTCCCACCCGTGCGGAAGCATCATTACGAGCCCGCAGAGCAACCCCCACTTCTGTTCCGCTGCAACGATGAACTGATCAATTACCACCTGCGCATTGTTGGCGAAGTCGCCGAACTGCGCCTCCCAGATCACCAGCGCATTTGGCGTCGCCGCGCTGTAGCCGTATTCAAAGCCGAGCACCGCCGCTTCCGAGAGGATGGAGTCAATCACGCGGAAGTTCGCCTGCTCGCCCGAAAGGTGCTGAAGCGGAATATATTCGTCGCCCGTGCGCTGATTGTGCAGCACGGAGTGGCGATGGAAGAACGTGCCGCGCCCGCTGTCCTGGCCGGAAATGCGGACGGGATATCCTTCCTCCACGAGCGTTGCGTACGCCATATTCTCCGCGAAGCCCCAGTCAATGGGCAGTGCGCCGGACGCCATCTTGATGCGGTCATCTACGATCTTTGCGACACGGGGATGCAATTCGAAATCCTCAGGCAGCTCATTCAGCTTTGCGCCCAACTGGCGAATGCGTGCCACGGGCACGGCGGTTTGATACTCGTCCGTCCACTTCGCGCCGCGGAATTTGCTCCAGTTGATGCGATATGGATTCTTCTGGCCTAGCACGATGTTTGGAACCACCTGCTTGCCTGCCGCGAGTGCATCGCGATATTCCTGCACCATGCGATCTGCGTCGCCCGCCTGAATGATCCCCTGTGCCTCGAGTTGGTCGGCGTACCGCTTGCGCGTGGTGGGGTGGTTCCGGATCTTTTTATACATCATCGGCTGTGTCGCCGCGGGTTCGTCCGCCTCGTTATGGCCGTGGCGGCGATAGCACACCAGATCAATCACCACATCGCGCTTGAACGCCTGACGGAAGTTGACCGCCAGTTGCACGATGAAAGCGACCGCTTCCGGATTGTCCCCGTTCACGTGGAAAATCGGAGCCTGAATCACCTTGCCCACATCGGTGCAATACAGCGCCGAGCGCGCATCGAGCGGATGGCTCGTGGTGAAGCCGATCCGGTTGTTGACGACGATGTGGATGGTGCCGCCTGTTCCATAGCCGCGCGTCTGGGCGAGGTTCAGCGTTTCATAGACCACACCCTGGCCGGCGAATGCCGCGTCGCCGTGGATCAATACGCCGAGCACCTTCTCGCGCTCCTCGTCATTGCGCTGTTCCTGGCGGGCGCGAACGGAACCGCACGTCACGGGGTTCACGATCTCCAGGTGCGACGGGTTGAAGCCCAGCGCGAGGTGGACGATTCCGCCCGGCGTCTGTACGTCCGACGAGAAGCCGGAGTGATATTTTACGTCGCCCGTGTACTCGCCCTTCCACCGGTGCTTGCCTTCGAACTCTTCGAAAAGCTCTTGAGGCGATTTGCCCATGATGTTGATCAGAACATTGAGGCGCCCGCGGTGTGCCATGCCGATCACGATTTCGCTCACGCCTTGCGTGCCCGAGCGCATGATGATTTCATCCAGCGCCGTGATGAGCGTCTCGCCACCCTCAAGCGAGAAGCGCTTCTGTCCAGAATACTTCGCGTGCAGGAACTGCTCCATTCCCTCTGCCGCCGTGAGGCGCTCAAGCAGGCGTATCTTGAAATCGTTTGGATAATCCGGATTTGTGCGGGTGGACTCGAGCCGCGTCTGGAGCCAGCGCTTCTCGTTCACATCCACAATGTGCATAAACTCCGCGCCGATATGCTCCGTGTACGTCTCCTTGAGCATCGCGATGATGTCACGCAGCTTCATCTCCGCGTAGCCCGCGAGGTTGCCTGTGTTGAAGACGAGGTCGTAGTCCGACTCGCGCAAGCCGTGATAGGCGGGATCGAGGTCAGGGATGATCGGCAGGCCGCGCAGATTGATCGGGTCCACCTGCGCGCGATGATGCCCGAGCAGGCGGTAAGCGTGAATCAGGCGCAACACGGCCGCCTGCTTGCGAACCATGTCGGAACCTGCCGAAGCGACCGCCGGCGCAGTGGTCGCCGAGCGATGATGCGCGCGCTGTCGCATGCGTCGGCTGATCTCCTCCTGGCTGGGCGCGCCGAGGAGCTCTTCATCGTGACCGTTCAGCGCCTCAAAATAGTTGCGCCACGTTTCGGAAACATCCGCAGGATTTGCCACATACTGGCGATAGAGCTGTTCAACGAAATCCGCGTTGTCCGCATACAAGTTGACTGATTCGCGTCCAGACATAAGACCCAGCACCCGATGTTAAAGTTCCGTCGAAGGATTTGCAGAGTATGCAGATAATTTCGGATTATTCAAGCAGCATCGGGCGCGGAGCGAATAACCACGAATGGACCCGCCTACAGCGCTGCGCGCAATACGGCGGGCAGGCACGAATTTACACGAATGAAAGAGAAAGAGACAGGATAACGGGATTGACCGGATGGACAGGATGGAGAAGGTAGGGCTGCCTGTCCGCCTCAGGCGGAACCTCTCCGAGGGAGCCGGGTATTAACCAACGACTCCTAAACTTTGTGCCTATGTGCCTGTGTGCCTTTGTCCCTTTTGTTCAACCACGGATTTCACTGATTATCACAGATGGAGAAAGAAGCGACCGGATAACGGGATTGACCGGATTGACGGGAATGGAATTGATGGGTTGACGAGGTAAGAGAATGTCACGTCCTGACTTCAAGTTGACACATTTATTGTTGTGTTCCCTGGTTGCTTCCTTCCCCCCGAGGGGGGA